>NYZB01000059.1 GCA_002687015.1 Deltaproteobacteria bacterium
CCACGGTCTTCTTCACCTCGGCAGAGGCATCGACCAGCTCGTCCGCGTTGCGGGCGCCGAAGTACCTGCCGCCGCCACCCTTGGCGATGCACTGCAGCTCCCCGGCCTCTTCCTCGTCGACGTCGAAGCCGACCACGTGCACGCGCAGATCGTGACCCGCCTTGCGGGCCGCGGCGGCCGCCGCGCAGGGATCGCCGCCGCAGGTCTCGCGACCGTCGCTCACGACCACGATGTGGGAGGCGCCTTCTTCGGTCTTCAGCGTCTCGGAGGCCTTCCGGATCGCCTCGGTCAGGGGCGTCATGCCCCTGGGCGTGATCCTCTCCACGACACCGACGACCTCGCTCCGCGCACTGCCGACCGGCGCGAGGGTCTCGATGTCGTTGCAGTCGTCCTTGCGGGTGTGGCCGTACGCCTCTAGGCCGACCGAGACATCGGCGGGGAGGTCGTGGACCAGCCCACCGAGGACCCTGCGTGCCACATCGATCTTGGCCTCGCTGCCCACGCGGCCCCACATGCTGCCGGACGCGTCCAGCACGAAGAGAACGGACTTCGCCTGAGCGGCGCCCGCGAGGAGGAGGGAAGCAAGCGCCAGGCCGGCGCCCAGAATGCGGATCTTCATGACGGTTCTCCTGTGCCGCCCTCCGAATCGACCTGGATCCGACCGGCCAGCCCCTGGTTTCGACCGTGGGTCACGGGGAGCACGCTCGAGGTTCAGGGCCCTGGCCCGGTCGGAAGGGAAATCGAGAAATCTTCTCGACAGCGGGTGAGGGGTGACTACGATTTCGGCGCGAATCAGCAGGAGCCTCCCGCTGCCGTTCTTCGCCTCCATCCCCCCCGAGATCTGGCTGGCCGGCGTGCTCGCCCTCTACATGGCGTGGGCGATCGGGGCGAACGACGTCGCCAATGCCATGGGCACGAGCGTGGGCTCCGGCGCGCTCACGATCCGCTACGCGATCCTGGTCGCAGCCACCCTCGAGTTCTCGGGCGCCTTCCTGGCGGGAGGCCACGTCACCGACACGGTCCGCAAGGGCATGCTCGACATGGACCTCGTCTCCCAGGAGGCGTTGCTCTACGGGATGCTGGCGGCCCTGACGTCGGCGGCGACCCTGCTGCTCGGGGCGACCCGCTTCGGCCTGCCCGTCTCGACCACCCATGCGATCGTCGGCGCGATCGTCGGCTTCGGCACCGTGGGCATCGGGCCGGAGGCCGTCAACTGGGCCAAGGTCGGACAGATCGTGCTCAGCTGGCTGACCTCCCCCCTGCTCTCGGGCGTGCTGGCCTTCCTCATCTTCCAGATCACCCGCCAGCTCATCCTGAACAAGGAGAACCCCATCCGGCACGTGAAGCGGATCGGGCCCGTCTTCTTCTTCTACGTCTTCTTCATCATCGGTCTGGTCACCCTCTTCAAGGGCCTGAAGAACCTGAAGCTCGACATGGCCCTCCCCGAGGCGGTGGCCTGGTCCTTCGCCCTGGGCCTCGTGGGCGCGTTGCTCGGCACCCTCTTCCTGCGCCGCGTGAAGGAAGGCGAAGAAGACCCGGACCACCGCTTCTCGCAGGTCGAACGGGTCTTCGTCGTGCTGCAGATCCTGACGGCCTGCGCGGTGGCCTTCGCCCACGGGTCGAACGACGTGGCCAACGCGATCGGGCCGCTGGCCGCCATCGCCACGGCCGTGGAAGAAGGCGCAGGCGAGGTCGCCCGAAAGGCCCCGGTGCAGCCGTGGATGCTGGCCGTCGGCGGCCTGGGCATCGTGCTGGGCCTGGCGACCTGGGGCTACCGGGTGATGGAGACCGTGGGCAAGAAGATCACGGAGCTCACCCCCAGCCGCGGCTTCGCCGCCGAGCTGGCGGCGGCCACCACCATCGTGCTGGCCTCACGGCTGGGCATCCCGGTCTCGACGACCCACACCCTGGTGGGCGCGGTGCTGGGCGTGGGCATGGCCCGGGGCATCGGCGCCATCGACCTGCGCGTGGTCGGCAAGATCATCACCTCCTGGCTGGCGACCCTTCCCATCTCCGCTGCGTTGGCGATCTTCTTCTTCTACTTCTTCAAGGGTCTGCTGGGCTAGACCGGAGGAGGATCTCGTGGCCTGGATCGACAAGCTGGTAGGGCGTTCCCCGATCGGTCCCATGCAGGAGCACATGAAGGTCGCCGTGGCGTGCGCCCGTCAGGTCGTGCCCCTGATCGACGCCATGGCCGCCGGGGACATGGAGGCCATTCGCAAGCTGCGCGCCGAGATCGATCGACTCGAGCACGAAGCCGACGACATCAAGAACGAAATCCGCAGCAAGCTGCCCCGCCGCCTGATGATGGCCATGGAGCGTCGCGACCTGCTCGAAATCCTGGACTGCCAGGATTCCATCGCCGACGTGACCCAGGACATCGCTGAGCTCGTGGACCAGCGCGGCATGGTCCTGCCCCCGGCCCTTGCCGATCCCGTGCAGGCCCTCGTCGCCCGGGTGGTGGCCGCCTGCGAGCAGGGCCAGCGCATCGTCGACGAGCTGGACGAGCTGGTCGAGACCGGCTTCGGCGAGCGCGAGGTCGAGCGGGTGAACCAGATGATCGCCCAGCTGGGCGCCATCGAGACCGAGACGGACGAGCTCCTCGACCGTGCCGCCCGGACCCTCTTCGGCATGGAGTCCGAGCTCGGCGTGAGCACCGTCTACCTGCACCAGCTGCTGCTCTGGATCGCCGACCTGGCGGACTATGCGGAGCGCGTGGGGAACCGTCTGCGCCTGCTGATCGCGACCTGAGCCCGTGAGCCTGCGCAAGAGCGCCGCCGCGCTGGTCGACGCCGCGTTGGCACGGGTGGAGACGATCGAGGCCGGCGACGCGCTGGGCCTGGTCGATCGCGAGGACGTGGTGCTCGTGGACCTGCGCGACATCCGCGAACGCGTGCGCGAGGGCTTCGTCCCCGGCTCCGTCCACGCTCCGCGCGGCATGCTCGAGTTCTGGGTGGATCCCGAGAGCCCCTACCACCGGGAGATCTTCGCCGAGGATCGCCGATTCGTCTTCTACTGTGCCGGTGGTTGGCGTTCGGCCCTGGCGGCCGAGACGGTGCTCGACATGGGCCTCGCGAAGGTGGCCCACATCGGGGGTGGCTTCACCGCCTGGATGGCCGCCGGCGGGCCCGTCCTCAAGACCGGAGACGGGCGCGAGCCCAAGCCGGCCGGGGGACCCGAGCTCAATCCGGCTGGTGCATGAACATCACGTCGAAGACCGCTCCCTGGGGATCGGCCGCGACGGCGAAGCGCCCGGGCGAGATGTCCGTCGGGCCCATCAGGAGCTGACCCCCGAGCTCCTGGATCCGCTTCACGGTCTCGTCGCAATCCGCAACCGAGAAGTAGACGGACCAGCTCGGCGGGATCTCGCCCATCTCGGGGCTCCAGGGCAGGATGCCTCCGTTCATCCGATCGCCCACCAGGATCTCCTGGTAGCCGTCGGGCTGCGCAGGGTCCGCGGGACGGAAGCTCCAGTCGAACAGCTTTCCGTAGAAGTCGCGGGCAGCGGGCACATTGCGGCTGCATAGCTCGTTCCAGCCGAAGCTCCCGGGCTCGTTCGCCAGGCCAGCCCCGGGGTGGCTGCCGGGCTGCCAGAGCGAGAGCCGCGCACCTTCGGGATCCACCACCACGGCCATCCGGCCCACCAGCTCGCCGCCCATCGCGATGTCGATCACGGGCATCTGGAGCTCCGCGCCGAGCGCCTGGGCCATCGCCGCCTTGGCGTCGACGTCCTCCACGGTCACGTAGCTGTTCCAGTGGGCGGGTACGCCGGCGCTCTTCATCTCGTCGGGCATCGCGCCCATGCCGGCGACGTCGAGGTCCTGCAGCTTGAACATCGTGTAGCTGCCTCCTGCGTCGTCCTGGGAGGCCACGGGGGACCAGCCGAAGACGGCCTGATAGAAGCGGGGCGAAGCCTCGGGATCCGGGCTCATCAAGTCGACCCAGGAGAACTGACCGGGGATGTAGCGATCGAAGCGGGCCATGGGTTCCTCCTTCTTGGGGGCCCTCCATCCTACGCGTCCCCGAGGCTCCGGGGCATGCGCGCCGCTCTCCCTGCTGACAGGACGGTGGAGGCACGCATCCCTACTCGGCCGCCTCGGCGTCCGGCGCGCGCTCCGGCGGCTCGACGAGGTGACGAGCCAGGAGCTCGTAGCGGGCGGCGGGAGCCACGGGGCGCATGGCGACCTCGTCCCCCAGCTCGAGCCAACGCGGCTCCTGTGGATCGAAGGGCGTCCACTCGACGCGCTTCTCGGCGCGAGGGACACCCTCGCGAGCGAAGGAGCTCCAGTAGTCGGCGACACTTCGGGCCAGGGCCTCGTCTTCGGCGCTCCACGGGAAGAGCGGGAAGGGAGCACCGAACACGTAGGAGAGGTCGAGCCCGTGGTAGGCGCCGGCGGTCTGGCGTGGGCCCGGCGGCACGCGGGTCAGGTGGTAGAGATAGGTGGGATGGCCGGCACCCGCGTGGGCCCGGGCCGCGAAGAAGGCAGGTGCTCCGAACAGCGAATCGCCGAGCAGCCTCTCCGAGGCGCGCTGCAGGCCGGCCTCATTGCGCACCGGATAGGTGCGGTCCACCACCGAGGCGTCGGCGCCGAAGATCTGGCGCAAGAGCTCCTTCCAGGCCCGCACCGTACCCACCCGTCCGGCACCCATCACCGGCCCGCCGACGGCGCGCAGCAGCAAGGTGCCCTCGTCGCGATTCACGCCCAGGGCCAACGGCACCGCGGCCTGCTTGCCCTCCTGGAAGATCCGGGCGGTCGAGTCCGGGAGCACCCAGCCGTCCACGTTGGGGTGGAAGGCCGGGAAGACACCCGGATCCGCAGCCGCCGCCGCACGCAGCTCCTCCACGGTGGCCGAACGAAGGGCCGCCGCCGGATCCGCGGCGCCTGCCTGGCCGAGCTGTGCGAGGATCCGCTCTCCCGCGGACTCGGCCGCGGGCGTGCGGGGCGCCTGCTCGCGGAGCCGAAGATGCTGATGGGTCCCCGTCCCGCTCTGGGCGATCGCGGCGTGGAAGAGACCGCGAGCCAACGGAGACGCCATCAGCTGCCCCACCGAGTGTGCGCCCGCCGACTCCCCGAAGATCGTGACGCGCTCCGGATCGCCGCCGAAGCGGTGGACGTTCCGCTCGACCCAACGCAGGGCTTCGATCTGGTCGAGCATCCCGTAGTTGCCGGCACTGCCGTGCTCGGACTCGGCAGCCAGCGCCGGATGTGCCAGGAAGCCGAGCAGACCCAACCGGTAGTTGATCGAGACCAGCACGATGCCGCGTCGCGCGTAGGGAAGACCGGCCCGCGGTATCTGCGCGCCCGAGCCGGCGGCGTGGCCGCCCCCGTGGAGCCACACCATGACCGGGAACCGGCCGCCCTTCTTCGCCGGGGCCCAGACGTTGAGGGTGAGGCAGTCCTCACTCTCGACGGCACCCCCCGACAGGGAGGCCACGCGACCGACCAGCATGCGGCGCCACCACGAGAGCCCGGCACGGGCGACGAGGTCCTGGACGAAGAGGTTTCCACCGGCGCCAGGGGCGGGCTGGGGACAGATCGGACCGAAGCGCGTGGCATCCCGATCACCACTCCAGGGCTCCACCCGTTGGGGAGGGCGAAAGCGCAAGTCGCCGACGGGGGGCGCGGCGTAGGGGATCCCCCGAAAGACCAGGATGCCCTCGTCGACCGCTCCGAGGAGCGAGCCATCGTCCAGGACGACGAGAGGGGAATCGACTCCCGGGCCGTCGGTGCCGGGCCAGGAGGCGCAGGCCGGCGGCCCGAGCAGGAGGCCCGCGAGCAGAGCGAGGCGGAGTCCAGCAACCAAGTTCGTCCCTCCCAGGGCCCTACCGTAGCGAGGCCCGGCCCGGCCGGGCTTCCACCGGGACCCGGCGATATGGCCCTCCTCAGGGCGAGAGCGCAGAGATCAGAGCGACGCGGGTGCGAGGGACCGGGATCTCGGAAGCTCCGACCCAGCGCAGGGCCAGGGCGCCGCGCGCGTGACCCACCGTGTCGAGCCAGTTCGGCCGCCCCGGATCCCGCGGCGCCACCACGATCGTCACGCTGCCATCCTCGTTCCGCACTGCCGTGCGGTGGTTCACGTGGGTCTGGTGGTGCATGAAGTCCAGGGACTCGAGCCAGTGGTTTCCGATCTGCAGGTTCCAGTACTCGCAGTCCGGTGGGTCCAGCTCGATCACGAAGGCCTCGTCCGGGCCGAGTTCCCAGTAGCCGTAGTGGTAGCTCGTGTTCGGGTCGCCCTGGGCTACCGCGAGGAGCGAGGGGTCGATGGGGCGGATCTCGTGCTTGTGGGCCTCGAAGCTGGCCGTCCAGCCCAGGAACTGGCCGACCACTCCCTCGATCATGGAGCCCGTGCGATCGAGGGCTCGGGCGAAGCGCGCCGGGTCGAGCGGTGACGGCGCGGGGACCTCGCCCAGCCGCAGCAGCTCCAGGGGCGGGACCTGTTGATGGGCGCGTTCGAGCAGCGTCACCCGAACCTGGAGGGCGTTGGTCCCCTCGCCCATCGGCAACCAGTTGCCAGGTCGGGGCCGCCGGTGGACGGCGATCTCGAAGCGCCCCTCCTCGTCTCGCTCGAGCTGGCCGCTCTCGAGGTAGCCGTCGCGGACCAGCCCCTGCGCGGTGCCGAGCCCCCCCGAGTAGCTGCCGAAGCCGATCAGCTCGGCGTCCCCGATCCGACCGCGCAGCCGGTACTCGGCGAGCGGGTCCAGCCTGGCCTGCCCGTACACGTAGTCCGGATTGTCGAGGCCGATCTTCGGGGTCTCGCCGATCAGGGAGACGGGATTCGGCTGGCCGTGCTCGAGGCCGGTGCGCAGGAAGCTGCGCGTCAGCCGACCGAGGTAGCGGAGGCCCTCGGCTTGATCGAAGGGATCCTCCGGTGCGGCGGCCAGGATCCGCTCCCCGACCTTCTCGAGGCGGTCGCAGAAGGCCGCCCAGGCCCTGCCCTGCGAGGCGCGGGTCGCGTCTTCGCCCATGGCTCAGTCCTCCAGCTCGACGTCGCATTCTGAGAGATAGCCGGCGAAACGCTCGCGGATGAGGTCGGGAACGAGTCCGAAGCGACTCGCTTCGTAGGCATGAGAGGGTGAGGGGTGCGCGGCCAGCCATTCCTGCATGCCGGTCACGGTCTCCGCGTCGGTGGGGACGCCCGCCCGCGCATGGATGCGTTCGACGACGGAGAGGGGACTCCGCACGAACTCCCCGAAGGCCACGTCGACGAAGCGCTCCGGCCGGCGCTCGCGCAGCGCCAGCGCGCGCTCGATGCCCCGCACCCAGAGGTCGAGCTGCTCGCGTCCCAGGGCCTCGTCGTCGGGCACGCGATCGTTCCGCGATCGGGCGGTGGCGTTCAGGCTGCACACCGAGGGAATCGACCGCACGGGGTCGCGATGGGTCATGACCAGGATCGCGTCGGGTAGGACCTCGAGGAGGGCGGGGAGTGCGAAGAGGTGGCTCGGGTCCTTCAGGACCCAGCGCTTCTCCGGCTCGTGCAGGCCGATCAGGCGCAGGTGGTCGGCCCAGCGGCGGTAGGCGGCCCGCATGTCACAGTCCCGCCACCACGCTGCGTAGCTGCGCACCCGCGCCACGCACTCGAAGGTCACGCTCGCGAAGCTCTGCCGCATCACGTTCCAGCACTCGTCCGCCTCGTCGGGGGCCATGGCGTGGATCGACGCCATCTCGGGCGCCGCCGCGTACATCGCCCGGGTCTGCGCCTCGCAGCGCCGGTAGGCGGCATGATCGGCCCAACGGGCGCGAGGCGGCCGCGGCATCGGGCTCTGGGCCAGCCACAGCTCGAGACCCTGGTGCCGGGAATCGCAGCAGAGAAGCTTGTGCAGGGCCGTCGTGCCCGTCCTGGGAAGACCGAGGATGATGATCGGAGGCCGCAGGGCGAGGTCGCGGTGCTCGGGGTGGTCCCGCATGGCCGCCTGGGCCTCGAGCCGGCCACAGAGCGCGGTCAGCACGAGGCCGGCGCAGACGAGGCGCCCCTCCGGCGAGAGGTCGGCATCCTCCTCGTAGCTGGCCAGCAGCACGCGCAACCCCTCCAGGTACTCGTCGTCGCCGAAGTCCTCCTTGCCCGTGCGGACGCGGGCCAGATCGTGGAGATGATCCTCCGCATCGGGGAAGGAGAGGTCCTGGGGAAGGAGCTGCATGCGACCTCCTAGCGGACCTGATCGACGAAGATCGGCGAGGACCAGGCGCGCTCCTGCACCGGCGCCAGGCAGTCGTCGGAGGGATCGTCCACGGCACAGGGCCGGACGACGGCCGGCCGGCCCTTCTCGTCGAAGCGCGTGCGGAGGTTCGCGCCGTTCAGGGCGGGCGTGGGCTCCTGCAGGGCGCGGGCGTAGTAGACGGCGTCGCGACCCGAGCCCGGGAAGTCCGGATCCGCGAACTCGACCTCGCAACCGTCGGGGCTGGCCTCGCAGGGGAAGACCCGCCACGGGTCCTCGATCAACGGCGTGACCTCCTCGTCGGCACGGAGCTGGGGTCTCACGCGCACGACCTCGATCGCTGCGATGCGACGGCGCCGGTCCTCCGGGTGGTAGCACTCGCCGAGGCAGAGGTTCGCGATCCGCTCCGCGCCGAGGGCCGAGGCGGCATCCGCAGGGCAGCCGGGCTTCTGGACGAAGCTCCCGACGGCACGCACGCGAAACCGGGGCGGCTCGCCGAGCTCGCTCTCCGAGCCCATGGGGAGGGGCGCGGCACCGTTCACGAGATCGAACCAGAGCAGGATGCGCGGACCGCTGGTGCCGTAGACCTCGCGGCGCTCGAGCGCCTCCCAGATGGCGTCCCGACTGCGCGAGGCCGCGTGGACCGCGACGAGACCGCCCGGGTAGAAGAAGCTCGCGATGCGCTCGATCTGGAGCTGGGAGCCCAACGAGACCGCCACCTCGACCGGCTGCTGGGGATCGTCGGGAGAGCCGCGCCGGTCGAGGAGGCTCCGGTAGAACTCGTTGCGCGGCCCGGTCATGTCGGTGCGGCCCCGCTTTGCGCCATCCTGCTTGAAGCCGGTCGCCGCGCGGCCCGTGTGGTTGTCGCTCGAGGAGATGAACCCGAAGCGGAAGCGGCGCGGCACGCCTTCGGCCTCGGGCCGTGAGAGGCTCATGGCGTACTGCACCGTCCCGCGCGGACGCAGGCCGTAGGCGGCCTTGAAGCCCCGCCGGGGCTGGCCGCAATCGAGCCAGTCCTCCGCACCGCTACCGGGAAAGACCTTGTCGACGGCGACGCCGGCCTCCATCGTGAGCCGCTTTGCGCGCGCCACCCGCCGCTCGCACTCCTGCGGCGAGAGGCCATCGCAACGCTGCCGCATGATCTCGCCCGCCTGCCAGCAGCAGGGCAGGTAGTCCTCGCTGGGCTCGGGGCAGGTCTTGTGGCCCTGGTCGTCGACCAGGAACTCCCGGAAGGCCCCGTACTGCTCCGAGTTGCCGTGGCCCGACATGATCTCGACCAGCCGCTGGCGTTTCGGGTCGTGCATCCCGGGTTCGAGCTGCTTGTCCCAGGAGCTGTTCGGCGGCGTGTAGCTGCCCCAGGCGTTTCCGTGGGGGATGACCAGGGAGTCGAAGCCCCACTCGTCGAGCTTGCGGAAGAGCACATCGGGGGTGGGCGCGCCCTCCATGCAGTCGAGGGGGAGATCCCGGGTGTTCGCCCCGGTGTCGCACATGGGCATCGCCAGCATCTGGTCGACCTTCCATCCGAAGTCGGCATAGGCCTTCCAGTTCGCGGGATCGACCACGCCGGCCGCGCGCATCGCGCCAGCCGCATCGTGCCAGGGGTTGATGTTCTCGACCCCACCGAAGGAGGTGATGGGCCGTGCGGGGACCTCCTCTTCGCCGAGCCCCCGGAAGATCACGTTCTTGTGGCCGTAGTGGCGCTCGGGGATGCTGCCGATCTGGGTCCACTCGAAGCCGTGGAAGGCCACGAGGTCGGGATCGGAGCCGGCCCCGGCGACGGCATTGCACTGGCGCACGGCTTCCTTCTCCCGCGCCCAGTGGTCGGGTGTGAGCTCCGAGGCGTGGTCGGTGATCGAGAAGAAGTCCAGCGCCGCGCAGTGCCGCGCGAAGTCACAGGCATCGGCGGGAGGGGGCGCGCCCTCACCGGCCAGGATGGGCATGGCGGTGAAGAAGGCGTCCAGCGAGTAGGTGGTGTGCACGTGCAGGTCGCCGAACAGGACGTGCTTGGAACCCGGGGGAGCGGCGGCGCGCTGGGCCTCGCTCCGAGCCGCGACCCCCTGCGCAGCCCGCGGCGTGGTGGCGATCGCGCCCGGCGGCTGGTCCTCGCCCTGCCTTCCGGCCCAGACGGCGAGCAGGACGCCGGCCACGAGAAGGACGACGAGCCCGAGGGCGGCGTAGAGGAGAGCGCGCATGGCCCCATGCGACTGGTTTCGGCCCTCCCTGTCAATGGCCGGGGCGGCGCGGCAAGCGAACGCCGTTACCCTGCCGCGGTGCAGCCGATCAGCGAGCTTCCCCGGGACCTGGCCCGCGCCCTGCGCGGCGTCTGCTTCGACATCGACGACACCGTCACGACGGACGGAATCCTGGATCCACTCGCCCTCCAGGCGCTGTGCGATCTCCGGGCTTCAGGGCTCCACCTGGTCGCCTCGACCGGCCGGCCCCTGGGCTGGGCCGAGATCGTGGCGAGAACCTGGCCCGTCGACGCGGCCGTCGGCGAGAATGGAGCCGGCTGGGTCGGTGTGGTCCGGGGAAGACCCGTGCGCGGCTACTTCGACCCGGCGGACCTGCGAGAGCAGCACCAGGAGCGCTTTGCGGCGCTACGGGACCAGGTCGGGCGCGTGCTCCCGCAGCTCTGCGTCACCGATGACGCGTGGGCGCGCCGCTGCGACCTGGCCTTCGACGTGGGCGAGTTCCAGGCGCCCTCGGAGGAAGAGGTCGCGGCGCTGGTGCGCCTGATCGAGGGCGCCGGCGCGCGTGCCGTCGTCTCCTCGGTCCATGCCCACGCCGCGTTCGGCGAGGCGGACAAGGCCAGCGGCGCGATCCGCGCCGTGCGAGAGCTCCTGGGCATCGATCTCGCGGCGGAGGCGCCGCGCTGGCTCTTCGTCGGCGACTCGGGCAACGACGCGGCCGCCTTCTCGTGGTTTCCGGTCACCGCCGGAGTCGCGAACGTGCGGGACTTCCTGGACGCCCTGCCCGACCCGCCCCGCTACGTCGCAGAAGGGCACTCGGGGAGGGGCTTCGCGGAGATCGCGGAGGTGCTGCTCGAAGCGCGCCGCCAGCCCTAAAGACCGCCGGGCGTTCTTCCGATCCGGATAGGGGCCAAAGGCCCACCGCGGAGGTCCCCCATGAAGCTCCGATGGCTCGCCCTTGCTCTCGGGCTCGTGCTCCTGGCCCTGCCCGTCACGGCCGGCGCCAAGGCCACCCAGGAAACCCCCGGCCGGCGCCTGGCCCAGGCCATGCGCGGCGAGGAGGCCGCCGCCCAGTGCTCGGCCTGCCTGTCCGACTGCGGTCGCCGCTACGGCGATATCTGCCTGTCCCTCTGCTACTCGCACCCCTGCTGGGTGCTGTGCAACCGCAAGCGCGCCGAGTGCAGCGGTGAGTGCCGCGAGACCCTGGCCTGCCGCTCCCGTCGGCGTGGCTCCTGCGAGGATCCCTCCCTCTGAAGCGTCAGGCGGCGAGGGCCTTGTAGGCCGAGAGCACGATGCTCCCGCCGCGGACGTCTCCCAGCAGATCCGCGTCCATGCGATTCATGACGTAGGCGACCGACATGCGCGCGTCGAGATCGGTCACGGCGATCGAGCCGCCCCAGCCGCCCCAGAAGAAGGAGCGCTCATTGGGGCTGAGCGGGAAGGTCGCCGGATCGATCAGGCCGAAGCCCATCCCGTAGCGCATCGGCACGCCCATGACCTTGTCCTTCCCCGCAGCCTGCTCGTCGAGGATGCGGTGCACCGTGGCCTCGGACATCAGGCGCACGCCGTCCACCTCGCCTCCGCAGGCCAACGCCGAGTGGACCCGTGCCACCGAGCGGGCGTTGCCGATGCCGCCGGCCGCGGGGATCTCGGCACGGCGCCACTCCGCGGTGCGAGGCTCGAAGCCCGTGATCGGACAGCTGTTCATCGTGCGCGCGGCGATCGGATCGGGCTCCCCCGTGGGCGCATTCGGCGGTGCTCCGGGCGGCACCAGCTCGCCGACCCGCGCGTCGTGACGCGGGTCGAGGCCGATGTGGAAGTCTGCACCCAGGGGCCCGGCGACCTCTTCGCGGAAGAAGGTCCCGATGCTCTTGCCGGTCACCTGACGCACGATCTCGCCCTGCAGGAATCCCTGGGTAACGGCGTGGTATCCGGAGCCCTCTCCCGGCGTCCACCAGGGCGCCTGGGCGGCCAGGCCCCGGACGATGGCGTCCCAGTCGTAGAGCTGGGTCGGGCTGGTGAGCGGCGGATCGAAGCCCGAGAGGCCCGCGCTGTGGCTCATCACGTGCCGGACCAGCACGCCCTCCTTGCCGTTCTGTGCGAACTCGGGCCAGACCTCGGCGACGGGTGCGTCGAGATCGACCTGGCCCCGGTCGGCCAGGACGAGGACGCTGATCGCCGCCATGGTCTTGGTGGTGGAGTACACGTTGACGATCGTGTCCTCTTGCCAGGGCGCCCCACCCTGAACGGCGTCGCCCGCCCAGAGGTCGACGACCGGAACGCCGTCGACCGTGACGGCCGCGCAGGCGCCGACTTCGACGCCCCTCTCGAAGTTGGAGAGAAACGCATCGCGCACCGGCTCGAACCGGGCGTCGCAGAATCCGTGCACTTCCGTCAAAGGTGGTCTCCCAGGGCCTGGCCGATCTCCTCGGGCGTGGTCGCCGGGCCGTAGCGGGCCAGGACCCGACCATCGCGGCCGACCAGGAACTTGGTGAAGTTCCAGGCGATGTCTTCGTTGCCCTCTTCGTCGGGGTTGCCCGCCTTGAGGAACGCGTACACGCCGGCGGCGGCGTCCCCGTTGACCTCGATCTTCGCGAACATCGGGAAGCTGGCACCGTACTCCTGCTGGGCGAAGGCCAGGATCTCCTCGTTCGTGCCCGGCTCCTGGGCGCCAAACTGGTTGCACGGGAAGCCCAGCACCTGGAATCCCTTCGACTCGTTCTCTTCGTGGAGGGCACGCAGACCTGCGTACTGGCCGGTGAGGCCTCAACGGCTGGCGAGATTGACGACGAGGCAAACCTGCCCTTCGTAGCTGGACAGGGCGACGGACTCGCCCGTGATCGAATCCACCTCGAAATCGTGGAAGCTCGGCATGGGATCCCTCCTGTGGAAGAGCGGGCAGGATACCGGCGCAAGCCGATCTTCGGCCAGTGTGGCTACCCTTTTCCCATGATCGACGGTACCGGGCGGCGACTCCGGTGGATCGGGCTCCCGGCGCTGCTGCTCTCCCTCGGTGCCATCACCCACGCGGAGCCGGCTCCCGACCCCGTCGTCGCCGAGACGCGCCTGCGGGGAGGCACCCGCGCCGGAGCCGTGTTCTTCCTGCCCGCCCCTGGAGAGGCCGGCGCGGTCGCGGTCGGGGCAGCCCACTCCTTCGACCGGACGCGGCTGGCGGAGTCGGTCGAGATCGGCTTCCACCTGCCGGAGCGAGATCTGCCCGTGGCGCGCTCGAGCCGCTACTGGGCGCGGCCGGGGAAGGCGTATCACGCACCGGGTGGAACGATGCGCGAGGACCACATCGTCTTCGCCCTCGAGGAGGCACCACGGGAGATCCAGGTCCTGCAACCGGCCGCAGAGCTTCCTGCCGTGGGGGCTCGGGTCGAGATCGTCGGGCTCGGGGGGGCAAGCGCGGCGAGGCCCGGCGGGCCGCGCCCGGTCACGCCCCGCCGGCTTGTGGGCACCGTGGTGCGCAGTGCGCCGGCCCGCATCGAAGTCGATCTGGCCTCCGTCACCGATCTGCGCGGCTGGGGTGGTGCTCCGGTCGTCGACACCGCGACCGGAAGGGTGGTCGGGTTGCTCCAGGCGGCCTGGCCCGCCGAGGGTGGGCTGCGCACGGGCGTCGGCCCGATCGGGGGTGTGGTCGCCGCCATCGCGACGCCCCTCGACGGCGGGGTCGGTCGGCTCTTTGCCAGCCTGGCTCCGCGCGCGAGCGCCGCCAACAGCCCCGGCGCCAGGCGCCGCGCCACCACGGGCTCGCCCCATGGCGAGCGCACTCCGGAGCGCACCGAGGCCATGGTCCTGGCTGCGACGCGACGCGCCGAGCGGGATCGGCGGGCACTGGGCCCGGTCTCCCTGCGCGTCGCCATCGACCATCCGGCCGCGGGTGCCACCGTGGGCGAGGCCGGCCATGCGTTCCTGGCGGGCCACGCCGTGGCGCTGCGGGGCAACGGGAACGACTTCGACCTGGTGATCGTCGTCGACACCTCGGGCTCCACCCTGGCCCCGACGGGTGTCGACGTGGATGGCGACGGGAGGATTGGCGAGCCGCGCGAGGATGGGGCGAGCTCGGACCCCGGTGACTCGATCCTGGCCTCGGAGGTCGCCGCGGCGGCCCGGGTCATGGCGGGTCTCGATCCGGGGCGCACGCGCGTCGCCATCGTGAGCTTCTCCGGGCAGGCCACCCTCTCCTTCCCTGGCGCCCGCGCTCCCGCCAACATCAAGCGCGCGGCCATCACGGTGGAGCCACTGACCTCGGACTACCAGCGCATTCGTCGCGGCCTCGGCTTGCTGCAGGAACGGGGCGGCTTCGGGCTCACCCACATGGCGGCGGGGATCGACCTCGCCATGCTAGAGCTCCTGGGCCTACCGGGCGCGCTCTCGGCTCCGGCGCCCGACAGCCGCAAGATCGTGCTGTTCTTCACCGACGGTCAGCCGACGCTTCCGGTGCTCGGATCGGAGGCGGAGAACGTCCGCGCGGTGCTGGGCTCGGCCTCCCGCGCGCGCCGGGCCGGCATCCGCATCCACAGCTTTGCCATCGGGCCCGAGGCGCTTGCGGGCCCGGTCTCGACGGTCGAGATGGCAGCCGTCACCGGGGGGCTCTTCACGCCGGTGCGCCCCCCCGGCGAGCTGGTGCGCTTCGTCGAGACCGTGAGCTTTGCGGCGATTCGGGAGGTGGAGCTGCACAACCTCACCACCGGCCGGGCCGCCCATCAGGTTCGCGTGCACGCGGACGGCTCCTGGGACGGGCTGGTGCCGCTCGTCCCCGGTGAGAACTGGATCGAGGTGACGGCTCGATCGGAGCTCGGAAGCGAGGCCCGCGAGCGCATCCGCCTGGAGCACGTCCCCGAGGCCGGGGGCCCGGCCATCCCGGCTGAGCTGGTCTCCAAGCGAGGGGAGCTCCTGCGAGGGCGGCTCGCAGCCCTCGAGAGCGAGCGGGTCGAAGCGATGCGGCGCGAGCTGACGATCGAGATCGACCGGGAGCGCGCGGCCGCCCGGAAGCGGGCGGCGGAGCAGCTGAAGGTCCTGGAGATCGAGGTCGATCGGGACGCGATCGACCCGGCGGCGCCCCCCTGGAACGGCCCGGGCGACCATTTTCCTGATGATAATCAATGACTTGAAGGATCCCGATTTGCCCTGAACCCCCTGGCTCCCCGGTGCGACCTACGGGCCGATGGCCCGGATGGCCGAGGGAGAAGGGACATGATCAGGCAGCCGACGACGACACGACGGAACCTCCGGGTCCTCGCATCGGGACTGCTGCTGGCCCTGTTTCTGGGCGCGCCGGCCCTGGCCGGCGAAGGCCCGCTGCCGAGCTGCCACGACGCCGAGCGCTTCGCCGACGAGAGCTGCCGGGGCCGCAAGACCCGACCCGAGAGCATCGAGGAGTTCCTGGCCCGCCCCTCCACCTCGGAGTGGGAAGCCCAGCTGGAGCTCGGTTGGGGCGGCTCGGACGGCTCGACGGCCGTCGCCGACGTGATCGCCGATGTGCGCATCGGCCGCACCAGCCGCGAGCACGGCGACATCGACCTGCCGGCCATCCGCCACGACTGGTACTACGAGCTCGGCCGCACCTACGACCTCGGCTGGCGCTTCCGGCGCGCCGCAGATCAGTCCTACCGCGACATGTGCCTGAAGCGCCTCGACGGCGTCGCAGGCCTGCGCGGTGCCGCGGCCCGCCTGAACGTGCAGCTGCGCTACGCCGCGGTGCGAATGACCGGCTTCGGAGCCTGGCTCGCGCACCCCGGACCCGCCACCGAGGCGAGGGACGCGGCCCAGGTGGCCGCCCGCTAGAGAGAGCTCCTTCCGCGGACCTCAGTTCGACCAGTACGCGAACTCGTCGCCCGGCTGGTCCGGTTCGTGCTCCGCACGGTCCAGATTGATCGGCGTCGACATCTGCGAGGGCCAGCGCGGTTCGGCCTGCTCGGCGTTGTGGGTGTCGAGCGCGGCGCGCAGGGCCGCGAGAACGGCGGGCTGCTCTGCGGACAGGTCGCGACGCTCGCCGGGATCGCTCTCGAGATCGAAGAGCCACTCGCGCCGGTCGTCTCGTCCGGGAGGATCGCTGACGTTCAGCTTCCAGCGCCCGCGGCGCACGCTCTGGGCGGCGCCGCTGCGCCAGAAGAGCATCTCGTGGGGAACGCCCGCGGTCTCGCCGCGCACGTAGGGCACGAGATCCACGCCGTCCATCTTCCGGTCGGAGGGTAGCGGCGCACCGGCGGCCGCGGCGGCGGTTGCGTAGAGGTCGAAGTGGTGGACAGGCGCCTCGTAGGTCCGTCCTGGCGCGATCTTCGCGGGCCACTTCGCGAGGAAGGGCACGTGAACACCGCCTTCGAAGAGAGTGATCTTCCAGCCGCGGAATGGATCGTTGACGTGCGGAAGACCGATGTAGGCCGCGCCGCCGTTGTCCGACGTGAACAAGACGAGCGTGTTCTCCTCGAGGCCGTGGGTGCGCAGTGCATCGAGAACTCGCCCGACGCCGCGGTCGAGTGAGCGGATCATCGCCGCGTAGACGCGCTCGCGGTGCAGCTCGATGTGCGACAACGCGTCGTAGTCCTCCTTCGCGGCCTGGAGCGGCGTGTGCGGCGCCCAGTGGGCGAGGTACAGGAAGAAGGGGCGGTCGCGGTTCGCCTCGATCGCCTTGACGGCCTCGTCGGTGTAGTAGTCCGTCAGGTAGCGGGCCGGCTCGAACGCGTCGCCGCCGTTGAACGACGCGGCGAACTTCAGGGCGCGCCATAGGAAGAGGTCGATCGGGTCGAAGTCCTGCTTCGCATTGACGACTCCCGGATCGTCCTTCTTCAGGTAGAGGCCGCTGGCCATCAGCAGGCTCTCGTCGAAGCCCTGCTCGTGGGGTGACATGCCGCCTTCGCGGCCCAGGTGCCACTTGCCGATGTGCGCTGTGTGGTAGCCGCGCTCCTTCAACAGCTCTGCCAGCGTGATCTCGGACGGCGGCATCCCCATTTGCTCGTACGGGATCGCCTCCGCCTCTTCGTCGACGACCATCGGCGGGCGGACCTGGGAGCGCGCACCTCCCGCCGCCGAGATGATCGTGCGAAGCGCCGGCATCATCGCGTCGGGCGTCGGCGTGAACTCGAAACCGAAGCGCGTCCCATATCGGCCCGACATGATCGCTGCGCGCGAGGGCGCGCAGGTGCCGTTGGCCGCGTAGCCCTGTGTGAACGCAACGCCCTCCTTCGCGATCGAGTCGATGTGCGGGGTCGGCACCGTCCCGCCGGCGACGCCACCGCCGCCCAGCGTGATGTCGTTCCACCCGAGGTCATCGGCCAGGATCAGCACGACGTTCGGCGGGCGTTCGCTCGCAGGGGCTCCGGCGGGATCCCGGCCGGAGTCCCACACGACCGGCCTGTTGGGTGAGACCGGTGTCTGGCGGTCCGCCATGACTTCGATCGCGGAGAGCATCAGCTCCACGCGGTTGACGTAGACGACGATCGCCAGCGCGACGACGACGCCTCCGACAACGAGAAGGGCTTTCGAGAATCGGCTCATCGAAGACTCCGAACGGGTCTGCGGACCCCGCGCATCGAAGGGAGGAGGGCGGCGAGGTCGACACTGCCACCAATTGACACTAATAATGCCACAATCTGGCAGGTGCGAAACGGGTGGACGGAGGAGGCCGGACTCAGCTCCCTGAGGGGGAGACCCCCCGGGCGCGAACCCTCTACGCCGCCGGGCGAAGCTCCACCTTCACCGATGCGGGCGCGCCGAAGCCGTCCAGCTCCGGCATCTGGGGATCGCACAGGGAGATTCCGTCGAGATGACGCAGCATGGAGGCCACGGCGATCCTTCCCTCCATGCGAGCCAGGGAGGCGCCGAGGCAGCTGTGGATGCCCAGGCCGAAGGCGAGATGCGGATTCGGCTTTCGATCCAGGATGAACTCCGCCGGGCGGTGGAAGGCCCTTTCGTCGCGGTTCGCCGAGGCGATGAGCGGCAGGATCAGGTCGCCCTTCGCGATCGGCTGCCCGGCGATCTCCAGGTCTCTCGCCGCTCTTCGCAGCGTCGCCTTGAAGGGTGAATGGAAGCGGAGCGTCTCCTCGATGAAGGTCGGAATCAGATCAGGGGAAGCCCTGAGCCGATCGAAGATGTCGGGACGTTCGTCGAACATGCGCGCACAGCCGACGATGAGGCTCGTCGTCGTCTCGTTGCCGGCGATCAGCAGGAGGAAGCAGAACATCAGCAGCTCGCCGTCCGTCAGTCGGCCCTCTTCGGTGTCGACGTAGACGAGATCGGAGAGAAGATGCTCTTGGGGGGTCTCGCGAAGCCGTGCAATGCGCTCCTGGAAGTAGGCGCTCATCTCGCCTCCCGCGGCGACTGCGGCGGGGCTCGGCGTGCCAATGAGGATCTCGCCGATGTCGGTGAAGATCGTGTCCGACCAACGCTTGAACTCGACGAAGTCGCCGTCTTCGACCCCGAGCATCGTCGCAATGACACCGACGGGCAGCGGAGCTGCGAACGCAGTGATCAGGTCGCCGGTCTCGTTCGCCGCGAAGTCCCGCATCAAGGTCTCACAGCGAGCCTCGATCTGCTCTTCCTGCAGGTCGATCTGTCGCGGGGTGAACGCGCTGCTCACCAACGCCCGCAAGCGGTCGTGGGCAGGCGGATCGGTAAAGAGCATCGTGGTCGTCGAGTTCTCGTCCTGCTGCATGCGCTCGGAGACCTCGGACGAGAAGTCCGCGTGGGTCTTCAGGACATGACGCACGTCTTCGTAGCGGGCCACCCGCCAGGGCTCCCCTTCGTTTCTCGAGACCGGCCGGTGCGCCCGCAGCTCTTCGTACTCGGCGTAGATCTCGGGACCAGTGGGAGGGTTCTCGGATTTCGCTTCTTCACTCATGTCGTCACGGTTCCCGTCGGCAGACCGGGCGGCTGGTGGCGCCGGCAAGTGCCCGTCGAGGGGCGCGCCCCGGGAGTCTAGCCCCTTCCGACCGACGCGGGTCCGGGGCTGCCATCTCGAGTCGGGGCGTGGCGGTTCGCCCCGCCTTCGGAGAGCGACAGGTCGAATGACACCGGGTGCATGCTGCGCTGGGGGAAGATCCCGATTCCTCCCTTCGAAGGCGTGGCGACGGAGTTGCGCAGAGGCCTGGGGGGAGGAACCATGAGCGGAGCCGAGCGCGACCCGAAAGACCAGGAGCCCCAGATGACGACCCCGGCAGGAACCGCTGACCCCATCGATCACGAAGCACTGCGCGAAAGGTACCGGGAAGAACGCGACAAGCGGATCCGACCCGACGGCAACGACCAGTACCTCGAGCCGGTCGGGCAGTTCGCCTACCTGGTGGAGGATCCGTACACCGAGGTCGTCGAGCGCGATCCCCTCTCCGACGAGGTGGAGATCGCGCTGATCGGCGGCGGCTTCTCGGGCCTCTGCACGGGCGCCCGGCTGCGACAGGCCGGTATCGACAACTTCCGCATCATCGAGGGAGGCGGCGACTTCGGCGGCGTGTGGTACTGGAACCGCTACCCCGGCGCCATGTGCGACACCGCGGCCATGGTCTATCTGCCATTGCTCGAAGAAACCGGCCATCGGCCCAGCATGAAGTACGTCTTCGCGCCGGAGATCTTCGAGCACGGCAAGCGGATCGCGGACCAGTTCGACCTCCACAGGGACGTGCTCTTCTCCACCCAGGTGACGAAGCTCGAGTGGAACGAAGATGCATCGCGTTGGATCGTCCACACGAACCGGGGCGACGCGATCCGTGCGAAGTTCGTCGCCATGGGTACCGGGCCCCTGCACCGCCCCAAGCTCCCCGGGATTCCTGGGATCGAGAGCTTTGCCGGGCAGTCCTTTCACACGGCTCGCTGGGACTACGACTACACCGGCGGAACTCCCGAAGGCGCGCCGATGGAGAAGCTGAAGGACAAGCGCGTCGGCATCATCGGAACCGGGGCGACGGCCGTGCAGTGCATCGGGCCGCTGGCCCGGGACGCGAAGGAGCTCTTCGTCTTCCAGCGCACCCCGTCGTCGATCGACGTCAGGAACAACCACGAGATCGATCCCGCCTTCTTCGCGCAGCTCGAGCCCGGTTGGCAGGAGAAGTGGCTATTCAACTTTGCGACCCTGCAGACCGGCGGCTTCGCCGACGAGGACCTCGTGAAGGACGGCTGGACGGACATCTCCCAACGCATCCGCGACCGGATCGTCCAGAAGGTCGGCAAGGAAGGCGTCAACTTCACGAACGAGGTCGCAGTGCAGGCCTATGAAGACAGCGACGACGAGAAGATGACCGAAATCCGCGAGCGCGTGGACGCCCTGGTCGAGGACCCGGAGACCGCCCAGCTCCTGAAGCCCTGGTATCGCCAGCTCTGCAAACGCCCCTGCTTCCACGACGAGTACCTGCAGGCCTACAACGAGCCCGGAACCCACCTGATCGACACCGACGGCAAGGGCGTCGAACGAATCGACGAGACCGGCGTCTGGGTAGGCGGCCAGCACTACGAACTCGACTGCCTGGTCTGGGCATCGGGCTTCGAATTCGGGACCGACTACGGTCGCCGCTGTGGATACGAGACCGTGGGTCGCAATGGGCTCACGCTCTCCGAGCACTGGGCCGACGGAATGCTGACCCTGCACGGGATGCACGTCCACGGGTTCCCCAACCTGTTCATCATCGGAATGAGCCAGGCCGCGAACCTGATCTCGAACATCACGCACAACCTGACGGAAGCGGGCTCTACGCTCGCGAAGGTGCTCGGACACGCCATCGAGACCGGCGCCGAGCAGGTCGAGGCGAGCGAGGAAGCGGAGCAGGAATGGGCGGCGCTGATCACGAGCAGCACCCGCGCATTCCTGGGCAACCCGGATTGCACGCCCGGCTACTACAACAACGAGGGCAAACCCGCGGGGCGCCGCGAGCAGCTCAACGGCAGTGGCTACCCGGAAGGCCCCGTCGCCTTCTTCGAGTTCATCGACAAGTGGCGAAACTCGGGCCGCTTCGAGGGGCTGGAGTTCCGCAAGTAGCCGAAGGACCCCCGTCTCAGTTGACCTGCTTCTTCATCCCCTCCCAGTAGGGAGCGCGGAGCTTGTACTTCTGCAGCTTGCCGGTTGCCGTGCGGAAGAGCTCGTCGCGGAACTCGACCGAGGTGGGGCACTTGTAGTGGGCGATCTTCTCCCGGCAGTGGTCGATCAGCTCCTGCTCGCTGGCCTGGCTCCCGGCCGCCAACACCACCAGGGCCTTCACGGTCTCTCCCCATTTCTCGTGGGGCACCCCGATGACGGCCACCTCGGCGACGGCCGGATGGGCGAAGAGCGCGTCTTCGACCTCGATCGACGAGACGTTCTCGCCGCCCGAGATGATCACGTCCTTCTTGCGGTCCGCGATGGCGACGTAGCCGTCGTCGTCCAGGTAGCCGCCGTCCCCGGTGTGGAACCAGCCTTCGCGGATCGCGTCCGCGGTCGCCTCGGGCTGCTCCCAGTAGCCCTCCAGCACGTGGTTCGCCCGCGCCAGGATCTCGCCCTTGTCGTCGACGCGGACCCGGACCCCGAGCGCCGGAGCGCCTGCGCGGCCCAGCTTCCGGGCGCGGTCCGCGGGTGAGAGATCGTCCCACTCCTGCCGCCCGCGGCTCATGGTGAGCAGGGGTGCGGTCTCGGTCAGGCCGTAGATCTGGATGAACTCCCAGCCCAGCTCGGTCTCCACCTGCTCGATGATGCGGGTCGGCGGCGGTGCCCCAGCCACGACGATGCGCGTTCGTCCGGAGCCGGGCACGGGCCCGTCCCACTCGGCGGCGGCGTCGAGGATCGCGGAGACCACGGCGGGCGCACCGCACATGAGCGTGATGTCGTGCTGCTGCACGCGACGCAGGATCTCGGGCCCGTCGACCTTGCGGAGCACCACCTGGCTGGCGCCCATCCCGACCAGGGCGTAGGGCATCCCCCAGCCATTGCAGTGGAACTGGGGAAGGGTGTGGAGGTAGCGATCGCGATCGCTCACGCCGGCCTGCCACCCGAACATCGCGGCATTCAGCCAGAGACTGCGATGGGTCTGCTGCACGCCCTTCGGCCGGGCCGTCGTCCCCGAGGTGTAGTTGATCACGGCCGTGTGGTCTTCGTCGGGCTCCCACGGCGCGGGCTCGGCGCCGAATGCGTACAAGGCCTCGTCGGATTCCTCGCCCAGCACGAAGCTGTGCTTGCAGGGGATCCCTCCGAGAGTGTCCTTCAGCTCGGGGTCGAGCAGCAGCACCTCGGCGCCGCAGTGGCCGATGATGTACTCGACCTCCTCTCGCGAGAGCCGGAAGTTCACCGGCGCGAAGATGCGACCGTTTCCGCTGACCCCCCAGAAGCAGGTCAGCAGCCGCGAGGCATTGTGGGAGACCATGGCGACCCGCGCTCCGGGGGACACCCCGAGACGATCGAGGCCTGCGCCCATCGCCTGCGAGAGCTCGCCCAGGCGCCGGAAGCTCGTCTCGCCCATCGAGGGCGCCGGCTGCTCGGGCTCGTCGACGAAGGCCACCCGATCGGGGTAGACGTGCAGCGCGCGATCGAGGTGGTCGCGGATCGTGAGCGGTACCTTCAACGGCGTCCTCCCTGCGGCAGCGACACCCCGGCGGGTGCGGCCGCGAGCTCATGGGACCGGCGAGGGTACCCGACCCGGCCCGCCAGGGGAGCCGCCGGAGCGGGCGCCGGGCTCGGGGATCCCCACCGGGATCCGGACTGGGATCCGGACCAGGAGCCGGACTAGGAGCCGGCCAGCAGACGGGACATCCGCTCGGGAGAGTGCCCGC
This sequence comes from Deltaproteobacteria bacterium, assembly GCA_002687015.1. Lineage (GTDB taxonomy): Bacteria > Myxococcota_A > UBA9160 > UBA9160 > UBA6930. The sequence continues at coordinate 23,071 of NYZB01000059.1, forward strand.
GGATCTGCCCCTCACCGATCTCGACGAAGGGGATCGAGGTGCCGCCGCTCTTCTCGATCAGCTCCGCGCGGTAGCCCGGGTCGGCTTCGATGTCGCGGTTGTCGTAGGGGACACCCCGGGAGTCGAGCCAGCCCATGGTCTTGCGGCACCAACCGCACCAGGGCGCCGTGTAGACGACCACGTCGGCGCTCCGGTGTCCCGCGGCCGTGTCCGGGTCGTAGGCGAAGGGCCGCGGGGCGCCACTGGGCCGGGCGGCGCTCTGCACCCGGGTGAGGCCTCCACCACTGAATCCGGTCGGAGTGGCCTGGTCGCGGTAGGAGGCCGGCACCTGATCCAGGGAGCTCACGAAGTGCATGCTCCCACCGGCGTCCACGTAGCGGTAGTAGGAGGGCTCGGGCTCCGGGTTCGCAGGAGGCGCCGGTGCGGCGCGCGGGGGGCGATCCGAATCGATGTCGGACGACCCGCCGCGCTCGGCTCGCTCCGGCTGCGTGAGAGCTGCCGGCTCGCGGGCCTCTTCTGCAGGCTGCTCGATGGCGACGCGGCCACAGGCCAGGACGGCCAGGCCCAGGGCGAGCATCGAGAGGATCGTGGGGCGCATCGCCCTGTGTATCGGCAGGGGGGCGCCGGGAATTGAACGCGCCCAGGCGCCGCGGAGGCTCGCGCCAGACAGGGCGCGATCTCGGCCTCGATCCTGCCGGAAGGCCCGGAGCTCCAGGCGCTTTCCGAGCGGGTCGAAAGGTGGGAGAATGACCTCTGGGGGACCCCCATGCCGGCCAAGGCCAACCTCTTCCGCGAGATCCGCCGCGCTCCGCAAGGCCCGAAGGTCGGCGCCTTCTTCGACGTCGACCGCACCCTGCTGGCCGGCTTCTCGGCGAGCGCGTTCTACCGGGAGCGGCTGCTCTCGGGCCGGATGACCCCGGCCGAGGCGATCTCGACGATCCGGGGCACGACCGGCTTCTTGATGGGGCGAACCGGCTTCTCGGGCCTGATGGCGGCCTCGACCGCGGCCTGGCGCGGCCTCTCCGAGTCGACCCTGATCGAGATCGGCCAGGAGGTCTTCGACAAGCACCTGGCCACGAAGATCTACCCCGAATCCCGCGCCCTGCTGCGGGCCCACAGGGAGCGCGGCCACACCGTCGCGATCATCTCCTCGGCCACGCCCTATCAGGTGGATCCCCTGGCGCGCGAGCTCGAGATCGAGAACGTGATGTGCACGCGGCTCGAAGTCGAGAACGGCGTATTCACCGGCGACGTGCTCAAGCCGACCTGTTTCGGCGAAGGCAAACGCCTGGCCGGCGAAGAGCTCGCCAACCGCTTCGATCTCGATCTCTCCGAGTGCTTCTTCTACACGGACAGCTCCGACGACCTGCCGCTCCTCGAGGCCGTCGGCAAGCCCTGCCCCCTGAACCCGGACTCGATGCTCGCGCAGATCTCCAAAGAGCGCGGCTGGCCCGTGCGCCGCTTCCAGAGCCGCGGCACGCCCGGCGTCGAGCAGATCGCGCGCTCGGCGCTGGCCCTTGCGAGCCTGCTTCCCTCGGTGGTCGTCGGAACGACCGTCGGGCTGATCAACCGGTCGCAGCGCGAGGCGGTGAACGTGGCAGGCTCGATGTGGAGCGACCTGTCCATGGCGCTCTCCGGCGTCGACCTCCGCGTCGAGGGCGAGGAGCACCTCTGGACCCATCGACCCGCCGTCTTCATCTTCAACCATCAGAGCGCGCTCGATGCACCGCTGATGCTGAAGATGGTGCGGCGTGACGTGACCGGAGTCGGAAAGAAGGAGATCGCGAACAACCCGATCTTCGGACCGATCGGCAAGGCGGCCGGCGCCGTCTTCATCGACCGCGCCGACCGCGCCAGGGCGATCGAAGCCCTGGAGCCCGCCGTCGACGCCTTGAAGCAGGGACGCTCCCTGATCATCGCGCCGGAGGGAACGCGCCAGCCCACGCCCCGCCTGGGCCGCTTCAAGAAGGGCGCCTTCCACATGGCGATGCAGGCCGGCGTACCGATCGTCCCCGTGGTGTTCCGCAATGCCCTCGACGCGCTGCCCAAGGACGCCCTCGTGATCCGACAGGCCGTGGTCGAGGCGGTCGTCCTGCCGCCCGTGGACACCAGCAGCTGGACCCGCGAGACCCTGGACGACGAGATCGCGGCGATTCGCGACCGCTACCTGGAAGTCCTCGAAGGCTGAATCCCACCCACCGGAGGTCGCTCCATGCGCCTGCGCGTCGCCGTCCTCGGTGCCGGTTCCTTCGGCACCACCATCGCCCATCTCGCCACCCACAACGCGCCGACCACGCTGTGGTGCCGCCGCGCCGAGACGGCGGACGAGATCAACCGGGAGCACACGAACGAGCGCTACCTGCCCGGCTACGCGATCTCCCCCGAGCTGCGCGCGACCGCGTCGCTGGAGGAGGCGGTGCAACAGGCCGACGTGCTGGTGCTCGGCGTCCCTTCCCACGGCATCCGGGAGGTGCTGGGCGAGGTGGCGCGGCACATCCGTCCCTGGGTCCCCGTCGTCAGCCTCGCCAAGGGCCTGGAGCGCGACACCCACCTGCGCATGACCGAGGTGATCCGCGAGCTGCTACCGGATCATCGCGCCGGCGTCCTGACGGGGCCGAACCTCGCCAAGGAGATCATGGCCGGCTACGCCGCCGCCAGCGTCATCTCCTTCGAGGACCAGGACGTGGCCCAGCAGCTCCAGGCCGTCTTCCACTCCGGCGGCTTCCGCGTCTACACGAACCAGGACGTGATCGGCTGCGAGCTGGGGGGCGCGCTCAAGAACGTGATCGCCATCGCCACCGGTATGGGCGACGGACTGGGCGTCGGCGACAACACGCGCTCCGCGGTCATCACCCGCGGCCTGGCCGAGCTCACCCGCCTGGGTGTGGCGATGGGCGGCCAGCCGGCCACCTTCGCCGGGCTCGCCGGCATGGGCGACCTGATCGCCACCTGCACCAGCAAGCAGAGCCGCAATCGCCACGTGGGCGAGGAGCTCGGCAAGGGCCGCACCATCGACGAGATCATCGCCGCCATGAACCAGGTGGCCGAGGGCGTGAAGACCACCCGCGTGGTCATGGAGCTCGGCGCCAAGCACGACGTGACCCTGCCGATCTCGGCCGAGGTCAACGCGGTGATCCACGAGGGGCGCACGGCCCAGGAGGCCTACCGCGGGCTGGGCCGCCAGGCGGGCGCGGAGCACGAGCCCGGCTAGAGGGAGACACGGCGCACATGAAGAGCCTCACGCGACGACAGGCGATGGTGGGAGGCGCGGCGGGCCTGGTCGGTGCGGCCGTGGGCGCACGAGCGCACCCCGAGAAACCCGTCGAGCAGGAGGCACTGCAGGCCTACGCGCGCTTCGTCGCCCGGCGAGACGAGGTGGACGAAGGCAAACAGCCCTGGTCGGTCATGGCGGACTTCTTCACCGAGGACGCGGCCTACATCGATCCGGCGGGGCGCGTGGAAGGCCGCGAGAACATCCGGGCCTTCTTCGAGTGGTCCATGATCGGCCTCACGGGCCATGGCTGGTCGACGCCCGAGAACTGGACCATGGCCGAAGGCCACCGCGTCGTCAGCCAGTGGGATCAGATCCTGGGACACAAGGAAGACGGCACGCCCTGGATGGTGCCCGGGATCTCGGTCCTCTACTACGCGCGCGACGGTCTCTTCTGCTACAGCCACGACACGCTCGACATGCAGCAGATCCGTCGGACCCTGAAGGCAATGAAGTGGCAGCTGCCCGCCGGAATCACCAGGCCGGAGCGGCCTCCGAACCCGAACCACGACGTCTCGCTGCCGCCTGCCTGGGCGCATCTCGAGCCGAGCCGGTCGGGGTGAGGGCCCTCAGTTCGCGCAGAGCACGGCGAAGACCTGCTGGTTGGTAGGGTGAGGCGCCGGCGGACCTTCGGGACCCAGATACGCCGGATCATCCCTGCTGCCGTGAGGGACTTCTCTAGCGGCTCCCGGCTCTGCAATTCGCGCGTCCGCCCCCGCGTCGCCCGGGGCGGTGCTGCTCGGCCCGGCGAAGCTCCAGCCCACCTCGATCCGGTGAGACGAGGTAGTGCAGGTAGATCTCCAGGTTCGTGTAGCGGCGGCTCAGGTCGAAGCGGTTCCGGTCCTCCGGCTCCTCGGGGTCGAGGCCCATTCGGCACTCCCACGCGTCGGCCATTCCGTCGCGATCCAGGTCCATCGGCGGAGGACGCGGCGGAGGAACCGCGGGCCAACCACCCACCTGCTCTTGAGAGTCGATGATCACACCGCTCTGCTCGATGACCTGACGGATCACCCGGCGGTCGACGTCGTCCCGCGGCAGGGAGGCCCCCGCCTCGCGGAGGACGCGATCGTAGGCTCGCAGGGCTGGCAGCGCAGCGAGGCTTCGATGGCCGAATCGGAAGGGCTCCTCCACGATTTCCATGACCCCGAAGAAGGACGGATCCGACGCGGGCTCCGGGTCGAAGACGCCGTTCGGCTGGGCGTCGAGCCAGTTTCCGGCATGATGGACGGAGAGCCTGTCCGCCGGGCTGGGATCCACGACCGTGAACACGCAGATCTTGCAGAGCGTGGTGGGGCCGGCGATGTGCACGTTCGCCTGGTAGTTCACGCGCATTCGCGCGAGATCCTCCACGGTGTGGCTCGAGATCACGCCCCAGTCGTAGACGACGTTGTTGACGAACTCGATGTCGAGACCACGGCGCTCCTCGCCCGGCTGAGGCGTCTGCTCGCCGCCCACGGCGGGGCTGCGCAGGGCGTGGTGGGCGTAGAGGTTCCCGAAGAAGGTGAAGCCCCGTCCGCCCACGCCGCGCAGGAGTGAGCCGTAGCCGTGGAGACCCTCGGGGTGGAACGAGTCGTTGAGACTCTCGCTGATGATCGAGTGCTGAACGGTCACGGCCCGCGAGCTCGTCACGGAGAGCGTCTCGTCCATGCCCCACGAGGCGGAGATGTGATCGACGATGACCCGCCGCGAGTCGAAGATCGAAAGGGCATCGGCCGCATCGCCGGGGAGATCGGCATTCCCCTGTCCCGGCCGGCCCCGAGCCGCCTGGGCGTTCAGGTCTCCAGGCCTCAATCGGAGATAGCGGAGCACGAGGTCCCGAGCGCCGGCCACGACCATCGGGTAGCCGCGAAGTCCGATCCCGCCGGGTGCGGTCTGCCCTGCCACCGTGAGACGCTCCGCCGAGACCCAGAGAGGCGACTGGAGATCGACGACGCCTCCCACCTCGAAGACGATGGTCCTTGCTCCGACCGCGGTCTCGATGCCCTCGCGGAGACTTCCGGCGCCTGAATCCCCGAGGTTGGTGACGTGGTAGACGTCACCGCCGCGCCCGCCCTTCGCCGTCGCGCCGAAGCCCTCCGCGCCCGGAAAGGCCAGCCGAGGTCCGGAGAAGGACCGGGCAACGGCGCCCGAGCTGGCCATGAAACAGAGCAGGAACGGGAGAATCCAGAGCAACTTGCGCATCGGTGCATCCTCTGTGGGATCTGCCCTCGAGAATGCGTGCGCCGAAGACGAATCCGCTGCGGGTGCGAGTCGGAGAAGAGCTCGCGCTCCTACTCTCTCCGAGGTCTGGAAGCGGTGTCAACCCTGGGCCGCCTTCGGCTTGCAACCGGAGACGAGTACGTAGCTCCCCATCAGGAAGGAACGCGTGCGGGGCTCCCCGAGTCGATCGAGGAGAGCGTCCAGCGGGAGGTCTTCCGGCACGGCTCCGACGCGCGGTGCCTTGGTCCGCACGACCCAGTTCGCCAGCCGCCGCCCCGGGACCAGGAGGGAGTCCATCACCACCAGCTGGCCCCCCGGCGCGAGCCAGGAAAGCGCGCGGTCGACGCAGCGCAGCGGCTCGGGCAGACCGCTCAGCACGAGGCAGAAGACCACGGCGTCCACGGGCCCCGGTGCCTCCCAGCGCGTCGCGTCGGCCTTCACGTACTCGACCTGGCTCCAACCCGCGCGCTCGGCGCGCTGCCGGGCGAGATCGATCATGCGACCGGACAGGTCGATCCCGAGGATGCGCACGGAGTCGTCGAGCACCGCGCGCAGATGCGGCGTGACGGTGCCGGGGCCGCAGCCGATCTCGACGACCAGGCCTCCCGCAGGCACGTCGAGCTCCGCCGCGACCGCACGGTAGAGCCGGGTGATCGCACCCAAGCTGCCCAGGCGCACGATCCGCTCGTAAGCGGGCGCCATCCGGTCGTAGCGGGCTTCGTTCTCCAGGCGCGGGTCGGTCGCGGGCATCGCCTACCCCTCCAGCTTGACCGAGTACTCCGTCCCGGCGCCGAGAGGCAGCGTCACGGATTGGAAGCCGCCCTGGCGAACCCGCGCGGCGTAGGGAGCGAGCGCCTTCGGGAAGGTCTTCATGTTGTCGCCCAGCACCACGGCACCCGCCCGGAGCTTCGGCGCCAGCATCTCGAAGATCGGCAGGTAGAGGTCCTTCCATCCGTCGAGCAGGGCCATGTCGACCGGACCACCGGGGTCCGCCAGGGTCTCGCGGGCGTCGCCCTCCCGGATGTCGACGTACTCCCCCAGTCCGGCCTCGTCGAGGTTGACCCGGGCCCGCACCACCTTGCCGGGCTCGATCTCGGAGCCGATCACGATCCCGCCGCCGTTGTCCTTGATCGCCGCGGCCAGGTACAGGGTCGAGACCCCGAACGAGGTGCCGAACTCGACGATGCGCCGGGCGGCGAGAGATCGAGCCACCAGGTAGGCGAAGCGACCCGCCTCGGGAGAGAGTGGAATGAAGAGGTGCTTGAAGCGCCTCGCCTCTTCCTCGACCGAGGGCTTGCGCCTCAGCACGAAGTCGAGGCCCCAGTCGAGGGCAACCGGCAGGAAGGCGGCCTTCTGGGAGCCGGCCTCGCTGTGCAGACGCCCCAGGACCCGGGCGACCTCCGGCGAATCGAGCGAGCAGGTCGCGGACATCTCCTCCCCCCTCCGGGCATCGCTCCCCGTGCGAGCCGCCCGGACCTCGGTGTCATGCACTCCACGATCGGGAGGAAGAGCTCTCTCGTTTCGTCCGACGCCGTGTCGCAGGCGAGCCGCCAATTCCCCACGAGCGACTCGTAGCGTAGGGCACCGCGCAGGCCCGGAACGCCTTCACCATGCGCGCCTTCCCCGAGAATCGGCCCGACGCCCCCTGGGGGCCACGAAGGTCGGACCGAGTCGTCCTTCGTGGCGCTTCCGACGAGTTCGCCCCCGGAACCTCTTCGATCCGGGCAGCCACGCACTCGACCGGACGATGTAGCCGGCCCTGGGAATCCCCACGATCGGTAGGATCATCCGAGAGCGCGGCTGTCCCGAGCATCCCGCGCGCACCCAAGGAGATCCTGTGATCCATCGACCGACCCTTCTGTTGTTCGCCGCCCTGCTCGTGTTCAGCACCCTCGCCCTGGCGGGGGAGCGGCCTCGAGGAGCCTCCAGACCCAGCTCCGCCCAGCCCGCCGACGTCGCCCGGAGCATGGATGCCCTTCGCACGGAGCTCGACACGCTGCGGTCGCGACTCAGCGCGCTGGAGAAGGCAGACCGAGCGAGGAAGAAGGCGGCGCCGGCCGAGCCCCGAGGTCGCGAGAAGGTGCAGCCCCGAGCGACCGGCCGTGCGCTTCCCGGTGCGGCGGGCCTGGTCGGCAGCGAGGAATTCCGCCGCAAGGTCCTCGAGGCGGTGGCGCCCAAGCTGCAACCGATCGAGACATCGCTCGCCGGGTTGGCTCCGATTCCCGCCAGGGTCAAGGCTCTCGAAGGCCATCGGCACGGTCATGGTCACGGGGTCAGGAACTCGAAGACCGTGGTGGCCAATCCCGATCAGATGGTCTTCGTCCCCAACGCGGGCAAGGAAGTGAACTTCTCCTCGAAGCCGATCCTCTCACCATGACGAGGGGAACGCGCGGCTCCCTGGAGCCACTCGGGTCCGGGCCCTACTCGCTCCCCGGCGGCGGATAGCCGGCCGTCAGACCGCCGTCGGCGACGAACTCGGAGCCCGTCGAGTAGGCGCTCTCGTCGGAAGCGAGGAAGAGCGCCAGCTTCGCGATGTCCTCGGGCCGGCCCGAGCGGCCCAGCGGTGCCATCTTTCCCGTGTAGGCATCGAGGAGGGTGTGGATCTCCGACGCGTCGATCCCGTCGGGAACGCCCATCTCCGTCAGGATGAAGCCGGGGTGGATGGAGTTCACCCGGATGCCGCGGGGCGCGAGCTCGCGGGCGGCGGTCTTCGTCATGCCGCGCACCGCCCACTTGCTCGCGACGTAGCTCATGAGGTTGTCCATTCCCATCATGCCGTCGATCGAGGAGATGTTCAGGATCGAGCCACCTCCGACCGCGGTCATGGGCTCGATGACGGCCTTCATTCCGAGGAAGACCCCGGTCTGGTTCACCTCGGTGACGCGCCGGTAGCTCTCGAGGGTCATGTCGGCGAGGGGCGCCGACTCGGCGATGCCCGCGTTGTTCACGAGCACGTCGAGCCTGCCGAAGGCGCTCGTCGTCGCAGCCACCGCCGCCGCCCACTCTTCTTCACTCGTCACGTCGAGGTGTTGGTAGAGAGCACCCGCGCCGATCTCCTCGGCAACCGCCTTGCCCTCTCCATCGGCCACGTCGCAGACGGCGACCCTGGCGCCTTCGGCGGCGAAGAGTCGTGCCTCCGCGCGACCCATGCCCCGCGCACCGCCGCTGATGAGCGCCACCCTGCCGTCCAATCGGCCCATGTTCTTCGGCTCCCCTTCCGCGCTAGGGGGTGGCCCGGTCGGCTCGCTCTTCGAGCGTCCCGAGGGCCCAGTCGTAGATCATCGTCAAGCTCGCGTAGTTGCCATGATCCATGTCCAGGTGGTGAGCCGCGTGAAGGGAGGTCATCCGGTCCACAGTTTTGAACGGGAAGTAGGGCAGGTTCACGTAGGTGTGATTGAGGATGTTCACCTGGGTGAAGATGAGCGTGGCGACGGCCATCGAGAAGGCGTTGAGCGGGGCCCCGGAGAGAGCCGCGATCAGGGGGATCGTGCCCAGGAAGAGCACGAGCCCGATGGTGGTCTCGACGGGGTGCACGTAGAGGGCGTCGATGTTGGTTGGCGTCAGGGCCTGGTGATGGAGGGCGTGCACCTTGCGCAGGGACTTGCCGTGGAGCAGGAAGCGATGGGCCATGTAGTAGAAGAAGTCGAAGACCAGCAGCACCACCACGATCTCGACGAGGTGCTGCCAGAAGGGCCGCGACGTGAGACTGACGCAGAAAGGCAGGACCGTGACGTAGAAGACCAGGTTCGTGTAGAGGCCCGCCTTGTTGTTGACCTTGACCGCCTCGCGGAAGCGCATCTTGGCCAGCTTGGCCCGGTCGGCCTCGCGGTTCAGCTCCCGCATGCGCTGGACGGCCGGGCTCAGGAAGACCAGGTACCGGCCGATCGTCGTCAACAGATAGAGCGTGCCCACGAGAACCAGGGCCGCTTTCCAGTCGTAGCTCATGTCGCTCTCTTCCTTCCCCGAGGCTTCAGGAGAGCGGCCAGATGGGCCGCATCTCCGCTCCCGAGCTGTCTTCGGAGCCTCGTTGCGAGTTGCTGGATGTCGTGTCGGTCTGCCTCGCGCCGGCGACCGCGCCTGGCGACGGGCGGCGGCGGGTCCCGGTCGGCGGCGCCGAAGATCTCCTCTTCGAGATGCAGGGCATGGGAGAGATCGCGCGCGGTCCGCTTCAGCTGGTCGAGCTGCCGGACCCCCAGGATCTCTCGGAAGGAGACGTCGAGCTCATCGAGCGCCGCCACGGAATCGCCGATCAGTGCGGCCCCGCGACGGGTCAGCCGGAGGACCACGCCGCGCCGGTCGCGGGGGTCGGGACGGCGCTGCAAGTAGCCCAGGGCCTCGAGCTCCTGGGAGATCGCACTGATCGCCTGGCGGCTCACACCCTGGAGGCGGGCGATCTCGTGGATGCGGCCGCCCTCGGGCCCGATGAGCGTGAGCACCTGACCGAAGGACATCTTGAGTCCGGGATGGTCGCGCGCGATCGTGGCCTCCATGAGCTCGCGCTCGATCCGCACCGCGATGAGCGGCAGGACGCCGACCGACGGGCGCGCCCCGGCCGCGAGGGCGGGATCCAGGTGGGCGGGGAGGCCCAGGCCACGGAAGAGCGCAGCCAGCGCCGAGGTGAAACGCCGATGGGCGCTCGGACCCACGAGCACTTCGTACTCGCACTCGCTCGCGAGGATGATCTGCGCCCCCTCCTCGACCAGGGCTCGCCCCCGCGCCGTGAGCACCACGAGCCTGGACCGCCGATCCTGGGGGTGCGTCCTTCGCTCCAGGTAGCCGGCGCCCTCGATCCGGTTGGCGAGCTGGCTGCAGGCCTGCCGGCTGATCGCCAGCTCGCTCGCGATGGACGCCAGGGGGCGACCCTCCCCCCAGAGAAGCGAGAGGAAGGGCCCGAAGCTCAGGCGAAGGCCCTCGTAGCCCCGGTCCTCTTGCAGCGACCGGCTCACGCGCGACTGCAGGTCTCGCGAGATGGCGATCAGGTGGCGCGCCAGGTTGTCTCGATAGCGAGGCCAGGTCCTGGGCGGACTCGCGGCGGGCGCGCTTCGCATGCCGGGAGGATAGGATCGCCTGGCCCATTTGATCAAGGTTGTTTGACAATCATGTCAAGATTGCTTTATCAAATGACCGGACGGGACGGCCCAAGGGCCTCTCACGGGGAGTGTCTTCGACGCAAGGAGCGAACCCATGGACGACCGCTTCCTCGTCTGGCTCACGACCAACCGCGCCACCACCTGGTGGATCCGCCACGTCGCGTCGAAGCTCGACCCCCTGCTCTTCAAGGCGAGCAACGGGCGTTTCTTCTCGATGGGTCCTCCGGCCATGCCCATGGTCACCCTGACCACGATCGGTCGCCGTTCGGGGAAGCCGCGCTCCGTGCACCTGGCCTGCATCGAGCACGACGGGGAGTACCTGGTGGTGGCGAGCGCCATGGGCCAGCAGAAGCACCCGGCCTGGCGTTACAACCTGGAGGCGAATCCCGAGGTCGAGGTCCAGATGCCCGGCGAGCGCTTCACCGCCCGAGCACGAACCCTGACCGACGCCGAGAAGGGAGAGGTCTGGGACGAGATCCGAAAGGCGATCCCCCAGATGAACGTCTACGAAGCGCGAACGGACCGGAACATCCGCGTCTTCCGATTGAGTCGGATCGACCCGGTGGCATCTCCGTAGGCCAGCGCCCGCCCTGCCCGGGCTCTCTCAGCCCGGGGCGTGGGCGTGGGTCAGGACCAGCGAGCCCATGAAGGTCCGGCCCGCCGGCCTCGCCTCGGCGTCGACCAGGCCGGCCTCTCCCAGCAGCGTGGGAAGCTCCTCCGCCACATCCTCGTCGCCGTGCTGATGGCTGGTGAGGTGGGCCAGGATTCCGTGGAGTCCGTGGTGCCCGCCCGCCCCGAAGTCGAGCACCCAGACGGAGCCGCCCGGCTTGAGCACGCGCTGCAGTTCGGGCACGGTCGCGCGAACCCGATCCGGCGGCAGGTGGTGGAAGACCAGGGAGGAGACCACGCGATCGAAGCTCGCGTCTTCGAAGGGGAGATCGTCGGCAAAGCCCTGCTGCCAGTCGATCTCCACACCGGCGCGCTCGGCCTTGCGGCGCGCGATCGCAAGGGCCTTGGGATCGGGATCGAGGCCGACCACCTGCGCCTCGGGGCATCGCGCGCGGATCAGGAGGGCCAGCGTGCCGGTGCCACAGCCCAGGTCGAGCACCCGTTGACCGGGGCAGATCTCCGCCGCCTCGAATAGCGCCCCTTTGATGCGTTCTTCGCCCAGCAGTCGGAGCAGCGGGTCGTACAGGGGCAGCAGCCAGTCGCGACCGGCAGCAGGGACGAAGGAGCGGGCCTCGGACATGTCGATCTCTCCGCAACGCGCAGCGGAGAGTCTAACCGCATTCGCCGCCGGCGGATCAGGGCCCGGCGGGCAAGTACCCATCAGGGCCCGGCGGGCGAATACCAGATAGGCGACGTCCAGGCGCGCTCCTGCTGGAACTGCTGCATGATCCCGTGTTCGCAGCCCGAGGGCCGCTCATCCTCCGGCAGCGTCAGGCAGTTCCAGGCCGAGTAGCGACAGCTCGGATTCTCGACGACCCGTGCGTAGTAGACGGCCCGCTTCGAGGCGTCGAACTCCGGGTCCTGCCAGACGCCGCACAGGAAGCTCTCGCCGGGGCCCTCGGGGCGGCAGGTCGCCGGGTCGACCCGGGCGCCGTTCTCGCCTCCCGCGACGTCGACGACCTGCTGGTGCATGCCTCCCTCGTCGTCGACCCACCCCTTGATCACCTGCACGCGCTGCAGCAAGCCACCCGGTGCCGCGGGCGTGCCCGGATCGCGCGCCGCCCACACCGCGAAGCTCGGCGCTCCGGCCTCCGGCGAGGGCGGAAGGTCGGCACCCATCGGCACCCCGCTCGCGTCGGCACGCGCCAGGAGGTCGGGGGATTCGCAGAGGTCCGCCGCCAGACCGTAGCCGCCGTAGAAGCGCGGCTGGATGCGCGGACCGCTCGTGCCGAACACCTCCTTGCGGCGGATCGCCTGGAAGATCGCCTCGCGCGAGTTCTCCTCGGCCCAGACCCCGATCAGGCCCCCCGGCCCGTTCGCCACGTTGCCCATCACGCCCGGCTCCTCGGCGAGACGCCGCTCGAGAGGGCCGTCCGCGATCCCCAGGTGGCCGGGCCAGCTGCGCTCTTCGACGCCTCCGGCCAGGGCATTGTGGGTGTCGGTGCTGGCCATGATGCCGAGCTTGAAGGGGTTGACGCCGATGCGGGCCTCCTCGGCGAGGCCTTCGACGAGCGCGGTGCGCACGTAGCTGCGACGGCTCAGGCAGCTCGGTCCGAGGTGCGGCACCCAGTCGGCGAGGGGCCCGTCATAGCAATCGCCCGGGGGCTCCGAATCGCCGAAACGGGCGAAGGCCATGTTCTCGAACTTCTCGAAGTCGCAGAGCCCGTCGTCGGTGCCGAGCACGTCGCTGAGCCCGCGGCGGCACTCCGAATCTCCCTTGTGCTGCATGATCTCGACCACCGGCTCCAGGGCGATGCGCAGACGCGCCCGCGCAGCCTGCTCTTCGAGGCCGGAAGCCCCCGGATAGTCGACGCCGAACATGCGGCCGTTGCTGATGTTCGAGTTGTGCGGGATCGCCAGCACGTCGCAGCCGGTTCCCGAGTCGATGCAGGTCTGCTTCAGCAGCTCCCAGAGCTCCCACTCCCGCTGCAGGTCCATGTAGCTGGCGGGCGCCTTCGGGACGATGCGGTTGCGGAAGATCACGTTGCGGTGCAGGTTCGAGCCCAGCCGGTGGGAGCTGTACTCATAGGCGATGAAGGCGGTCCGCTCGCAGGCTGCCGTCGTGTCGTTCCACTCCTCGGCGGCGGCGATGATCTCCGCCCAGCCCTGGGCCGTGGCCCGGTCGCAGATCGAGCCGTCGCCGCACACCTCCTCCTCGCGGGAGGGGAAGGGGTGCATGATCTTGAAGCCGAGCGGCGAGTCGGTGGGCGCCGTGGAAGCACGGATGCCCTGGCACACGCTCGTCTCGTAGACCTCGGAATCGGGATCGGTGCAGAGCAGCTGCTCGGCCAGGAACTCGGCGTGGTCCGTGATGGCCGCGAAGTCGAGGGGCCGGTCGATGCGCACCTCCCGGGTGCCGCGCCCGGCCTCGTCCTTGGGCGGCAGCAGGATCGACTCTCCGAAGGCGTAGCCATAGGACTCGCGGGGCCGCACCTCGACGTCGTAGTTCCAGGCGTCGCTGGAGAGGGTGGTATGGACGTGCAGGTCGCCGAAGAGGGCGATCCGCAGCGGCTCCCGGCGCGCGCAGGGCTCGGCCGGGGTATCCCGCACGCCGGCGGCGACGGCGAACTTCGCGGGGTCCGGGGGATCGCCGCCACAGGCCGCGAGAGCGCACAGAAGGATGGCCACGCCGGGGATCCGGGGATTCGTCATGGAAGCTTGGTAGCCCGCCCGCCCGCTTCCGACCACGAGGGGTGGCCGCGGCCACCCTCCCTGCGCGAGCATGGGGCCCAGTCGCAACGAGGAGAAGCGAGATGAGCACGTTTTGCGAAGACCGGGTCTGCATCGTCACCGGAGCGGGCCGCGGCATCGGCCGCGAGTACGCCCTGATGCTGGCGGCCCACGGAGCCAAGGTCGTGGTCAACGATCTGGGCGGCGCACGCGATGGCGAGGGTGCCGACCTGGGACCCGCGGACGAGGTGGTGCAGGAGATCAAGGCCGCCGGCGGCGAAGCGATCGCCAATGGCTGCGACATCAGCGATTTTTCCGCCGCCAAGGAGATGATCGATCAGGCCGTGGAGACCTACGGTGGCCTCGACGTGCTGGTGAACAACGCGGGGATCCTGCGCGATCGCATGCTCGTCAACATGCAGGAGAGCGAGTGGGACGCGGTGATCAAGGTGCACCTGAAGGGCACCTTCAGCCCGGCCCACCATGCAGCCGCCTACTGGCGAGCGCGCAGCAAGGCGGGCGAGCCCGTGGACGCGCGCCTGATCAATACGACCTCCGTGTCGGGCATCTACGGCAACGCGGGGCAAACGAACTACGGGGCCGCGAAGGCCGGCATCGCGGCCTTCACGGTGATCGCCTCCCGCGAGCTGAAGCGCTACGGAATCACCGTCAATTGCATCGCCCCCGGCGCCCTGACCCGCTTGACCGAGGATCTGCAACCCGGTGAGATCACCGACGAGATGCGCGAAGCCCAGAGCCCGCGCTGGATCGCGCCGATCGTGACATGGCTGGCCAGCCGCGAATCCGCCGACGTCAACGGCCGCGTCTTCGAGGCCTCGGGCGGCGTGCTGGCCGTGGCCGAGGGCTGGCACCGCGGCCCCTCCGTCGAGCCCGTCGAGGATCCGACCACCCTCGGCCCGATCGTGCGAGACATGGTCAAGAGCGCGCGCCTCAACGCGGGCATGAATGGCAAGGACATGGACGGAGGCCTCGAGTGAGCCAGGGGTGTCGGGCAGCCGGTCTCGCGACCGCGCTCGGCCTGCTCCTCGGCGCCGCTGCGGGCACTCCGCCTGCGGCGGCGGAGGAGAGCTGGTACCCGTCGCGCTTCGGCGCGAAGGACCGCATCGGCGCCGCCAACCACCTCTCCGATGCGATCGTGAAGGAGGCCGCCCGGCTCGTCACGACCGGCAAGAGCTACGCCCTGGGCATGGAGGTCGCCGCCAACACCCCCGCCTACCCGCCGCGCAAGTTCCAGATCGTCATCACCCAGTCGAACGACGGCACGGGTCCCGAGCTCGGCGCCAACCGGGTCACCGCCAACGACGACCTGCTCATCTCCTACCTGGGCATCTCGTCCCAGATCGACGGGCTCGGACACCTGGGCATAGGCCACCGCTACTACAACGGCCTGCACGCGAAGGACTTCGTCGACCCGAGCGGCCTCAAGGAGCTCGGCACCGAGTCGATCCCGCCGATCGTGAGCCGGGGCGTGCTCCTCGACATGGCGGGGCTGCGGGGCATCGCGACGGTGCCCGAAGGCACGGCCTACAACCGCAAGGAGATCGATGCGGCCGCGGCGCGCCAGGGCATCGAGATCCGCCGGGGCGACGTGGTGCTCTTCCACTCGGGCTGGCACGCGCCCCTCGAGACCGACCCGGACAAATGGTGGCAGATGCACCCGGGCCCCGGATTGGAGGGGGCCCGCTACCTGGCCGAGAAGGGGGTCGTGGCGGTGGGCGCGGACTCCACGGGTGTCGAGGTGATTCCCTTCGAGGACCCGGAGCGCCCCTTCGAGGTGCACCAGACCCTGCTCGCCAAGAACGGCGTCTACATCCTCGAGAACATGTGGACCCGGGACCTGGCAAGGGACGAAGCCTGGGAGTTCTTGTTCGTCCTCGGACAACCCAGGTTCAAGGGTGCGGTACAGATGGTGATCAACCCAATCGCGATCCGGTAGGCGCCAAGGGGGAGGCGATGCGTAGCGGCTTGTTCCTCGTGCTGCTCTCGGGCCTGGCTTGGCTTGCGGCCTGCTCAGCGGGCGCCCCCGTGGACCCCGCCCCCACGGCTCGCTTGAGCTGGAGCCGCAGCGCATCGGGCGGCTTCGCCATCACCCTGGCTGGGCAGGAGCTGGGACGACTTCGGCCCTCGGGTCAGGGTTGGACCCTGCGAGGCGAGGATGTCGATGTCGCTCTCGCGACCTCGCGCCAACCCGCCGAGCCGCCGCACGCCTACCCCCAGCGGGTTCGCACGCAGGGCACGATGGCGGGAAGCGAAGTCGCCTTCCGGGAGGAGTACACCCTCCTGGCCCCGCCGGCCCCGCTGCCCGTGGAGGGCTTCGGCCTCGAGGTGAGCGACGACTCCCCGGGCACCAACACGAGGGAGCACCGCCTGTTGCGCAGGTGGCTTGCCGGACAGGGGCTGCCAGCCGAAACGACCCGCTTCGAGGATCTGCACCGAGAGGACACGGGGCGGGAGCTTCGCGTCTGGTACGAGATCTCGGGTCGCAGGGTCGACGGTGTCTTCGCGCGCCTCGTTGGCGGCGGCGCTGCCGAACCCCTGGCCCGGGTCGATTCGCTGTTCCGCAGCGAGGACGGCGGCCTCAAGATCCACCACAAGCGCCCCGGGGAGAACGGTCGCTTCGACTACCATCGCCGGAGTCTCGAGCTGGCGGACGCCATCGCCTCGTCGGAGGCGGCGCCCGAGCTGCGGGCCCACCAGTGCGGCTGCTACGGCTACGCCATCGCCGCCGACTTCATGACCCTGGGCGCGGCGCTCTACCACGTAGAGGCCGATTGGCTCGACGATCGGGTCGGCGCCGAGTTCTTCCTGGGCCTCGAGACGCGCGAGACCTTCCCCTGGGTCGGGCTCGGCGATCGACTGCGCATGCGCAACCTGGCCCGACGCGCTCGCGCCTTCCTGCTCGAGGATGCCGCCGGCGATCGCTTCGCCGAGGTCCGGCTCGAGCTGCCCGCGGATCCGCCGGCCGCGGGCCTCGGCCCCATCACCTATCGCTTCGACGTCTTCGACGCGAAGGGGCAGCGCCAGCCCCTCGCCCGCGTGGCCCATGGCCAGGACGAGGTCGTCCTCGACTTCTTCTCGGCCGACGAGACCGCCGGGTCCACTCTCGAGAGGCTCGACCTCCTGCTGGCCGCCATGCCCGTCCAGGTCGTGCGAGGGGACGGCTTGCGGGACAGCCATCTCGGCGAGATCGAGCGTCTGGTGGACGCGGTGCGTCTGCTCCGGCAGCCCGGAGAGAGCCACCTGGCGGACTTCGTGAGCGAGGTCGATGCCCACGACGCCGCGCGCAAGGTGCGAGCCCTGCTCGAGCCCGAACATCCGCGCTTCGAGGTGGCCGCGGAGGAGCTTCCACCGGCGCCGATACCGGGACCAGGTCGCGGGACCCGACAAGCCCGCCAGACGGGCCCCTAGACGATGGCTGCCGGGAAGGATCTGCCCCAGGCCCTGACTCCCCTCGAAGGGCCCCTTCCGGCCTCCCTCTCCCGTGCGGCCGCCGAGAGCCTTGGACCCTGGGGCGAGCGGACGCGTGCGTTGGTGGCGGCGGGGCGGGTGCCCGCCGACGTGGTGACGGGGTTGACCCTCTACCTGCTCGCCAACCAGGCGAGGCGGCCGAGACCTACGGGAGAGCGACCGAAGGGCGCCGTATCGGGCGGCGTCTGGGTGCGCGAGCAGTTCACGGTGCACGCACCCATGGAGATCGGCAAGCCCCTGAGCCTTCGCGGGGAATCGGCGCGCCGCTTCACGCGTCGGGGCCGCCGCTACGGCGTGAACACCTCGCAGACGCGAGACGCGAAGGGTGAGCTCCTGGCCACGAATTGCACGACGGGGCTCCTCCGCTACCGCAAGGACGAGAGCCTCCCCGACGGCGAAGAGGGGTTGGCCGAGTCGGAGCTCATCGCGCCCTGCCCCGACGGCTCCCGCGCAGCGGACAACCCCTCCCTTGCCGCCCTGCGCTCTCTGAGCGTCGGCGACCGCTTCGAGGGCGAGCCGCAGCGGGTGACCCTCGAGATGATGCGCCAGCGCGACGCGGGCCGGGACGACAACCCGATCCACACGGACCCCGAGGTCGCGCGCCGGGAAGGCCTCAAGGCCCCGATCGCGGGCGGCTCCCACGTACTGGCCTTCGGGCTCGAGCTGCTCATGCGGGCGTGGGGATCCGAGGCGCTGCTCTACGGCTCCCACTTCGACGTCCGCTGGAAAGGGCAGACCTATGCCGAGACCTCGGTGACACCCTTCGCGGTGGTCGAAGCGGTCGGACCGGAAGAGGTGGCCGTCTCCCTCGAGGTCCGCGGCGAAGAGCGGATCGCGTTGGTGTGCGCCCTGCGCATCCCACTGGGCGAGGCTGCAGCGTGAGCACAGAGGCTCTCGCGGGGGTGCGCGTCCTCGACCTGGCCGACGAGTCCGCGGCACTCGCATCGCGCATCCTGGCCGACCTGGGCGCCGACGTGGTGAAGGTCGAGCCGCCCGGTGGCGGCGCCACACGGCGGGTCGGCCCCTTCCTCGACGACCGGCCGGGGCCGGAGCGGGGCTTCTTCCACCTCTATCACGATGCCGGCAAGCGTTCGCTGGTGCTGGATCGGAGCACCCGCGAGGGCGCGGCCACCTTCCAGCGCCTGCTCGAGCGGGCCGACGTGCTGGTCGAGACCGCCTCCTCGGCGGCCCTGCGCGACCCGGCCCTCGAGCCCGGCGCCCTGCGCGGGGTCAACCCCCGCCTCATCCACGCCACGGTGCTGCCCTTTGCCTCGCAGGGCGAGTGGCGGGACTGGAGGGCGAACGACCTGGTGGCAGGCGCAGCCAGTGGGCTGGTCTGGCTGTGCGGCGAAGCGGGCGCTCCACCCCTGCAGGGCTCGGCGCGCCCGGCCTACACGATGGCGAGCCTGGCCGTCGCCACGGGCGTGATGGTGGGGCTCAGCGATCGGGAGCGGTCCCCGGGTCGAGCGGGTGTGCACTTCGAGGTCTCGCTGCAGGAGGCCGCGTGCATGGCCACGCTGCAGACCGCGACACCCACCTTCTGGTCCTGGTTCGGTCGGATCCCCGGGCGTCCCGGCCTCTCGAACGCGCTCCGCTGCAAGGACGGTGGCTTCGTCGGCTTGCTGGTTCGACCCGGGCGCTTCGAGCTCTTCCTCGACTGGCTCGAAGAGGCCGGCGTCGAGACGACCCTCGGGCCCGGTGACGCGCATCTCGCCGAGGTGGGCGCACCGCGCCGCAACAACCCGGTCGCCGCGGCCACGCTGGAGCTGGCGGCGCGCTACGGCCGGGACGCGTTCAGCGATCGCGCCGCCCAGGCCGAGATCGTGTGCCTGCCGATCCTCGACTTCCCGAGCATGGCCGAGCATCCGCACTTCCTGGCGAACGAGCAGTTCCTGGAGGTCGAGCACTCGCCGCTGGGCCGCCGCCTCGGCTTCCCGCGCAGCCCGGTCGATGCCATGGCGCGCGGGATCGAGCTGCGTCGCGCGCCGCTCCCCGGCGAGCACGGCAAGGCGGTCCTCGCCGAGCTCGAGCAGGCGGGACCCCTTCCTCCCCACGGCTCCCTCGCTCCGGCCGAGCCTCACGGCGCCCTCTCGGGGGTGCGCGTCGTCGACTTCTGCTGGGTCCTCGCGGGACCCATCGGCACGCGCCTGCTCGCCAGCCACGGCGCCGACGTGATCCGGATCGAGTCGAGCCGGCACCCGGACGGCATGCGCAGTCAGCCGGGCCCGGATGGCCGACCGAACCCGGACCTCGGCGGCCTCTTCCACACCGCCAACGCCGGCAAGCGATCTCTCGCCGTCGACTTGTCCACCGAGCGGGGCCGCGATGTCGTGCGACAGCTGATCTCGAAGGCCGACGTCGTGACGAACAACTTCCGCCCCGGGGCCCTCGAGAGAATGGGCTTCGGCTACGACGCCCTCCGCGAGATCCGTCCGGACATCATCCTGCTGAACCTGCCCGGCACCCACAAGAAGGGCCCCTGGGCCGTCCGACCCACCATGGGAAACGTGGTGATGGCCGCCTCGGGCTTCAACCCGTTGATGGGCTTCCCGGGTGGAAGGCCGCGCGGCGTGGGCGTCGCCTATCCCGACTTCACCTCGCCCTATCTGCTGGCGACCTCGGTGATGGCGGCTCTCCGCGAGCGCGCCCAGACCGGACAGGGACAGGAGCTCGACCTCTCCCAGCTCTCCGCCACGATCTCGCTGCTCGGCGCCGAGTGGATGCAGTACCACGCCACCGGCGTCCAGCCACCGCCCGCCAGCAACCGGGACCCGGACCACGCACCCCACGGCGTCTTCGCGACGCGCGGCGACGACGAGTGGATCGCGATCGCGGTCCGCAGCGACGAAGAATGGCAGCGGCTCGCCGAAGCGATGGGCCTCCCGGAGCTGGCACGAGACCCGCGCTTCGCGAGCCACGGCGCGCGCAAGCGCCACGAGGACAGCCTCGACGGGATCCTCACCCGTTGGACGCGGACCGAGGACCGCTGGGAGCTGGCGGAGCGGCTCCAGGGAGCCGGAGTCCCCGCGGCCCCGGTCGAGCACCTCCGGGACACCCTCGAGCGCGACCCGCAGCTGCGCGATCACTACGAATCGGTGCGGTCCGCAGGCGCCGAGGGCACCGTGATCCCCGTCGATCGCGAGTGCCTGCGTTTCGCAGCGCCCCACTCCCCGGTGCGTCGCGCCCCGCTGCAGGGCGAGCACAACGAGGCCATCCTGCGCGACCTGCTCGGTCTCTCCGACGAGGCGTACACGGAGCTCGTCCTCGCGGAGGTCCTGGTCTAGCTATACGCGGGTCCAGGGGCGGCCCTCGGTACCCGGCGGCTCGTGGAATCGGCCCCAGTCCGTGAGCTCTTCGGTGGGCCGGTCCTGCCAGTCCGCGGGAAGCTCCGAGCGCAGCACGAAGAAGGCGTTGGGGGCCCAGGCATCCGTGTGGACCAGGGCGTAGCCCTTCTCGTGGCCGAGCTTGCGCAGGGCCGCGAGGCTGGCCCCGTGGTAGCAGCTTCCCTCTTGCCACACGTGCTGGGCGTCGTAGGGCATGGTTCGGCAGTCATCGAGCTGGAAGAAGATGTTGTACTCGATCACGACCACGCGGGGCGTGAAGAGATCGATCGCCTTCCAAACCCAGTAGTCGTTGCCGTCGATGTCGATGGAGAGGAGATCGAAGCGCTCGGGCACGCCGTGCTTCGCGAAGAGCGCGTTCACGTTCTCGGCATCGATGAAGGCGTGGCTGACCAGCTCGTCGGACCGGGAGGCCGCGGCGTCCATCAGGAGCCCGGTCCAGCCGTGGTGGAGGCGCAGGTTGGCCGTGTTCGAGAGGCTGACTCCGTCCTTGGCACCGAACTCGACGAAGCGGCGGTTCGTCGTGCCGATGCACTCGAAGATGTGCTCGAGGACGCCGTCCTCTCCGAACTGGGAGTAGACCTGTCTCTCGTGGGGGCGGAGGTCGGAAAGCATGGCCGCGCAGGGTAACCGAAGCGCCCCGGGAGCTCACGGGGTCCTTCTCAGGGTGCTGGGCTCGCCGCCGCCTCCTGCAGCTCGTCGAAGGAGGCCTGGAGACAGTCGGCGTAGAAGCCCGGATCCGGCATCTGGTCGCGGCAGGAGGTGACCGTCACGCTGATCCGGCCCGAGTAGCTGAACACCGCGTGGATCAGCCCCATGCCATCCAGGACGGGGCCACAGCCGTAGAGCCCGAGGGCCTTCGCGCCCGTGAAGTAGAGGGGTACCTGGGGCCCGGGCACGTTGGTGATCACGGTGTTCAGGAAGGGCTTCACCCGGTTCGCCAGGCCCAGGCGCGTGTAGAGGCGCGCGGCCAGGCCGGAGAGCGAGCCCGGCAGCACCTGGCTGATGTCGGTCATGCTGCGAGCGCCCATCGCCTCGGCGGTGGCCTTCGATTCCTGCGTCCCGCGATGCACGACGGCGAGCCGCTCCAGGGGATCGGCGATCTCGGTGTGGAGGGTCACCGACATGGCCGAGACCCTGTTGCCGGCCGTTCCGGCTTCCTCCTCCGTGCGCACCGAGATCGGCGCCATCGCGACCAGCGATTCGCGCGGCAGCTCCCTGTGGAACTCGAGGTACTTGCGCAGCGCGCCACTGCACACCGTCAGGATCACGTCGTTGACCGTCGCGCCGGGAACCCGCTTTCGGATGTCGCGGATGTCCTGGAGCGAGAAGGAGCGACCATCGAGAACCCGATGCGGAGACACGATGCCGTTGAAGCGGGTGCGCGGCACGTCACCCGAGCCCTCGACCTCCTCCGCCGGATCGCCGCGCATGGCTCTCGCGATCGGCGGGATGGTGCGGCCCATCACCCGCCAGAAACGGAACGGAGAGCGCATGTTGTTCAGGGTGGTGCGCGCGGCCAGCTCGGCGGTCGTGGGCTCGGCCTCGGGCTTCCACTCCTCGTCCGGCGGCGGCGGCTCCCCGTGCGGCTCGGTGTCGTGGATCGCGGCCGAGAGCTCGGCTCCCGAGACGCCGTCGATCGCCGCGTGATGGATCTTCGTCAGCACGGCGAAGCTACCCGCCGGGACGCCCTCCACGTTGTCGAGACCCTCGATCACGTACATCTCCCAGAGCGGCCGGGAGAGATCGAGATGGCGGGCGTGGATCCGGGCCACCTGGATGCAGAGCTGCCGCCAATCGCCGGGATGGGGGAGTGCGATGTGTCGCA
Source organism: Deltaproteobacteria bacterium (assembly GCA_002687015.1). Taxonomy (GTDB): domain Bacteria; phylum Myxococcota_A; class UBA9160; order UBA9160; family UBA6930. Next base: position 45,628 of record NYZB01000059.1, read on the forward strand.
CGTGGAACTCGAGGTCGAAGTCGGGGTCCTCGATCCAGTAGGGGTGGTCGAGGTCCATCGGAACGCGCACGAGCTTCTGCCGGAAGCAGCGCGCCAGATGCAGACGCTTCTCGACGTTCGCGAGGATGCCCTTGAAGGTGACCTTGCCACCCGGCGCCGTGGACTGATCGTAGATCGCGAAGGAGCCGATGTGGGTGGGAGCATTGCCCTGCTCGAAGTAGAGAAAGGCGGCATCCATTCCACTGAGCTGTTCCATGGCGACCTCCGGTGATCAGACCCCGAGGTGCCATCCTACGCTCCGAGGCCGACCCCCTTCAAGAGCCGATCCGGGATCGCTCGCCCGGTGGGGGCGGAAGGCCGCGAAACGCCCCTACTCCAGTGCGGCCTCGAGCGCTGCCAGCACCCGATCGGGCTGCGAGCGCACCTGGTAGTCCGCGGATTGATCGATCCAGCGCACGGCCCCTTCCCGATCGACGAGGATCGTCGTGGGGATGGGCAGGCCCGTGATGCCGGGAGGCTTGACCATGCGGGCCGTGTTCTCGAGGCCGTACTGGCGCGTCACGGCCAGGTCACGGTCCGAGAGCATCATGGCCCTGGCGCCGTGCTTGCCCATGCCCGCCCGGATCTGCTTGGGCGTATCCGTGCACAGGGTGACCAGCTGGACCTCCCGATTGTTCAGCTCGGGCCGGAGCTCTTCCCATCGCCGCAACTCTGCGACACAGTAGGGTCACCAGTGGCCGCGGAAGAACTTCAGCAGGATGGGCTTGCCGACCAGGCTGGAGAGACGGAACTCCTGGCCGTTCTCATCCAGCGCCGCGAAGTCGGGGATCGGCTGGCCGACGGGAACCACCGGCGCCTGCTTCGACTGGGGCGCGAGCACTGCCAGGAAGAGGAAGCCCGCGCTCGCCAGCAGGGTCAGCCCGCTGACGGCGCCGAGCAGGAGCCCGGGCCCTTGCACGAGAGCGGCGAGGGAGAGCAGACCGGCCACGCCGAGCATCGCCAGCGGAAGCGAACGCCGACCCTCCAGGGCCACCTGATTCAGCCGGCGAAACCACAGGACCAGGGATGCGGCGGCCAGGGCCACACCGCCGACACAGAGAAGCGCTGCGCTCATCTCGTTCCTCCCGGGTGGGCGCGGGCAAGGGTAGCAGCTCGGGAGATCGGGCCGGAAGCCGCAGGTGGCGAAGAGCCGCCATGCGAGGCCTGGCTTCCGGCCCGTGCGCCGACCGGTCAACCTCCACGGGGTCGACGTCGACCCCGTCCAGCTCGGACAACACCGCCAGCACGGCGCGGTAGGTCTCCCGCCACTCCTCGGGCTGGAGCGCCAGGTAGCCCTCGACGCTGAGTCCCGGTTCGCATTGGTGCGACTGACCGGTGCGCCCGAAGCGTCGACCGCAGCCGGGGCAGGTCCACTGGCCCACGACCCGCGCTCAGATCGCGGTGTAGCCACCGTCGACGAGGACGGAGGCGCCGGTCATGAAGGAAGCGTCGTCCGAGAGCAGGAAGGCGACCACCGCAGCTTGCTCGGAGGGGTCGGCGACGCGCGCCATGGGCGGCCGGAAGAGCGCGCGCGGCAGCCGGCCTCCCTCGGGCACGGGCGTCGTCTGGCCCCGGATGTCCTCCCCCGAGTGGGTGGCGATGCCGGTCTTGACGGCCCCCGGGCACAGGCAGTTCGCGCGGATGTTCTGGTCGCCGTAGTCCACGGCGATCTGCTTGGTGAGCTGGAGGACGCCGCCCTTCGAGGCCGCGTAGCTCGCGGCCGAGCCCCCGGCCGCGATGACGTGCGCCGCGACGGAGGCGGTGGTGACGACGGCGCCGCCGCCCGCCTCGAGGAGATGGGGCAGGGTGTGCTTGGCGGTCAGGAAGACACCCGTCAGGTTCGTGCGGATCACGGCCTCCCAGTCGGCCAGGGAGGTCTCGTGGATCCAGCCCGAGCCGGCGGTCCCCGCGTTGGCGAAGACCGAATCCAGCCCTCCGAAGGCGTCCGCAGCCTCCGCCACGCCGCGTCGCACCTGGGCCTCGTCACCGACGTCCAACGCGCAGGCCAGTGCCTTGGCACCGCTGGCCTCGATCTCCCGGGCGACCGCCTGGGCACTCTCGGCACGCTTGTCGGCGACCGCGACGGCTGCGCCCTCCGACGCGAGGCGCAGTGCCGTAGCGTGGCCGATCCCACTGCCTCCGCCGGTGAGGAAGACCCGTCGCCCGACCAGACGGCGCGGCGGGTCACTCATGCGCCTTCCCGCACGAAGCTCACGCGGATCTCGCGCTCGGCAATGCGCCAGCCCTCGGGCGTGCGCACGAAGCGGTCACGGTACTCGCCCACGAGCGCGGGCCCTTCCAGGGGCGAGACCTTGCGATCCGGATCCCCGTCGTGGCGATAGAGAGTGAGGTAGACCACGCCGGAGGCCTCGTCCTCGCTCTGCACGTCGCACAGGAAGTTGTGGCAGACGTGGCGCGACATGCGCTCCTTCTGGTCCTGGCGTTGGCCGAAGCCGGCCTCGAGCTGGGCGCGCCCAGCCATGCGCACACCTGGCGCCGTCCAGACGCCGTCGTCGCTGAAGAGCTCGGCGATCCGGCGGGCCTCGCCGTGGTCGACATGGTGGCAGTAGGCGGTGACCAGGCGCTCGCAATCCCGCTCGATGAGCATTCGCTGGGTGGCATCCATGCCGCCAGCATACCCCGGGGCCGGGGCGCTCTTGCCCGGGCATGGGTTCTTTGGCATGAATACTGCCAATTCATCCAGGAGACCGCCGTGGCCGAGCTTCCCGTGACCCTGATCGTCAACCTCGTGGTCGAAGACGTCGATCGCTACCGGCAGTACGAGAAGGGCTTCTTCCCCCTTCTCAAGAAGCACGGCGGCGAGTTCGTGACCTTCGACGACGCGGCGATCACCCTCGAGGGCCAGGCGCCACCGCCGGGCCGGCTGGTGATCTTCCGCTTTCCCTCCGAGCAGGCGGCGCAGGCCTGGTACGACGACCCCGAGTACCAGGCCCTCTCGGAGCACCGCCGGGCCGGAACGAAGCTCCAGTTCCTGACCATGGTGCACTCCCTGCCGCCGCGCGGCTGACGGGCTCGCCCGGAGGCAGCGGCCGTGATGTCGGGTCGTCACGCAGCGGAACGCGTACAATCGGCGTGATGGAAGCAAGCGGCCCCCACCTCGAGTTCGTCGAGACCTTTGCCTCCTGGGTCTTCCTCACGCCGGACGAGGTCTGGAAGATCAAGAAGCCCGTCCTGCTGGGCTTCCTCGACTACACCACGGCGGAGAAGCGCCGCCTGGTCTGCGAGGCCGAGGTGCGGCTCAGCCGGCGTCTCGCCCCCGAGGTCTACCTCGGAGTGGTCCCCGTGACGCGGGGCCCCGACGATCGCCTGCGCATTGGAGGCGATGGCGAGCCCTCGGACTGGGCCGTCCACATGGCCCGTCTTCCCGACCGGGACCGGGCAGACCTTCGCCTCGAGTCGGACCGCCTCGATGACGAGCACATCCGGTGCATTGCCACCCGCCTGGCGGCCTTCCATGAGGTGGCCCGTTGCGACGCCGCGACCCGGGGACGAGGCAGCATCGAATCCTTGAAGGGGACGGTGGCGCTGGCCATCCACGAGCCCGCCGACCGGGACAGGGATCGCGAGACGCCCCCCATCCCCGAAGCGGAATCGGCGGCTGCCTGGCAGCAGGGCTTCCTCGCCGAGAACGCGAAGCTCTTCGAGGCGCGGCTCGAAGGCGGCCGGATTCGCGAGGGCCACGGCGAGCTGAGTCTCGAGAACGTGTTCATCGACGAGGCGGGCACCGTCAACGTGCTCGACTGCCTCGAGTACGACGACGCCCTGCGCTACTCGGACGTGTGCTCGGACGTGGCCTTCCTCTCGACCGATCTCGCCTCGCGTGGCCGCGTCGACCTGGCCGAGCGCCTGGTCGCCGAGTACGCGGCCGCCGCGAACGACTTCGACCTCTATCCGCTCCTCGACTTCTACGCGAGCCTGCGCGCCTCCATCCGTGGGAAGATCCAGTGGTTCTACGCGACCCGCGAGGGCATCGACCGCAGGACGCGCGACGCCTGTCTCGCGCGGGCGAGGCGCTTCTTCCTGATGGCCGCCTCCGCTGAGCGCCGTCCCCTCCTGCCCCCGACGATGGTGGCGCTGGGCGGACAGGTGGCGAGCGGGAAGAGCACGATCGCCAGTCGCGTTGCGAGAGAGATCGGCGCTCCCTTGATCAGTGCGGATCGCACCCGCTCCTTCATGCTGGGCGCCCGGGCCGACGACGCCCACGAAGCCCAGTGGGAGCTGGCCTACGAACCGGGCTTCTCGCACCGGGTCTATGCCGAGCTGATGCGGCGCGCCGGGGCGGTGCTTCGCTCCGGACGACCCGTGGTCCTCGACGGCTGCTTCCGCTCGGCCACCCAGCGCTCGATCGCCCGGCGCATGGCCGCCCGCTACGAGCGACCCTTCCTCTTCGTGGAGGTACAGGTCGACCCCGAGCAGAGACGAGAACGCCTCCGGGCCCGCGCGGAACGCGACGGCGTCGACGAGAAGGTCTGGCTCGACATCGCCAAGGGCCTCGCGAGCCAGTGGGAGCCCGTCGAGGAGCTCCCCGAAGCGGAGAGCCTCACCATCGACGGGGGGAGATCGATCCGCGAGGACATGGACGCCGTCGAGGCGCGGCTCGCGACCTGGCCGAGGGGACTGACGGGTTAGCGGTCCCGGAGCCCCAGGAGGGGGCCGAGCTCGGCGTGGCTGCCGACGACGCGATCGGCATCCGGAAGCTCGCTCGCGTCGTCGTAGCGCGCCCGGATGCGCACGGTCCCCATCCCGATGCCCCGAGCCCCCGCGACATCGGTGCGGCGCAGATCGCCCACGTGAACGGCCTCTCCGGAGGCGACGCCCAACGGCTCCAGCGCGGCGTGGAAGGCCTCCGGGTGGGGCTTCGGGCGCCGCGTCTCGTCCGAGAAGACCTGGACTTCGAGACAGGGGAGGAGCCCGAGACGGTCGAGATGCTGGCGCACGACCCGCCCCGGCGTCAGGCCCGTATCGCAGATGAGCGCGCAGCGGACGCCGGCACCCACCAGTCCCTGCAGCAGCACCCCTGCCCCATCGACCATCAGAACGCGGCCCGAGTGCGACGCCTGCTCGAAGTCGCGGACCAGGGCGGCGCGCGCGGCGAGCTCCTCGCCGAGACCCAGGTCGGCCAGAGCCCAGGTCGCGATCTCCGGGGCGCCACTGGCCCTGCCCTCTTCCCAGTCCTCCATGTGGCGGGCCCAGGCGGGGTCGAAGACGTTCCGGACCTTCTCCGGCCCGGCCTCGACGCCGGCTGCGAGCGCGGCCCGCTCCAGCGCGGCGACGCGCAGAGCGTGGGCGGTCTCCCAATCGGCCTCGTAGATCAGCGTGTTCCAGCAGTCGAAGGTGACTGCCGAGGGAAGATCCTGCATCACCGGCGGGAGCCTACCAGATGGGCGGCTCGCTCACGCGGTGCTAGCCCGTCGGCTGGGCGGAAAGCAGTGCGAAGGCCAGCCCGAGCACCAGGGCCAAGGCCGCCATGGCCGCCAGGAGAATCCGCGCGCGGGTTGCCGATGCGCCGAGCTCCGTCGCGAGCTGCTGCTGGGCCACGGCGAAGGCCTGCTGCACTTCGCCCGCCTCCAGCGTCGGATCCTGCTGGCGCTGCTCGCGAACCAGGGCGGCCAGCTTCTCGGCCAGGGCCTGGGCGCGGGCGGAGGGCGCCGAAATGAGTGTGGGAAAGACGTACATGGGGGTCGAAATCGGCAGACGGCGGAGCAGGGTTGAGCCCGGGGGCCGGCCCATCCGCGAGACTCGTGGCTCAGGCCACCGGGCGGGGGAAGCGCAGGCTCAGGTTCATCTGGGGTGCGAGCGCCCGGATGCGTTCCATGCTGGGCACCGGACGAGCGTCCTGGAGGTCGATGCGGACGATCGCGTCGGCTGCACACCCGGCGAGGGCGGCCGCCAGGCGATCCAGGAAGCCCTCCCCCCCGGCGAGAGGAAGGGCCAGCATCGGCCGGGTCGGCAGCGGGTCGAAGCGCCAGCGCAGGGGCTCGCCCGGCGTGCCCCGGAGCCGCAGGGTGCCCTTGGTCTCGTCCTGCTCGGCAAAGGAGGTCCGGTCGACGGAGCCGCAGAACAG
>NYZB01000060.1 GCA_002687015.1 Deltaproteobacteria bacterium
GGGTGCATGCGGTGGCGTGGCCGCATACCTGGCTGTTGCAGGAGGGGTGGCGCGCAGGTGGGGGGTTGCTGGATCCAGCGGAGTGCCCGGGCTGACCCTGGGAGCCGCGTCCGGCGACCTCGCAGGCCCAGGGCGAAGGACACCCACCGTCGGTGCCTTTGACACCCCACGACCCCTGCCCTCACCAACCTTCCGGCAGCCACCCTATCCATTCCGCGGCGGTCTGGCGGTGAGCGGCGTTCGCGGGGGCGGCGGGGTCGGAGTTGCCTCGGGGTCTCGGATCTCGCTTCTGCCGCGCAGACTCCTAGGTCTGGGTGAGGATCCACCAGACGTTCTCCGCCTGGATTCCCGGCACGCCGGTGAAGTCCTCCATGGCCTGGGGAGAGAAGGCCCAGGAGGAGGTGTTCTTCAGGTGCCAGTCGGGGTGCCTCGCCATCACCCGCTGCAGGGTGGCGAAGGCGTTCCTCTGGCTGCGCAGGTGGTACTGGAAGGGAGGGAGCACGCGAAGCGGGAGGACGCGATCCTCCTCGCAGCCGTCGCTCGACCACAGGAAGTCGAAGGCCACCGCGCCCCGGGTATGGGTGAGCATGCGCTCCAGGATCCCCTCCAGGTCACCGACGATCGACAGCGTCTCGCAGCACAGGGTCAGGCCGCACTCGAGCGCCGCCGGGTCGATTCCGTTCGTGATGTCGGCGCCGCAGAACTCGGCGTGGGGATAGCGTTCGCGGGCCTCGTCGAGCGCGGCCTCGTCGAGGTCGAAGCCCCGGTACACCGGCAGGCCCCCCTCGGTGAGCGCACGGCTCACGGTGCTGAAGACCCCGCAGTAGTAGCCGTCGCCACACCCGAGGTCGACGATGCCCGCCCGGCCCGGGAGCGGGAGGAAGGGCAGGACCCGCTGCAGGAAGTGCCGTCGGTTGGCGGTGCCGGGATCGGCGAGCTGGATGTTCACGGCCACGCGTCAAGCCTCCATCGGCGCCGGAAGCGAGAGCGCCTTCCGGATACCGGTGATCTGTTCGTGGTGGATCAGCAGCCGGTAGGCGTCGTGCAGGAGGGCGGTGGCACCCCGCACCGCGAAGGCGCTGGCCGGCGCCGCGCCCAGGCTGGGCTCGATCGCATCGACCACGGCCTCGGCGCATTCGAGGCCCGGCCGGAAGACCCGATCGGCCTGCTCGGCATCCCGCACGCCCAGGGCCACCGCCAGTCCCTCGTCCTCGGGATGGAGCTGGTGGAAGAGCGCCGCATACTCGCCGTAGGCCGCACAACGCGCCCGGAAGGAGTCGAAGTCGATCGGGTGGTCGTGCCAGACCAGCGCCTCCGGCCAGTAGCGAACGCGATGGCCCAGCTGCTGGAGACGCCAGCCCAGCTCCATGTCTTCGTAGCGCGCGGCCGGAAATCGCTCCTCGAAGGGATGCTCGAGCAGGACGGCGCGAGGCGTGGAGATGTTCGTCGTGTAGTAGAAGCGCCAGCCGGCGTCTTCGGGGTCCTCGATCCGCCCGTAGGCGAACTGGCTTCCGCCGTTCTCCTGGTAGTGCATGAAGGGGGTGATCTCGAGCGACGGAAGCCAGGTCGTGAAGCCGAGCACGGATCCGTCGCTGCCTGCCCGATGGGCGCGCAGGTGCTCTGCCAGGCAACCCGGAGCCGCAATGCAGTCGTCGCCGAGGAACAGGACCAGATCGCCGATGGCCTCTCGCACGCCCGCGTTTCGCGCCGCGGCGGGCCCGCGGTGGCTCTGCAGGACGACGCGCAGGCCGAAGGGCCATGCCTGGCCGCTCGCACCCGAGAGCCACTCGCGCGTGCCGTCCTTCGAGCCGTCGTCGACGACCACCACCTCGTAGGCAGGTGCTCCCGCCTGGGCGGTCAGGCTCTCCAGGCAGGCGCGGAGCTTGTCCCGGCGCTCGAAGGTCGGGATCACGACCGAGAGCTTCACGGCCCGCCCACCTCGGACTTGCCGGTCGCCTCTCGCGGCTCCGGCCAGCCGCAACGCTGGATCAGCTCGAAGGGCCGGGGATTGTCCCCTCGGAAGTGCGTCAGATCGTCGACGGCCGGGCCCTCGTAGGGGTGGAACTCCTCCCAGCCATGGTGTGCCACGTAGTCGCGGTCCACGCCGTCGCAGATCTCGCGAAGCGCACAGCCCCGGCAGGGCGGGCCCTGACTCATGTTGTACTCGGGATGCGTGGCGACCTGCTCCGGGTGACGGGCCAGGTAGTCCTCGCGATTCTCGTAGAAGAGAAAGGGCTTGCCGCCGTAGGGCGTGCCCTCGATGGACCCGCCGCGGGTTCCGTTGCGCCACTCGTAGGGGTCGAGCTGGACCTGCTTGTAGCCCACCAGGTTCTTCTCGAGGCCGGGCAAGGCACAGTAGGGGGCGTAGCGCACGTTGACGCCCTTGCCCGCGTCCTCGAAGATGCGCACCGCCTCGGTCAGGGGCGGTGCGACCTCCTCGTAACGCGCCTTGTGGTCGACCCCGTGCCCCGGCCCCTTTCGCCAGCCCCACTCGAGCTTCATCACGATGAAGTTGTGGAAGCGGAGCTTGCGCTGGGCCAGGTAACGGGCGATCGCGGGCAGCTCCTGGAGGTTGTGCTCCTGCACGACCGTGTTCGCCGTGTAGCTGAAGCCGCAGGCGTCCAGGTACTCCATGGCGTCCTTCACCTGCTGGAGAGATCCGCGCGTGAGCTCCTTGAAGAGAGCCTCGCTGGCGGCGTGGAAGGAGAAGAGGAAGTCGCTGAGCCCGGCCTCCAGGAGCGCGTCGACCAGGCGGGGCCGCCCCGATGCCTTGTGCGGGCGCATCGTGAACTGCCCCAGCGTGATCATCCGCGCCCGGATGTCGGAGCTGTGCTCGACGTGGCGGACCAGCTCCAGGATCTCGGGGTGCAGGGTCGGCTCGCCGCCGGTCACGTCGCAGTGGCTGAGGCCCCAGCGCCGGAAGTCGTCGGCCAGCTGCGTGCACTCGGCCAGCGAGCGGAAGGGCAGCGTGCGGAGGGCGTGGAACTGCTCCTCGTGGCCGTCGAAGTGGCTGTAGTAGCAGAACACGCAGGAGTGGGGGCAGCGCAGACCCACGTCCAGCACGCCGGTCGGGCTCAGCGCGCCCACCGGGTGGAGCACGCGAGCCTGCTGATGCGGATGCGTCGGCATCCAGTCCCCCCGGCACCCGCATCGGCGCGATTCCAGAAATCCTTGAATCGTCCGATGAGGATGAAGGAGGGGAGGGGACGATGGGCGCCGCCTGCCAGCTCTGTGGGGTCACGGCCCCGGAGGAGGTCCAGCACCAGCCGGGCTTCCGCATCCTGAGTGGGGGGCGCGAGATCCCCTTCGACATCCACACCGTCCTGTGCACGGTCTGCGGGCTGGTCTCGACGGACCCCCAGCCCGCCCCTGGGCAGCTCGCCCGCTTCTACGCGGCGCAGGAGCGCGACGCCTTCGTCGAGGGGGAGGACGAGGCCCGTATTCCCGGCGAGGGCAGCCGGCTGGATCAGGCGCGCTGGATCGAAGCCGAGCTCGGCAGCCTCGCAGGGCTCCGTGTGCTCGAGATCGGATGCTACGACGGCTACCTGCTGCATCGCCTGGAAGCCGCCGGCGCCCGCGGCCTGGGCATCGAGCCCTCGGCCCGCGCGGCGCGACTCGGCGCGGAGCGCCACGGAGTCGAGATCCGCGCGGGCGGCTTCGAGGAGGTCGAGCTCGCCCCCGGGAGCTTCGACCTGATCGTCCTCTCCCACGTGCTGGAGCACATGGGCCAGCCGCGGGCCACGCTCGAGCGCTGCCGCGAGCTCCTCGCGCCGCGGGGTCACCTCTTCGTCGAGGTGCCGAACCTGTGGAAGCCCCGTATCGACAGCGCGGTGAACTTCTTCACCTTCGACCACCTCTTCAACTTCAGTCCGGAGACCCTGGCTGCACTCTTCCGCTCCTGCGGCTTCGCGGTCGGTGCCCTCGCGGACGACTTCGAGTTTCCGGCCTTCCGCATGATCGGCAGGGCTGCCGAGCCGTGCACGGCCGAGGCCGCGCCCGAGCTCGTGGCGAGGACCCGATGCGCCGTCGGGGCCTACGTGAGGGAGCGGGCCGTCTTCGTGGAGCGCCTTCGCGGGCGGGTGGCACCCGAGCTCGAGGCCTGGTGTGCGGCCGGGAGCCGCGTCGCGATCTACGGCGCCGGCTACCACACCGAGTGCCTGCTCGATGCCACGGACCTGCGGCGCGCCGACCTCGTGGCGCTGGTCGACGAGAACCCCGCCAAGCAGGGCACGAAGGTGCTCGGGCTCCCGGTCGTCTCGCCGCGGGAGCTTCCGGCCCTGGCGCCCGACGTCGTGGTGATCTCGAGCTACGACTTCCAGGCCGAGATGGTCGAGAGCCTCCGTCGGGTCGGTCTCGGCGAAGTGCCCACCCTGACCTTCTACTCGGAGGCCATCGCCTTCAGCAACGCCGCTCCGCGCTGAGGATCATGCTGCAGACCAGTCCGTCGTTGGCCACCGGTCGGCTGGTATCGTCGAACTCGCGAGCGGAGACCGTCGCGCGCAGGAAGAAGCGCTCGTCGATGGCGTGATAGTGGATCAGCCCCACGCAGGCGGCTTCTTCGGGCCGGGTCTCGAGACGCACGGCCTTCTCTTCGTCTCCGAACTCGAGCCAGCCCCCCGTCATTCCAAGCGCGTCGCCCGCAGAGATCAGGCCGGAGACGGCGCGCCCCTGATCGAAGCCCTGCCCCCGAAGGTGGAAGAGCTCGGGAGCACCACCGTTCTGGGTCGCGTACCAGAGTCGATCCCCGTGGAAGGCCCCTGGCAATGCCGTGACGTGTCCGAGGCGCAGGGATCCGGTCATCGCCTCGGGCCAGAAGAAGCGGTGGGAGAGATGGACCCGACCCTCTTCGAGGTCGATCGACCATCGCTTCTCGACCGGGCCCAGCTCCGTCGGCACCGTGCCCAGCAGGCCCACCCGCGATTCGCCGTCGTGCTCGATGAAGGGCTCGGCCGGAGAGAGATCGGTGAGCTTGTGACGGCCCGGAGGCTGGTAGACGAAGTGCCCGGTGTAGAAATCGGCGGCCCAGGAGATGTCGTCGAATTCGCCGTGGTGCAGGGTGCCGATCAGCGGATGGTCGCTCACGTTCTTCCACTGCAGGCTCTCGAGCGCAAGCCCGCGTCGGATGTTGAAGACGATCCGCAGCTGGTCACTCTCGAAGAGGAGCTGGGAATCGCGGCGGTTCCAGCGCGGGTCCGAAGAGGCCACTCCTTGCATCGGAGAGCTGCGGGGCGTCGCCTTCACGGGGCCGACCCGTCTCTCGAGTCGAGTGAGTCGCGCCTCGAACTCGTCCCAGCGTTCGTCGGTGATGTGGGTGCGGAAGTCGCTGCTCCACAGGAAGCAGAGCTCCTGCCAGTCACCCGGAGAGGCCTCCGGCTGGCCCTCGAGAGCGCGGGCGATGCGATGGCAGGCGCTGTTGATGCCGAGATCGTCGCGTCCGGTCACCGCCCAACGGGTGAGGTTGTACTTGAGCTGCTTCTTGACCGGGCAGGGTTGCTCGGGCGCTCCCAGGTGGAGCGGCTCTGCCGCTTCGGGTTCCGGCTCCGCACTCCGCAGAGCCTGGCTGGGGGAGACCCACGCGAAGCGAGGATCCTCGGCAAGGCGCTCGAAGAGCTCACGCAGGCGCTGCCACTCTCCGCTCTCGATCGTGGGCTCGACGGCGTAGCGCTGGGGGCGGAAGTCGAAGATCTCGACGTCGCTGCCGTAGACCGGGAAGCAGCCGCCGGCCTCGGAACGGCGGACCAGCCATTCCATCAAGGCCTCGTGCTCGAGGTCGCCGTGGGCCAGGCGCTGCACCTTCTGGAAGGCGATCGAGTCGTTCCAGAGCAGGGGAAGGCTCCGCCCGCCGGGCCCCGCGACCCGCTGGGGGCGGGTGCGCCAGGCCGGGTCCCACTCCGGATGGGCGCGAGCCGGGTTGTTCCACTCCATGACGATGCCCTCGAAGCCCGCCTCCTCATAGGTCTCGAGCAGGCCGCCGGACCAGGCCTGCTCGTTCACGAAGGCGAGGCGAGGGCGCTGGCCGAGCAGGGCCTCGGCGCGATCCTGGCCCAGGGCGAGATTCCACCGGTTCACCGAGGTCGGCACCAGGGGTCCGATGAGCTGGGCATGGCCGCTTCCGACCAGCTCGCAGGGGCCTGCCTCGGTGAGCTTGCGAAGGCGTGCCAGCAAGGTGGGGTCGAGCTCCCGGATCAGCTCGAGGGTGACGCCCGAGGCCTCGATGCCGAGGGGCAGGCCGAGATCGGTCGCGAGGGAGAGGAGCGGCCAGTAGCAGCGCTCGATCACCTCGGGCCGCCGCCAGGTCTCGATCGAGGAGAACATCAGATTGAGGTGGAAGACGGCGTAGATGCGCAGCGGAGTCATGCGGCGGGCTCGGCCGGAAGGGTCTCGATCTGCACGGAGGCGGCTGCGGTCTCGGCCGCGCGCACCGCTGCTTCGCGCGTCTCGGCGTGGGCGATCACCAGTCCGGCCCGACACGGGTGGTTCTCGATCGGGCCCACCTCGTCTCCCGGGCCGACGCGCACCTCGAGCAGGGCCACGTCGAGGCGGGCCGCGGCTTCGGCTTGCCCCCTCACCCGCACGACCCGACCCGGCTCCGGAAAGAGGAAGCGCTGGGCCACACCGAGCTCGTGCCGGGGCCGCAGCTCCTCGGCCTCGACCTCTTCGCCCACCGCCTGGCGGATGGCTGCGCCGACGAAGTCGACGCCCGTCGAGAGAGGGATGTGATGTGAGCAGAGGTATCCACCGCTCAAGCGCGCCGCCATCTCGATCACGATCGCGCGACCGTCGTGCACGACGATGTCGCCCTTTGCGACGCCCGACGCGAAGCCCAGGCTCTCGGCAGCCCGCTTCACGACGTAGCGGGTCTGGTCCTTCGGGCCCGGCCCGAGCAGGGTCGGCAGCTGGCCTCCGTTCTCCACCACGAAGGGAGCGAAGCGCTCCAGGAATTCGTAGTTGCGGTCCGCGATGCCCGGTGTCTCGACGGTCTCCTCCAACACGATCGACTCGGTGCTCACCTGGGGTCCGGAGAGGAAGCGCTCGACCATCACGCGACCCGTCGGAGAGTGGCCGCGTGCCTGGGCGTAGGCCCAGTCGAGGGGGAGGTCGTTCTCGATGCGGATGACGCCGCGGGCGCCGCGGCTGTCCACGGGCTTCACGACCAGCGCGAGTCCTTCCTTCTCCACGAGAGTGGCGAGATGCCTGGCATCGCGAACCTCGTGGAACCAGGGCACGGGCACGCCGTCATCGACCAGCCTCCGCTTCATGGCGAGCTTGTCCGTTGCCAGGCGCGCGGTGGTCTCGCTCACGCCGAGCAGGCCGAACTCCGCAGCCAGGCGTGCAGCCGTGAGGGGCGCGTCCGCCGCGGCACAGAGCACGCCGTCGGGGGCGCCTTCCACGGCGGCCCAACGCCGCGCGGCCGCCAGGGTGTCGTCGGGGTCGTAGACGCTCGCGACCACGGCGTGGTCGGCGAGCGCCAGGCCGGGCGCCTCCGGGCGGACATCACTCGCGACCACCCGCAAGCCCATGGCCTGGGCCCGCTCGATGACGGGACAGGCCTCGGGCCCCGCGCTGATCACCCACAGGGTCGTCATCGGAACAGCATCCCGCCGTTGACGTTCAGGGTCTGGCCCGTGACGTAGGCAGCGCCCTCGGACACGAGGTAGGCGACGGCAGCCGCCACCTCGTCCACCGTGCCGACGCGGCCGGCCGGAATGGCGGCGAGCTTGCTGCGCCCCTCGGCGCTGGCCAGCTCGGACCGGGGCATGTCGGTCGCGACCAGTCCTGGCGCGATCGCATTCACCGTGACGTTTCGCTCGGCGCCCAGGCGGGCCAGGGAGCGGGTCAGGCCGATCACTCCCGACTTCGCGCAGGCGTAGTGCACCTGCCGGGTTCCGCCCCATTGCCCGCCGATCGAGGTCAGGTTCACGATGCGTCCGAAGCGGCGGGCGAGCATCCCGTCCATGACCTGTTGGCAGCACAGGAAGGGGCCTCGCAGGTTGACCGCCTGCATCCGATCCCAGTCCTCGACGGAGATCTCGGAGAAGGGCTTCTCCTGGATCATTGCCCCGTTGTTCACGAGCACGTCGATCGGGCCCAGCTCGTCCTGCGCCTTCTCGAAGGCGGCGCGGACGTCCGCCGGTTGCCCCACATCCAGGGAGAGGGCCGCGGCGCGTCGTCCCAGCGCCTGGATCTCCCCCGTCACCGCACGCGCCGGCTCCGAACGCTCGTGGAAGGTGACCGTGACGTCCGCCCCGGAGCCGGCCAGGGCGAGAGCGATGGCCCGGCCGATGCCGCGGCCGCCACCCGTTACGAATGCGTGGCAGGGCCTCGCGCTCATTCCTCGCTCCAGGGCCACATGGCGTCCAGGGTCTGCCCGGCCAGGAGCATCGGCGTGACCTCACAGACCGGGTCCACGGTGACCCAGAGCAGGGCCGGGCCCGGCTCGGCGAGGAAGCTCCGGAGGAGCTCGTTCGAGCCGTCGTCCCAGCGCTCCAGACGGAAGGCCGGAAGGCCGTGGGCGGCGGCGAGGCCTGCGAAGTCCACGGCGCACCGGTCGCCCGTACCCGGGTCGTGGCCCCAGGTGATCTTCTGGAACTGGGACACCATGGCCAGGCGGCGGTTGTCGAGCACGACGATCTTGGCCGGGAGCCGGTGCTCGACGAGCGTGCCCAGCTCCTGCCCGTTGATCTGGAACGAGCCGTCTCCGACGACGCACAGGACCCGCGAATCGGGGCGCGCCAGACACGCGCCCACGGCGCTCGGCAGGTCGTAGCCCATGGCGCCGTGACCGCCGGAGGTCAGGAGCGAGCGTCGGGGCTCGTCGAAGCTCATGTGGCGAGCTGCCCACTGCTGATGATGTCCCACGCCCGTGACCACCACCTGGGCATCGTCACGGGTGAGGTCGTCGAGGTGGCGCAGCAGCTCGGCCGGGTGCACACCCGCGCCTGCCGGATAGTCATCGAGGGGGAGCGCCCGCCGCCATGTCTTGAGGTCGAGCTGCCACGCATCGCGCGAGGGCGGCTCGTCGCAGCGTCGATCCAGCGCGGCCTCCAGATCGCCGAGGGCCAGGGCCACGTCGGCGCGGATCGAAAGCTGGGCGTGGATGCGCGGAGCGGCGAGCTCGTCCGGGTCCAGGTCGATCCGCGCGATCCGCGCCCCGGCCGCAAAGCCATCCGTGCGGCTGCCGGTCTGTCGCACGTCGAGCCGGGCGCCGAGCACGAGCAGCAGGTCGCACTCGTGCACGGCCCGGTTGGCCCAGCCGGTGCCCGTGTGCCCGACGAAGCCCAGACACAGCTCGTGATTGCCCGGAAGGGCTCCGACCCCCAGCAAGCTGGTCGCCACCGGGATCTGCTCGCGCTCCGCGAGACGGCGGAGCCCTTCACCCGCACCGGACTGGAGGGTGCCCTGGCCCGCGAGGATCACAGGTCGCTGGGCTTCCCGAATCCAATCGGCCAGCAGGGCCGTGGCGTCAGGGTCCGGTCGCGGCTTCGTCTCCCGAGCAGGGCGCAGGGTCGCGCGCCCTGCCGAGGCGGTGACGGGGCCACGCTGAACATCCATGGGAAGCTCGATCACCACGGGGCCGGGACGCCCTTCGCGCGCGGTGGCGAGGGCCTCGGCCATGACGGTGGGGATCTCCGAGACCTGCATCGGGCGCAGGCAGGCCTTGGCGATCGGAGCGCACAGGGCCGAAGTCGGCACCTCCTGGAAGCCGCGCTGGCGAACACCCGGGCGAGAGGCCAGGTCCGCCGTGCCGACCTGGCCCGTCAGGGCGAGCAAGGGTGTTCCGTCGTACCACGCGTCGGCGATGACCGTCATCAGGTTGGTGACGCCGGGGCCGCTCGTGACCAGCACCGCGCGGGGCTCGCCGCAGAGCCGGGCTTCGGCGAGCGCCGCGTAGCCGGCGCCCTGTTCGTGACGTGCGACCACATAGGCACCGCCGGCCTCGATCCAGGCGTTCAGGGTGGGCATGATCGTGCCCCCCGGATACAGGTGCAGGCGCGGAATCCCGGCCGCCCGCAGGGCCTCGGCCACGAGATGCCCCCCGGTGCGGGTCGCCGTCTCGCCCGCGAGGTGCGCGACCAGGTCTGCGGTCGTGAAGTCGGCCGCCCCGCTCGTCGATCCCCCGAGCAGGGAGAGGTAGGTGCTTCTCGCGAAGGCCAGCTGGTGCGGCTCGTCCACCGACAGACGGATCCCGGGGAGCGGAGCCTCCTCGGGCCGGGGGGGTCGGCCGGTCACGCAGACACCCGCGCTGCGGCTCTCGGGCAGGAGGGCGAGGTGCTCGCGCTCCCCGGCTTCGAGGCGTAGGCCGTTCCAGTACTCGAGCACCCGTCGGGAGAAGGGGTCGATCCCCTCGTGCAGCGAGGGCCCGAAGAGCGTGGCGACGTCCGCACGGTCGCTCTGCATCTGCTCGACCAGCTCGTCGATCAGCTCCGGGCACACGAAGGGGCAGTCGCCGGTGATGCGCACCACCGGATCGAGCTCCCAGTGGCGGGCGGCCAGGGTGATGCGGCCGAGCACGTCGCCCTCGGGACCGCGCAGACAGGGGATCCCCCGCTCGGTGCAGAAGCCCTCGATGGCGTCGTCGGCGGCCTGGTCCGAGGTCGCGACACCGACGAAGGCGAGATTCCGTGCCCTTCGCACCCGCTCGACGACGCGCTCGAGGAGCGGCCTGCCCGCCAGGTCGGCCAGTGCCTTGCCCGGCAGCCGCCGGCTGCCCATGCGCGCCTGGATCACGGCTCCAGCCTTCACGCGGTGCCTCCCCATACCAGCTCGAGAACCCGTCGCGCGGCCTTGCCGTCACCCAGGGCCTGGCGGCCCTGGTGGTGCATCCGGGCCCCGCGGTCGCCGCGCAGCAGCTCCAAAGTGGAGGCGGCGAGGCTCTCGGCCTCGAAGCCGCCCACGTCTCCCATGGGTCGTCCGATGCCGAGCGCGGCCAGGCGCTCGGCCGCCGCCGCGTCGCCCAGGCTCCGGGTGTAGGTCAGGGCCGGCGTCCCCAGTGCGGCGAGCTCGTAGAGGCTCAAGCCGAAACCGCACACGGCGAGGCGCGCCGTCCCCATCGCGTCCAGGAGCCCGTCCCGGGTGGGAGCGTGCAGGACGCGGCCGAGCTCCCGACAGGCCGCGAGGCTGTGCTCCGGCGCGGCAGGGCCCACCACGAGGAGGGTCTCCAGGCCGAAGGGCGAGAGGTCGGGCAGGGCGCTGGCGATGCGCGCGGTGAGGCCACCCGCGTCGGCGCCGCCGAGGACGACGAGGACGCGATCGCGCCGGCCGGGGTACGGGGGTGCCGGGCGACCCTGCTGGAGCGGCTCGACGAGGCACCAGTCCGCTCCCTGTCGGACCCGGGGGTGGGCGACCGGCTCGGCGTGCAGCACGGGAAGCACGGTCCATGTCGCCCGGTCCACGGCGTCGAGACGGTCGAGCACCAGGCTCGGCAGGCCGCGAGCTTCCGCCGCCGCAAGCCAGGGCTCCAGGTCTCCGGGCCCGTCCAGGATCAGCGCCCGAGCGGCTGCGCAGGGATCGTCGCCGGGGCCGAGGGGGCGCACGGCGATCCCGCGAAGCTCCCGGGCGGCGTGCCCCAGGGCTTCCCGGTCGCCCGCGATCCAGAGCGTGGGGGAGAGACCCATCCACCTCGCCTCCCGGGCGAGCGTGACGGAGCGCAGCACGTGGCCGAGCCCCGAGCGCCTCCCGCCCATGGCCACGAGGGTGAGTCCGTTGCCGCCGCTCACGGATGCCACTCCCGGCGCAGGCTCTGGAGGGGGCGCAGGCCATCGCTCGGGTCGGCCCGCCAGGGCCGATCCGGAAGCTCGCTCGGAGCGGGGACCTTCTCTCCGCTTCCGTCGGCGGCGAGAGCGCTCCGGGCGTCGCGAATCACGGCTTCGATCGCCTCGGGGAGCCAGCAATGTCCCGCAGCGAATTCCTCGCCGGCTCCGTCCAGGTCGAGATGGAACTCGATCATCGAGGCGCCGAAGCGGTGGACGGCTCGCTGCACCACGCCGGCGGAGGCGGTGTGATCGGACCAGCCGACGGCGCACTCGCGATCCAGAAGGGTGTGGGCGAGGCGTCGCAGCGTGTCGATCGCCGCCAGGTTCGCGTCCCCAGGTGGCGTCGGATAGCCGGAGACGCAGTGCAGCAGGGTCAGCTCGGTGCCGCCGGCGCCGTCGAGCACGCGCAGGGCGTGGGCGACCTCGTCGCTGCGGGCCATGCCCGTGGAGATCGCGACGGGCCGCCCGCTTCGGGCACAGGCGACGAGCAGCGGATCCCACAGCAGCTCGTAGGAGGCGATCTTGTAGAAGTCGACGAAGGGAAGGAGCTCGTCCACCGCCCGCAGCGAGAAGGGCGTGCACGCCAGCTTCAGGCCGCGTTCGTGGGCGTGCTCACTGATCGCCGGCAAGAAGTCCGAGGGCAGCTCCCAGGCCGCGCGCCTCCGGTGCTCGGCGCTACGCGCGAGGATCTCGGGAGCGAAGAGCTCGTTCACCCGGAAGAGCTGGAACTTGATCGCGTCGCAGCCGATCTCGGCCGCCCGATCCACGAAGGCGAGGCACCGCTCCAGGCTCCCGTGGTGGTTGCTGGAGACCTCGGCGACGAACTGGACGCGCGGCTCGTTCATGGCGGTCGGGCTCGGGAGCTCGTGTGAAGAATGGAAGGCCGGATCTTTCAAATTGAAACGCGCTCGGCTCCCCTCTTCGGGGTAGCCGGGCAGAAGGCCTGCGATCTTCCGAGGCTGCAAGAGATGTGCCGCGAGGGGGCGCGTGGCACTGGCCTTGCACGTCCACTCCGCCATGAGCGGCGCGACCTTCCTCTCTCCCGATGATCCCGCGCTGGGCGAGACCCTGGAACGGAACCTCGCGCACTTCCGACGGGAATCACCGTCGATTGCGGAGCGCGTCGCGAACGCAGCGCTCGGCGACGCGCGTGTCGTCGTTGGCCCCCGTGGGCACGCAGGGGTGGCCTGGCGAGAGACCCTGCTGAGCTCGCTCTACGATCCCCGGGCCGATGGCGTGCGCCTGGCGGCCCAGGTGCCCGAGGAGGCGGATCTCGTGGTCACCCTGGGCTTCGGCACGGGCCACCACCTGGAGGCGTTGCGAGCTCGCGCGCCGCGGCGTCTGATCGTGTACGAGCCCGATCTCTCCCGCCTGCGCGCCGCGCTCTGCGCCGCGCCGCAGCCGGTCCTCGGTGCTCGGGAGGTCCACCTGGCGACCGACGAGACCGAGCTCGCGGCTCTGCTCGAGCGCTGGTACGTCCCGGGCCTCTCGATGTCCGTGCTGCCGCATCCGAGCCTCGCCCGGATCGCGCCCGAGGCGCTGCGCGCAGCCGTCGATCGCATCGTCCAGATCAAGCAGCTCGTCGACATCCGCGTCGCCACCCTGCGGACCTGGTCGCAGCACTGGGCCCTGACCGCCGCCGAGAACGCCGCGCAGATCGTCCAACGGCCCCGCCTCGGCTGTCTGCACCACGCCTTTCCCGGCGCGAGCGCGGTGGTCTGCGCGGCGGGTCCGTCGCTTGGCAAGCAGCTGCCCTTGCTCGCCGAGCGCCGCGAGGGGGTCCTGGTGCTCGCCATCGGACAGAGCGTCGCAGCGCTCGATCGCGCCGGCATTCGCCCCGATGCCGTTCTCGTCACCGAGACCCAGGATGTGGCCCACCAGCTCGAGTCGCTGCCGAGCCTCGCCGAGCAGACGCTGATCCTCGCCCCCCAGGCCCATCCGCGGCTCTACGAGCTGGAGACCCGGCGAGGCTTCGTCGCCTTCGGGTTGGGTCATCCCTTTGGGAGCTGGATGGCCAAGGCGCTGGGCGAGCCGCACCTGCTTCGCTCGGGAGGCTCCGTCGCGGTGTCGAGCGTCTTCCTGGCGGCCTTCCTCGGTGCGACCCGGATCGCACTCATCGGTCAGGATCTGGCCTTCACGGATGGCCGCCGCTACGCCGAGGGCACGGTCTACGACGCGCTTCGCGTCGAGACCGAGGCCGACGGCCAGGTCTTCTTCACCAACCTCAAGGTCAAGGGAGACTTCTTCGAGCGGCCCACACCGGATCGGGAGGCGGCCCCCGGCGCCCTGTGGGTCGAGGGCTGGGATGGCGAGCCCGTGCTGACCGACCGCAGCTACGCGAGCTTTCTCAACGAGTACGAGTCCGTGGCCCGGCTGCTCGGAGAGGAGGGTGTCCGGCTCGAGAACTGCACCGAGGGCGGCGCGCGAATCCCGGGCTTGAATCACCTGCCCCTCGCCGATTTCCTGGAGGCGGCCCCCCGCCGCCCGTTGCCTGCCGACCAGCGCATCGAGGCCACGCGCGGAGCAGCCAACCCGGGCGACGCAGCGAAGCTGATTCGGGAAGCCCGCGATCTCGAGCAGGCCACCCGGGCCCTCCTGAAGGATGCGCGACAGGGCCTCGAGCGCGTGGCCCGGCTGGAGGCGGCGGGTCCGGCGGGCGACACGGGAGCCCTCCGCCGTCTCCAGAGTGCGGAAACCAAGGTCCGCCAGCAGTTGGAGAGGCTGCCGGGGATCGCGGCCATGATGCAGCACGAGCTTCACGAGCTGAGTCTGGCGTCGCTACGCCGGGGAGCCGCAGACTCCGGCGGCCCCCTGGCGCGCAGCCGGGGCCTGCTCGAAGCGGCGGAACGGAGCGGTGAAGGGCTGCTCGAGCTGCTGCGCCGCTTGTGTCAGGGCGTCGAAGAGAACGGTCTCGCGGAGGGGGACAGCGCGGCGGGGACGGGCTAGAGACTAGGCGCGCGTTGCACAGGGAGGCGACTTCGCCCATGACTCCGGATCCCCGCACCCCCGTCCTCGTCGGTGCCGGCCAGGTCCTGCAACGCGCCGAAGACCCCCGTGAAGCCCAGGAGCCGTTGCTGCTGATGGCAGAGGCCGCCGAGAGGGCGGCCGAGGACGCGGGGGCACCCGACCTCCTGCGCCGCCTGGACGCCATCCGGGTGCCGAAGGGTCTCTGGTCCTACTCCAACCCGGGTGCCTGGCTGGCCCAGCGCTTCGGAGCGGTTCGCCCCGAGACCCAGCTCGGAGTGATCAGCGGCACGACCGTCCTGAAGATGCTGGCCGAGTCGGCGGACGACATCCAGGCCGGCCGGCGCGATGCGATCCTGGTCGTCGGCGGCGAGGCCGAGCACAGCAAACGGCGCGCGCGGGCCCAGGGCTTCGAGGTGAAGCGCACCGCGCAGGAGGGCCCGCCCCCCGACCGCGGCATGCCCGAGGTCTTCGACTGGCGGAACAACCCCGACATCGCCGCCGGCCTTCTCAACCCCACCCAGTGCTTCGGGCTCTTCGAAGTCGCACTTCGCCATCGACGAGGGGAATCGGTCGAGGCCCACCGCAGGCGAATCGCCGAGCTCTGGGCGCGTTTCGCGCGCGTTGCGGCCGACAACCCCAACGCCTGGGTCCGCGACGCGCCCGACGCCGGGGCCATCGCCGAGCCCGTGGGTGGCAATCGCGTGGTGGCGGCGCCCTACACCAAGTACATGGTCGCGAACATGGTGGTGGATCAGGCTGCCGCGCTCCTGCTCACCTCGGTGGGGACGGCCGCGTCTCTGGGGATACCGGAGGAGAGGTGGGTCTACCCCTGGGTCGCCACCCAGGCCGACGTGGGGAAGCACCTCTCCGACCGCGGAGACCTCGCGGAGGAGGGCACGATCAGGCTGGCGGGTCGCCGCGCGCTCGAACGCGCCGGCACGGCCCCCGAAGAGCTCGGCCCCGTCGATCTCTACAGCTGCTTTCCTTCGGCGGTGCAGCTCGCGCAGCAGGAGCTCGGGCTCGGCGAGGACGCCACGCCCACGGTGACGGGCGGGCTCACCTTTGCGGGCGGGCCCTTCAACAACTACGTGATCCACGCCCTGGCCACCACGATGGAGCGCCTGCGCAAGGAGGGGGAGCGGCCGGGCTTCCAGTCGGCGGTGGGCGGCTTCATGGCGCGGCACGCCTTTGCGGTCCTCGGCCGAGAGCCCCGCGCGGGTGGCTTCGAGAGCCTGGACCTGAGCGACGAGACGACGACCCTCCCGGGTCGCACCTACCTGGCCGACTACACCGGCCCGGTGACCATCGAGAGCTATGTCGTTCCCTATGCGGCCGACGCGCCCGAACGCGCGGTCGTCGCCGCGCGCACGCCCGAGGGCGCCCGTTGCTGGGCGAGGAGCGAGGAGGCGGACCTGCTGGCGGCGATGGTCGAGGAGGAGTTCTGCGGCCGCGAGGCCTTCGTCGACGCCGACCGCGAGATCCGGATCTCCGCGAGCCCCACATGAGCCCGAGCGACGCCGAGCAACGCATCGCCGATGGCCGCGCCTGGCACGACTTCTGCGACCGGCTCAAGCAGGCGGGAGACGTGGTGCTGCGGGAGGGCACGCCGGCCACGCCCTTCGACCGGGCCGAGGGCTACCGCTACCTCACCCGCCTGCTGCGCGCCGGTCTGGAGAGCCAGCTCGAGTTCGGCGATCCCCGCTTCCCGGGCTTCTACCAGCTCTCGAACGAGACGATCAAGATCGGCAACGACAACCCGGACAACGTCTACCAGAACTGCACGATCAGCGGGCGCTACGAGTACCGGATCACGGGGACGCGAGGCACGGTGCCCTACCTGAGCCTGGGGACGAAGGCCGGCGGCTACGGCTCGACGGGCCAGATGGTCTCGACCGGAGAGCTCGACGGCGATCGTCTCGTCGTGGATGCCAATGGGGGCTTCGAGGTCCTGCTCAGCTGCGAGGCGAAGCGCGGCAACTGGCTCCCCATGAAGCCCGACACCCGCATGCTGATCGTTCGCCAGACCTTCGGCGACCGGGCCGCCGAAGAGCCCGCTCGCCTGCACATCGAACGGCTCGGCGACGCCGAGGACGCTTCGCTCGATCCCGCGCAGCTCGCGGCCTCGCTTGAGCGCGTCGTGGCCTTCGTGGGCGGCACCGCCAACAAGTTCGTCGACTGGATGGTGGAGTTCGCCTCCCACGAGAACCAGCTGCCCTCCGACGACCAGGAGAAGTGCCAGCGGGCTGGGGGAGACCCGAACATCCACTACCTGCAGAGCTGCTGGCGACTGGCGCCGGACGAGGCGCTCCTGATCGAAGCCAAGCGGATCCCCCCGTGCGAGGGTTGGAACTTCCAGCTGAGCAACTTCTGGATGGAATCGCTCGACTACCGCTACCACCGCGTCCACCTGAACCAGAGCACGGCGAGCCACGAAGCAGACGGTTCGGTGCGCATCGTGGTGGCGCATCGCGATCCCGGCGAGGCCTGGCCCAACTGGCTGACCACGACGGGTCACGAGCTCGGCTCCATGCTGTTCCGCTGGATCGGCGCCACGGAGTTTCCGCCCGTCGACACCAGGGTGCTTCCCTTCGAGGCGCTGAGCGAGGCCGTCTGAAAGGCGATCCGTCCGAGCTGCTCGGGACACCGCCCCCTGGCTTCCACCGCGACCGCGCCCGGAGATTCTCCGGGACGAGACCGCCTTCCCCCCGATTGGGCACACCCCGTTCCCGGCCGATAGCGCCCCCATGGACCCGGTCGTGCACGCTGCCAGGCCCCGCGTGCTGGTCGTCGAGCCCTCCCCCGACCAGCAGGTGCGGATCCGCGCTGCCCTCGAAGCGAGCTACGAGGTCGCCCTGACCGCCTCGGTCGACGGTGCGCTGCGCACGGCGCGGACGGTCCCGCCCCACATCTTCCTGGTCGACGTCGGGCACTCCGACGGCGAACGGCTCTGCTCCCAGGTCCGCCGCGATGCGCGGCTGCGCTCCATACCCATCGTCTTGCTCTCGGGGCGAGACGAGCCCCGGGACGAGGCCATGGCATCTTCGCTGGGAGCGCAAGGCCAGCTCTCCGGGCCCTTCGACGCGGCCGAGCTGCGCGCCCGCCTCGCGGCACGCCTGCGGGAGCTGCCGCCGGGCGGCGGACGGCGGCCCACGCCCAGGCAATGGGGTCGCCTGCGCATCGACACGGACGCACGGCGCGCGTGGATCGCGGATGGCGAAGAGGGCGGCACGGCCCTCGACCTGACGCCACGCGAGTTCCGGATCCTGCACTTCCTCGCCGAGAGCGAGGGGCGCGTCGTCATGCGGAGTGAGCTCCAGGACCACGCCTGGGAGGGCGTCACCGTGGCGCCCCGGGCCGTCGACCTGCAGGTCTGCGACCTGCGCAAGAAGCTGGGTCCGCTGCGCGAGGCGATCTGCTCGATCCGGGGTACCGGCTACCTCTTCCAGCGGGAGTGGGCGTCGGAGACCGACGGGGTTTCCTAGCCCGTCGGGAGTCCCCCCGGCTCTGCCGGGGAGGCGCTCAAAGTTTGACAGTTCCGGAATGCAAGACTCCCCCTCGTGAGCCGCTCAA
>NYZB01000061.1 GCA_002687015.1 Deltaproteobacteria bacterium
CCCCGGAACCATCAGGAGTCCCTCAGGAATGGCAGAACAGAAGGCCACGAACATCACCTGGCACGGCGGCACGATCGGCCGGCGGGAGCGCGAGGCGCTGCTGGGCCAGAAGGGCGCCACGATCTGGCTGACGGGGCTCTCGGCCTCGGGCAAGTCGACCGTCGCCGTGGCCGCCGAGGCCGAGCTCGTCGCGCGGGGTCGTCTGGCCTACGTCCTGGACGGTGACAATGTCCGCCACGGCCTGAACAGCAACCTGGGCTTCTCACCCGAGGATCGCACCGAGAACATCCGCCGGATCGGCGAGGTGGCCAAGCTGTTCACGGATTCCGGCGTGATCGTGTTCACCTCGTTCATCTCGCCCTACCGGGCGGATCGCGATGCGGCCCGCGCGCTCTTCGAGGCCGGGGACTTCCTGGAGGTCTACGTCGACGCGGACGTGGCGACCTGCGAAGAGCGGGACCCCAAGGGCCTCTACAAGAAGGCCCGCGCCGGCGAGATTCCCGAGTTCACGGGCATCTCGGCGCCCTACGAAGAGCCGGAGAAGCCGGAACTCGTGGTGGCGACCAAGAATCAAAGCGTCGAGGAGAGCGTCGCCCAGGTCGTCGCCTTCCTCGAGGAGAACGGATACCTGGCCCCGCCGGAAGGCTGAGCGTGACCTCAGCCCGCAGGCCGGGGCAACCGATGGGGCGATCATGATCGAGGCCCTCGCGCACACCCGCCGCCTTCTCGGTGGAGGCCCGAGCGGGCCCTGGCTACGCCCGGCCGCGGCCCTCGTGGCACTCTCGCTCACCACCGGCTGCGCGCAGCTCACCAGCCTGGGGCAGGGGGGAAGCCCCGCCGCCCTGCGGGAGGAGCCGGTTCCCACCGAAGGCCCGCCCGAGTTCCACGTGCTGGTGGCTCGGGAGCTCGAGGGCGAGGGCCGCCTCGCCGAGGCCCTGGCCGCCTACCAGCGGGCGCTGGCGGCCGACCCGGAGGACGCCTTCCTCCATCGGCAGATCGCGGAGCTGGCCGCCCGCCAGAACGATCTCGACCTGGCCCTCGCCCACGCCGAGCAGGCGCTCGCCAGGGAGCCCGATGACGAGGGCGTTCGTCTCTTCCTCGGCACCCTGTACCGCTTCCGCCGCGACGTACCGAGTGCCGAGCGGGTGCTGCGCAACGACGAGGGCCAGCCCACGAGCTCCCGGGCGGCGGCCCTGCTCTACGGCCTCCTGTCGGAGGCGGGGCGCCCGGGCGAGGCCCGGGACGTGGCGCTCTGGATGGTCGAGACCAACCCCCAGGAGGTACGCAGCTTCCTCTCGCTGGCCGACGCCGAGAGCAAGCTCGGCAACGCCGGGGAGGCCGAGGCCGTGCTGCGCCGCGGCCTGATCCAGCACCCCGACGAGCTCGCCCTGTTCGGAGCCCTGGCGCGGGGTCGGCGCGACCGCGGCGACCGCGAGGGCGAGGTGGCCATCTATCGGGAGGTGCTCGGAGCCCGGCCCGGCCACCACGCGACCCTGCTCGCCAAGGCCGAGGCCGAGCTGGCCCTCGGCCGCAACGACGACGCCCGGGCGACCCTCGAGGCCGTCGAGAAAGAGCATCCCGCGGACCTGCGGCCCGTGCTGCGCCTGGGCTTCCTCGACTTCGAGCAGAGCGACTTCGCCAACGCCACGATGCGCTTCCGGCGGGCCCTGGCCCTGCAGCCCCGCCAACAGGAGGTGGCCTACTTCCTGGCCGTCTCGCTGCGGCGGGAAGGCGAGCTGGCGGAAGCGCAGGAGGTCTTCCTGCGCGTCACGCCCGACCACCCGCGCTTCGCCGAGGCGCGCACCCAGCTCGCCAGCATGTCCGAGAAGGGGGGCGATCTGACCCAGGCCATCGCCTACGTGGAGGAAGCCCGGACGGTGGCGCCGAGCCGCCCCCTCGATCTCTACCTGGGGAGCCTGCGAGCCAAGAACGGCGACGTCGCCGGGGCGTTGGTCTTCCTGGAGTCGTTGCTCGACGCCACGAGCGACGATGCCGACGTCCTCTACAACATCGGCGTCATCCATGGCGAGGCGAGCAACGTCGACGAAGCGATCCGTACCATGCGCGCCGTGCTCGGCATGAACCCGGACCACGCGGGGGCGCTCAACTACGTGGGCTACACCTGGGCCGAGCGGGGGGAGAACCTGCTGGAGGCCGAGGCCTTCATCGAGCGCGCCCTCGAGCAACGGCCCGGCGACGGCTACATCACCGACAGCCTGGGCTGGATCTACTACATGCGAGCGCGTCCCATGGTCGAGTCCGGCGAGACGGAAGCAGCCCGGGAGCTGATCGAGCGGGCCAAGCAGGAGCTGGGCCGGGCGGCGGAGCTGACCGGGGGCGATCCGGTCATCTCCGAGCACCTGGGCGACGTGTACCTGCTGCAGGGCGATCGGCAGCGCGCTCTCGAGCTCTACGAGGAGGCCTGGCAGCTGGGCCCGCGCGAGAACGAGCAGCCGCAGCTCGGGGAGAAGCTCGAACGGCTTCGCCGGGAACTCGGCCACAGGTGATCGCGCGAGCGGGCGCGCCGGAGACCGGGCTCCGGCTGACGCCGCGCGCGACCGTCCTGCTGCTGGCGCTCGCCCTGGCCGGCTGCCGCACGCCCGGCCCCCCGGCGGAGCCCCTGGCGATCGATGGGCCGGTCGTCGCCGAACGCCTGGCGGAGCTCCGCGCATTGGCCGATCGGCGCCACGGCCTGCGCGCCCAGGCACGCGTCTCCCTGGAGGGGGCCCGGGGCGCGAGCTTTGCGCGCCACCTGCTCCTCCTCGAGCGACCCGCGCGGTTGCGCCTCGAGATCCTCGGTCTCATGGGTCAAAGGGTCGCCGTACTGGCCAGCGACGGGACGGCCTACGACCTCTACCGCGCGGAGACCGGGCAGGTCGAGAGCGGTCCGGTGCATCCGGGCCTGCTCGGAGAGGTGGCCGGCGTCCCCCTGGCGCCGGGCGATCTGGTGACCCTGCTGCTCGGGATCCCACCGCGGGGGCTCCCGGAGCCCACATTCGCGACCCGCGGGAGCGATGGACGGCTCGCACTGGAATGGCGCTTCGAAGACGGCGCCGCCCAGACGGCCCTCCTGGATGCGTCCGGCCATCTGGTGGCGCTCCGCCTCGCGGACGCGGCTGGCATCGAGCAGGTGGCGGCGGGCTACGGGGACCATGCCGGCCCCGAGGACTTCGCCGAGACGGTGCGGCTCTCCTTCGGTCCGTCCGGATTGAGGGCCGAGGTGGCCTTCGCGGGCGTCGAACTCGATCCCGATCTCGCCCCCGGGCTGTTCCGACTCCAGCTTGTATCCTCGCCCGGGGGGTGAGAGGCGCCATGCGTCAAGGGGGATGGTTCCAGGCTCTGCTCGCGGCGGTCCTGGTCACGAACACGGCACTGCTCCTGATCCTCGTGCTCCAGCAGCACAACCGGGAGGAGCGCGCGATCCGTCAGTCGGCCCAGTTCCGGGAGCTGGCCGAGAGCAGCGACCGGGTGCGCGCCGAGCTGCGCAAACTGCGGCGGGAGATCGGGGCTGGGGACCTCTCGGGCCTCGGTGCGGGGGACGGCACGCCGGCCGACTCGCAGCGGAGCTATCTGCGGCCGGACCTGCCGAACTTCCTCCAGCCGAACGACTTCGAGGAGGTGCCGCGGGATGCCGAGAACACCGAGGGAACCCTGACCCTCTTCTTCTCGCCGAGCGATCCCAAGGGCTTCAACGGCATGATCGAGAACGCCGCGGACCTGAGCGTGCTCGAGTCCTACACGAGCGACGGGTTGGCGGGCCGCATGGCCTTCACGGATCCGGATCGCTGGACCCCGGCGCTCGCAGAGCGGGTCGAGGTCACCGACGAGGGCAAGACCTTCACGATCTACCTGAAGCGCGGCGTGAAATGGCATCCGGCCGATGCCGTCGACCTCTCGGATCCGCGCTACGCCTGGCTCGCCAAGGACCACGAAGTCACGGCCCACGACTTCGCCTTCTACTTCGAGATCCTCAAGAACCCCCAGGTCCAGAACGGGTTCATGAAGAACTACTACGAGGATCTCGAGAGCTGGGAGGTGATCGACGACCACACCCTGGTCGTGAGATGGTCGAAGAGGATCTTCCTCTCCATCTCGGCGACGCTCGGGGTGCCGCCACTGCCCGAGTTCCTCTACGCCTACGACGAGGAGGGCAACCGCTTCCCCGACGAGACCCTGGGGCTGAACTTCAACCAGCATTGGTACAACCACAAGGGCATCGTCGGCTGTGGCCCCTTTCGCTTCGCCAGCTACTCCCCTGGCGAGCGCGTGGTGCTCGAGCGCTTCGAGGACTACCACGGGGAGCTCCCCGCGCTGCGCCAGATGGTCTTCGAGATCGTCGGCGACCAGAACGTGCAGTTCCTCAAGCTGCGATCCGGCAAGCACGACTTCGGCTACCTATTGGCCTCGGCCTACCGGGACCACGTGCAGCCCCATGTCGAGGACCCGAGCCTCCCGGTGGACTCGAGCAACCCCTTTGCGGGGCCCGAAATGGAAGCCGCCCGCAAGCTGACCCCGGGCTACTTCTACCTCGGCTGGAACGCCGACAAGCCGATCTTCGCCGACAAGCGGGTGCGGAGGGCGATGACCCATGCCTTCGACCGCACCCGCATCATCGAGAACATCTTCGTCGGCCTGGGCGAGCTGACCACCGGCCCCTTCGTGCCGGGCTCACCCTACGAAGCGCCCGAGATCGAGGCCTGGCCCTTCGACCTCGAGCGCGCGAAGGCGCTCCTGGCCGAGGCGGGCTGGACCGACAGCGACGGCGACGGGCTGGTCGACAAGGATCTGGACCCGGAGGACCGCGAGACGGAACGCTCCCCCTTCGAGTTCAAGTTCCTCATCTACGCCTCGCGCAAGGAGATGGATGCCCTCGCGAACGTCTACAAGGAGGATCTCCTCAAGGTGGGCGTGCGCATGAAGATCGAGAAGGCCGAGTGGAGCTTGATGCAGAAGCGCATGGACGAGCGGGACTTCGAGGCCTTCACCGGGGGTTGGGCCAGCCCCTGGGACGTGGACCTCTACCAGATCTGGCACTCGAGCCAGGCCGATCTCCCCAAGGGCTCCAACAAGGTCGGCTTCCGCAATGCCGAGGCGGACGAGATCATCGAGGCGCTGCGGGAATCCCTCGATACCGCGGAGCGCGTCGAGCTGGCCCGGCGCTTCCACCGCATCGTCCACGAGGAGCAGCCCTACACCTTCTTCTACGTCCGCGAGCGCTACTACACCTGGTGGGATCGCGTGCGGCGGGTCGTCTTCCCCAAGACGCGCCCCCTGGTCCGCGCGGCCTCCTGGTGGGTGGCGGCCGAGGGCTGATCGGCGTTGCGCGCCTACGTCCTGAAACGCCTGCTGCTGATGATCCCGACCTTCTTCGGGATCTCGCTGGTGGTCTTCCTGGTGCTGAACCTGGCTCCCGGCCATCCAGGCGGAAGCCAGCTCGCTTCGGACCTGGCGGCTTCGGTGAAGGGCGCGGCCACGGACGAGTCGCATCGCATCTTCCGCGAGCAGTTCGGTCTCGACCGGCCGGTGCTCCTCAACACCTATCTGTGGCTCGACCGCGAGGATGTGGCGAGGGCCCTGGCCGACATGGCCGGCCACGAGGGCGCGACGGCGGCCGACCGCATCCGGGCGCAGCAGCAGATCGAGGACTGGGGCCGTTGGGCCGTGCCGCATCTCGTCGCCGAGATGAACCAGAGCCAGGAGCCCCTGATCCGCGACGTGGCCGTCTACACGCTTCGACTCGCGTCCAGGCGTCCCCTCGTCGACCCCTTCGCGCCCCGTCCGACACCGGAGCAGCGCGCCGAGAACCAGCGCCGCAATGCGGAGAACGAGCAGGTGCGCAGCATGCGCTACGCCCTGGATGCGCCCGAAGCCGAGAAGGAGCGCGTGATCGGCGAGTGGAATGCCTGGTACGCTGAGGCGAAGCCGCGCTTCCAGCCCAGCGGCGTCGACAAGCTCGCCAGCTTCTTCCTGGAGACGCGGTTCGCGCGCTACTGGGCCAACCTGCTTCGCCTGGACTTCGGCGTGTCCCTGGTCACCCGGGAGCCCGTGCTGGAGACCCTGATCGGCAAGCTCCGCTACTCCCTGTCCCTCTCGATCACGTCGCTGCTGCTGGGCTACCTGATCGCGCTGCCGATCGGGATCTACTCGGCCGTCGACAAGGACTCCTTTGCGGATCGCAGCGTGACCGTCTTCCTCTTCATGCTCTACTCGCTTCCCACCTTCTTCGTGGGCACCCTGCTGCTCTTCTGGTTCTCCGAGGGCTCGAGCGTGCCATGGCTGCGCTGGTTCCCGATCGGCGGCTGGCAGTCACCCGAGGCCGGAGAGCTCACCAGCCTGGCGCAGATGCGAGACGTGACCTGGCACCTCGTCCTGCCGGTCCTGTGCATGACCTACGGCAGCTTCGCCGCGCTCTCGCGCTACATGCGCACGGGGCTCTTGGGCGTGATCAGCTCGGACTACGTGCGCACGGCCCGCGCCAAGGGCCTGCCGGAGCGCCGTGTGATCCTGAGCCACGCGGTGCGCAACGGGCTCCTCCCGGTGATCACGCTGCTGGCGGGCTTGCTGCCCGCGATCCTCGGAGGGTCCGTGATCGTGGAGGTGATCTTCGACGTCCCGGGCATGGGCCGCTGGCTGATCGAGTCGATCTACCAGCGCGACTACAACGTGATCATGGCGACCCAGCTCCTTTCGACCCTGCTCGTGCTCTTCGGGATCCTGGTCTCGGATCTGGGCTACGCGCTCGTCGATCCGCGGATCCGCTACCAGTGAGCGCGGCCCAGGAGCTCCCCCTGGAAGCCCTGGAGGCCGGCGCCCCGGACCGGCTCAGCTACTGGGCCCTGGTGCGGGTCCAGTTCGGGAAGAACCGGCCCGCGGTGTGGGGCCTGTGGTCGGTGGTGGGTCTCTTCGTCCTGGCCACCGCGGCGCCCCTGATCGCGATGGACAAGCCCTTCCTGTGGATCGGGGAGGAGGGCCTCGAATCACCCCTTCTGGGCGCGCTCTTCAATCGCCTGATCTTCGAGAACGGCGTCGACATCTTCTTCAACCTGCTGCTGGTCCTCTCGCCTCTCTATCTGCTCGCCGCCGTGGCGTTGCGGCGGGCCGGCCGCTTCGGCGTGCGCGGGGCGGGCGCGCTGGTGGCGGCGCACCTGGCCCTCACCACGCTCGTGGTGCCCGAGACCTGGTTCGGCCTCGAAAACCCACTGCATCACGAGGCGCCCGTCGTCGACTACCGCGCCCGCCAGGTCGAGCTCGAGAAGGCCGGCGAGCCTGCGACGGCGCTCTTTCCGCCGCGTCGCATCCACTACCGGGAGACGGACCCCGAGCGCAGCGTGCAGCCCCCCGGCGGATCCCTGTGGCTGGGTACCGACGTCGAGGGTCGCGACGTCTTCGTGCGGATGCTCTACGGCACGCGCATCTCCCTGACGATCGGCGTCGTCGCCGTCGGCATCTACGTCTGGATCGGGGTCGTCCTCGGCGCCCTGGCCGGCTATCTCGGCGGCTGGTGGGACGTGATCATCTCCCGCCTCATCGAGGTGATGATCTGCATCCCGAGCTTCTTCCTGATCCTCACCCTGGTGGCGCTGGTGGAGGACCGCTCGATCTTCCAGGTGATGGTGATCATCGGCGTCACGAGCTGGACCGGTGTGGCGCGTCTGGTGCGGGCGGAGTTCCTCCAGCAGCGCGAGCTCGAGTACGCCCTCGCGGCACGCGCCCTCGGCCTCCCGCGCTGGCGGGTGATCTTCCGTCACATCCTGCCGAACGCGCTCGGCCCCGTTCTGGTATCCGCCACCTTCGGCGTGGCCTCGGCCATCCTCATCGAGTCCAGCCTGGCCTTCCTGGGTCTCGGCGATCCCTCCGTCCCGAGCTGGGGTGAGACCCTGAACGTCGGGCGGCTGGAGATGAAGTACTGGCTCATCTTCGCGCCCGGGCTCGCGATCTTCTTCGTGGTGAGCGTCTTCAACCTCGTGGGCGAGGGGCTTCGCGATGCCCTCGACCCGAAGCTGCGGACCTAGATCGATGGCGCTGCTCGAGATCGACGACCTGCAGACCCACTTCGGCACGGACGCGGGCCTCGTGCGCGCCGTCGACGGCGTGAGCTTCGACGTGGATCGCGGCGAGACCGTGGCCGTGGTCGGCGAGTCGGGCTGTGGGAAGTCGGTCACGGCCCTCTCGATCCTGCGCCTGGTGGCGACGCCGCCCGGGATCTACGCGGGAGGGGCGATCCGCCTCGAGGGTGAGAACCTGCTCGAGGCTTCCGAGGATCGCATGCGGGAGGTTCGCGGCAACGAGATCGCCATGATCTTCCAGGAGCCGATGACCAGCTTGAACCCCGTCTTCACGGTAGGTGGCCAGATCGTCGAGGCGATCCAGCTCCACCAGGGGCTGGCCAGCGGGCCGGCCCGGGAGCGCGCGATCTTCGCCCTGGATCGGGTGGGCATTCCGGCGGCCGCCCAGCGCATCGACGACTACCCCCACCAGATGTCGGGCGGCATGCGCCAGCGCGTGATGATC
Organism: Deltaproteobacteria bacterium; assembly: GCA_002687015.1. GTDB lineage: Bacteria > Myxococcota_A > UBA9160 > UBA9160 > UBA6930. The sequence continues at coordinate 8,512 of NYZB01000061.1, forward strand.
GCCATGGCCCTGGCCTGCAATCCCCGGCTGCTGATCGCCGACGAGCCGACCACGGCCCTGGACGTGACCATCCAGGCCCAGATCCTCGAGCTGCTGGCCCGCCTGCAGTCCGAGCTCGAGATGTCGGTGCTCCTGATCACCCATGACCTGGGCGTGGTGGCCGAGACGGCCCAGCGCGTGGTCGTCATGTACGCGGGCCGGATCGTGGAGCAGGCCCCCGTCGAGGCCCTCTTCGGTACTCCCAGGCACCCCTATACGGTGGGCCTCATGAAGTCCCTGCCCAGGCTCGACGGACCGGACGAACGCCTGGTACCGATCGAGGGTGGGGTGCCCGATGCGCTTCACATGCCGACGGGGTGCCGCTTCCATCCCCGATGTCCCCTGGCGATCGATCGCTGCGCGCAGGAGGAGCCGCCCCTCGTGGACCAGGCCGGCCACCAGGTTGCCTGCTGGCGGGACGGGGAGGGCGCCTCGTGAGTGGCGATCGCCCGCTCCTGGAAGTCCAGGGCCTGGTCAAGCACTACGCCGTCACCGCGGGTGTGTTCTCGCGGGAGGTCGGCAAGGTGCGCGCCGTCGACGGCGTCTCCTTCGAGATCCGAGCCGGTGAGACCCTGGGCCTCGTCGGGGAGTCGGGCTGCGGCAAGACCACCGTGGGGCGCACCCTCATGCGTCTCGAGGAGCCGACAGCGGGCCGCGTCACCTTCGATGGGCAGGACCTGCAGGCCCTCTCGCGGACGGAGCTGCGTGCAGCCCGCCGAGACTTCCAGATGGTCTTCCAGGACCCGATGAGCTCGCTCAACCCGCGCATGACGGTGCGCGACATCGTGGGCGAGCCCCTCGCCGTGCACGGCCTGGCCAAGGGGCCGGCCCTCGAAGCCCGGGTCTCGGAGCTGCTCGAGAAGGTGGGCATCCCCGGTGCCTGGCGGAACCGCTACCCCCACGAGTTCTCCGGCGGGCAGCGCCAACGGATCGGTGTCGCCCGCGCCCTGGCCCTGGGGCCGCGCCTGATCGTCTGCGACGAGGCCGTCTCGGCCCTCGACGTCTCGGTGCAGGCCCAGGTGCTGAACCTGCTGATCGACCTGCGCGCCGAGCTCGGGCTCTCCTACCTGTTCATCAGCCACGATCTTTCGGTGGTGCGCCACGTCTCGGACCGCATCGCGGTCATGTACCTGGGCCAGATCGTCGAGCTCGCAGCGACCGAGACCCTGTTCCGGGAGCCCGTGCACCCCTACACGAGGGCGCTCCTCTCGGCGATCCCGGTCCCGAACCCCACCCGGCGCAGCGAGCGCATCGTGCTCCAGGGCGACGTGCCCAGTCCGATGGCGCCGCCGCCGGGCTGTCGCTTCCACACCCGTTGCCCGGCCGTGATGGAGCGCTGCCGACGGGAGATGCCCCCGGCCGTCGAGGTCGAAGGGGGCCACGTGGTGCGTTGCTTCCTCGCCGACCCCTCGGCCGCCGACTGGCGCGCGGCCACCGACCAGCGCCGGCGCGAGGCGGAGGCCGCCCAGGTCGCGCGCGCTCCGAAGCCGGGCTCCTCCATGCCCCTCCGGTCTTCGGGCGCACCGGAAGATGAGGCGCCGGTTCCCCCCGCCCTGACGGGCGGCCTGACCGCGGTGCTGGCCCTCGGCCTGATCCTGCTCGCGATCGTGGTCTGGCCCGGCACCCGGCATGCGCAGGCCAGGGACCAGCTCGCGGGTCTCTCACGCGAGCTCCACGCCTTCGCCGAGACGACGGGCGGCCTCCCGACAGCGCTCGACGAGCTCGGCTGGCGGCTGCACGAGGTCTTCGAGGGCGGCCAGCCCACCGATCCCTGGGGCGCGGCCTGGCAGTACGAGAGGCAGGGAGAGGGCTTCTCCCTCTCGAGCCGGGGGCCGGATGGTCGGCCAGGCGGTGGAGACGACGTCGCCGGGAGCCATGGCTCTTGACGAGGGCCGGGCTTCTGGTCCTCCCCCTCCTGGCCCTGCTCGCGATCGGGCTCACCTTCCGCGCATCCTTCCAGGAGCCCGCCGCGTTCACCTTCGTCAACGGGACCGAGCCCACCAGCCTCGACCCGGGACTGATGACCGGCGAGCCCGAGGGACGCATCGCCGACGCGATCTTCGAGGGGCTCACGGTCCGTGATCCGGCGACCCTGCGTCCCGTGCCGGGCGTGGCCGAGCGTTGGACGATCTCGGAGGATGGCCGCCGCTACGTCTTCCACCTGCGCGAGGACGCGCGTTGGACCGACGGTCGTCCGGTCACCGCGCACGACTTCGCGTGGGCCTGGCGGCGACTCCAGCTCCCCGAGCACGGTGGCGAGTACGCCTACCTGCTGCACGGGGTTCGCCACGCGGAGGCGTTGAACCAGCACGAAGCCCAGGCCATGGCCCTGGCGGGTCCGGTGCGCGAGGCCCTGGCGGCTCTTCCACCCGACGCCCTCGACGCGGCGACCTGGCGGGGCTTCGTCCTCGACCACGACCTGGCGGGTCGGGTCCGCGGGACGCCGGATCGCGCGTTGGTCGAGGCGGCGGCCAGCGAGACCGGGCTCACCCAAGCCGAGCGCAGGGCCCTGCCCGCACGGCTGGCGCGGGAGGCCGAGCGCCGCAAGAAGGCCGCCAAGGCAGCGCGCGAACACTACGGCATCGACGAGGGCGTCTACGCGCGGGACGAGCGCACCCTGGTCGTCGATCTGGTTGCGCCGATTCCCTACTTCCTGGAGCTCACTTCCTTCTACCCGAGCTTCCCCGTGCCCCGCTGGGTGGTCGAAGCCCCCGGGAACGCCGCCGACTGGTTCCTGCCCGACAAGATCGTGTCGAACGGCCCCTTCACCCTGGAGGCCTGGCGGGTGGGCGACCGCATCCGGGTGCGCCGCAGCGAGAGCTACTGGGGCCGCGACCGGATCGCCCTCGAGAGCGCCGACGCGCTTCCCATCGAGAACCAGACCACCGCGCTGAACCTCTACCTGACCGGCGACGTCGACTGGCTACCCAACTATCCGAGCGATCTCGTCGACGCCCTTCGGAATCGGCCGGACCACTACAGCCATCCGGGCCTGATCGTCTACTACTACCGGGTCAACACGCGGCAACCGCCCCTCGACGACCCTCGCGTGCGCCAGGCCCTGGCCCTGGCCATCGATCGTCGCTCGATCGTCGACGACGTGCTGAGGCTGGGCCAGATCCCGGCCCACCATCTGGTGCCGCCGGGCATCCCCGGCTACGCCGCGCCGCCCACGGCGATCCGGCACGATCCAGCTCGCGCGCGCGAGCTGCTGGCCGAGGCGGGCTTCCCCGGCGGCGAGGGCCTGCCCGAGATCGGGGTCCTCTACAACACCCACGAGAGCCACAAGAAGATCGCGGAGCTGATTGCCGACCAGCTGGGCCGCGCGCTCGGGGTGCGAGTGAAGCCCTACAACCAGGAGTGGCAGTCCTACCTGGCGACGATGCGCTCCGGCGAGTACGACCTGGGTCGCGCCGGCTGGATCGGGGACTACCTCGACCCGAACACCTTCCTCGACATCTGGGTCACGAACGGCGGCAACAACCAGACGGGCTGGAGCCACGCCACCTACGACCGCCTGATCGAGGCGGCCTCGGACGTCGAGTCCTACTCCCAGCGCCCCTTCTTCGAGGGGCTGGCCGAGCCCGACCGCATCCGCGCCGGCCTCCTGCGGCTGTCTTCGGCGAAGGAGGGGAGCGCCCGCCGGGAGGCCGCCGCTGCACTGCGCTTGGGGCTCCTGCGCGAGGCCGAGCACATCCTGGTCGGTCGGGAGCTGCCCATCCTGCCGATCTACTTCTACGTCGTCTCCGGCCTGGTGAGCCCGCGCGTCGAGGGCTTCCACACCGAGCTGGTCATGCCCGACGGCGCGCGCCTGCCGAACCTCCAGAACCTGCACCCGTTGCGCGGCCTGCGCGTTCGCGATCGCGCCGCCCGCGCTGGAGGGCCGGCTTCGTGATCGAGGCCCTGCTCGTCACGGCGGCGCTGCTGGCGATCGCCTCCCTGGCCTTCCTGCCCCACGCCGTGACGCGGGCCCTGGGTGCCCTGTTCTTGTCCGCGGTGGCCTTCGTCTTCCTGCGCCACGTGGGCGGCGACCTCCTGGCCGGCCTCGTCTGCGCAGCCATCGGCTTCGTCGCCTGGCGCTTCCTGCCCGGGGCGATCCTGCGCCGGGTGGCGTTCATGGTCCCCTCTCTGGTGCTCCTGATCGGGGTCACCACCTGGCTCATGTATCTGGCTCCGGGCAATCCCTTCGCCCAGGAGAAGTCCATCGCGCCGCAGGTCGAGGCGGCCCTGCGCGCCCAGTACGGGGTGCCGGAGAGCCCCCTGGCCTTCTTCCGCGTCTACATGGAGCGCCTGCTCGGAGAGGGCAGCCTCGGCCCCGCCCTCAAGGTGAAGGGCCGCACCGTGCAGGAGGTGCTGCTCCCCGCCTTGCCGGTAAGTCTGGGCCTGGGCGGGCTGGCCCTGGTGCTCGCCGTGGGCATGGGGCTCCTCCTGGGCGTGCGCGCGGGAATGCGCCCGAACTCCTGGGCGGACCACGCGAGCATGGGCCTGGCCCTGGTCGGCATCTCGCTTCCGAACTTCGTGATCGGTGCGGGGCTCATGATCGTGCTGGCCCTGCAGCTGGGCTGGCTTCCCGTCGCCGGCTGGGGCGGCTTCCGGCACGTCTGGATGCCCGCGCTCACCCTGGCGCTCCCCCACGCCGCCACGATCGCCCGTCTCGCCCGCAGCGGAACGATCGAGGTGCTGCAGCAGGATTGGATTCGCACCGCGCGCGCCAAGGGGCTGACGGAGGCGCGCGTCGTGAGTCGCCACGCCCTCCAGGTCGCGGTGCTTCCCGTCGTGTCGTACCTGGGCCCCGCCGCTGCGGGCATCCTGACCGGCTCCTTCGTGGTCGAGACCCTCTTCGGAATCCCCGGCATGGGCCAGTGGTTCGTCAAGGGCGCCATCAACCGCGACTACTCCATCGTCCTCGGAACGGCTCTCTTCTACTGCGGCCTCATCACGTCGTTCAATCTGGTCGTCGATCTGCTCCTGGCCTGGCTCGATCCCCGCACCCGGCAGGTGGCATGAGCCCGCCCCCCGTCCAGAGTGCGGGCCCCTGGGTGCAGGCGTGGCGTCGGCTGCGTCGCAACCGCGCCGCCATGACCGGAGCCGCGCTGCTCATCGCGATGGTCATCGCCTGCTTCCTCGTGCCCTGGTGGCTCGGCCTCGACCCGACCACCACCGCACCCGGCCAGCGCTCCCTCCCTCCCTCCTGGGCGCATGGCTTCGGCACGGATCCGCTGGGCCGGGACATGCTGGCCCGGGTACTGGTGGGCGGTCGTGTCTCGCTCTTGATCGGTCTCGCGGCGACCGCCGCGTCGGTGGTGATCGGCGTGCTCTATGGAGGTCTCGCCGGCTTCTACGGCGGTCGGGTCGACGAGGCGATGATGCGCATCGTCGACTTCCTCTACGGCATCCCGTACATGTTCCTCGTCATCCTGGTGATGTTGATGTTCTCCGAGACGGCACGGGGTGAGGCGCTGCCCGTGTTCCTGGCTCTGGGGCTGGTCCAGTGGCTCACCATGGCGCGCATCGTGCGCGGACAGGTGCTGGGCCTGCGCGAGCAGGACTACGTGCTCGCGGCCCGGGTGGTGGGTGCGCGCGACCTGCGCATCCTCGTGCGCCACATCCTGCCCAACGTGATGGGTCCGGTCGTCGTCTACGCGACGCTGACCGTGCCGACCATCATCCTGCTCGAGTCCTTCCTCTCGTTCCTGGGCCTCGGCGTCGAGCTCTCCTGGGGCCAGCTCGTCGCCGAGGGGGTGGCGGTGGTGAACCCGATCGAGTCGCCCTGGTGGCTGCTGGCCTGCCCCTCCGCCTTCCTCGCCACCACTCTCTTCGCCCTGAACTTCCTCGGCGACGGGCTGCGGGATGCCCTGGATCCCAAGTCCGGGGCCTGAACCGCCCCAGAGGCCGGCCTCCGCGGGGGGGTCCAGCCCCGGCTCGGACGGCTACGGGCGAGTCCAGTTCCGACCCTGGTTGGCCGATGAGTGGGGCGGAGGCTGACACCGGGTGCAGAAGATCGGCGAAGTGCTGATGGCGGCGGGCCTGATCAGCGAGACGCAGCTCTCGGCTGCGCTCGGCGAACAGGCTCGCTGGGGAAACCGGCTCGGTGAGACCCTGGTGCAGCTTGGCTTTCTCGCCGAGGCCAGTCTCATCCGGGTGCTCTCCGAGCGCACGGGGTTCCCGGGGGTCGATCTCCAGGGCCGCACGATCGCGCCGGACGTGCTCGCGCTCATCCCGGCCGAGATCGCGCAGAAGCACACCTGCCTGCCCGTGGAGATGGAGCAAGTGGGCGGGCAGGACATCCTGTACGTCGCGATGGAGGATCCCTCGAACCTCATCGCGGTCGACGACCTGACCTTCCGCACCGGCTGCAGCGTGAAGGCCTGGCTGGCTGGACCGCTCCAGCTGCGCCGCGCCATCAGCCTCTGCTACGACGGAATCGACATGCACGACGCGGCCGTGGTCCTCGAGATCTCGACCGAGCTGGGCCAACCGATGGCGGGTGCGGCCGGTGTGGCAGACGGCCTGCTGGAGGAGAACTGGCTCGACGACCTGGTCGAGCCCGACGCTCCGCCCGCGGAGGCCGCCGCATCGTCGGCGCCGACCGGGGACCTGGCAGAGGCCGCATCGACGGGCTCCGGGGGCAAGCCGCGCGACGTTCCCTCGCGCCAGATCCTCCAGGCCCTGACCCGCCTGCTGATCGAAAAGGGCGTGATCACGCGGAACGAGTTGATGGCGGAGATCCGCCAGCTCGCCGAGAAGGGATGACGCCGGAGATCCGCCGGCTCGCCGAGAAGGCGTGACGTCTGAGATCCGGTAGCTCGCGCAGGTTTCTGAGCCTGCTGCATCCCGCTTGACACCTACCATGCGCATGGGCAACCTGCGCGCCCAGGGGAGGGGCACATGCGATTGGAATACAACTTCGAGTTGTCGGGGGTCACCACCCCGCGCCTGTCCGTGGAGGCCGTAGAGGGGATCGGCAAGCTCTTCACGCTCGCGACCCTCGTGCTGAACGTCCTCGACGCGCGGCAGGAGGTGGAGCTGGTGTTCCACGGCCTGAACCCCGACGACCCCGGCCGCAAGCTCGAGGCCTTCAAGCAGATCATCGAGGGCGCCGCGAGCGGGCCCGAGCTCGTCTACGAGCTGGGCAACGGTGGCGCCGTGCCCGACTCGTCGTCGTACTTCCAGTGGGTGACCCTGAAGCGGCGGTAGCCGGCTCCCGAGTCCGCCGCTCTACCCCGACAGGCTCAGCAGGACGAAGAGGCACAGGCCCAGCCCCGCCAGGTAGGTCCCGAGGGCACCGACGAAGCGCAGGGGGTTCGCGGCGTCGAGGGTGGCGGGGAGGATCATGCCTGCCGCGTGCAGGTAGCGAGCCACAGTGCCGAGCACGGCGCAGGCGGTGGCCCCGCTGCCGGCATCCTGGATCGCGGCCACCCAGATCAGCAGGGCCAGCATGGGCGCGAACTCCGCGGCGTTGCCGTGGGCGCGGACGAGCTTGTGCAGTGAATCGGTGGGGTCGCTGGACGCCCCGATCAGCGTCTCGTTGCGACCCCGGGCCATCGAGACCGCAAAGCCCAGCCCGAACACGAGCAGCCCGAGAAGAACGATGCACACGATGGCTGTGGTCATGCCCCCTCCACGAGAACCCAACCCCGAGATGCCTGACCAAGGGGTCTGACCCCCTTGGTAGCACCTCGCGGCGGAGGGCGGTCTCTCAGGGTCGGTGGGGCGAAGCGGCGCCCTCCCTTGGCTTCACGAGGCCCCAGGGTTCGGTCCGCTGCGGGCGTGCTGGCAATCGTGGCCCTGCCAGCGATGCCGGCGGGCCAGACTCATGCGGATCAGGGTCGGGAGCGCCGTCCCGCCGGCGGCGACGAAGGGCTCGAAGAGGGTGTAGCGGGCGAACACCCGGAGCCGACCCGTCGCCGGCCACTCGTCGGGGAGCGAGGCATTCAGCTCGGCCAGGGCCTGAAGCCGGCGGCCTTCCGAAAGAGCGCGCGGAAAGCGGATGCCTTCGAGATCGATCAGGGCCGGGTCCGCCCCGGGGCGATCGGCGCGGGCGAAGAGGTGGGTGGCCTTGAGATCACCGTGGTCCACACCGCGCAGGTGCAGCCGGGTGAGCCAGGGCCCGAGCGCGCGGAGCGCCTCGGCCCGGACGTCGGCGGGCAGCTCGAGCAGGTCGCGGGCAGGGCTCAGGTCTTCGAGCACCAGCCAGGAGGCGATGGGCAACCCCAGCCTGCGCTCGTCGAGGTAGGCGAGGGGCAGGGCGGCTGCGAGGCCGCGCGCGCGCAGGCCGTGTCCGCCCCGCCAACCCCGGTGGGCAGGACTTCCGCGGAATCCGTCGCTCAGGATGCGCAGCGGTCCCCGCGGAAGGACCTCCTTCACGAGCACGTGTCGCCCGCCGGCGCGGACACGCGTGATGCGGGAGCGACCGTCATCCTTCAGCACGGCGTCTCCGGCCTCCGCGAGGGCGCGGGCGTGTGCGTCGAGGGCTTCGGCCACGGCCGGCTCCGGAAACTCCTTCCAGCGCAGCCCGCGAGCGCCCTCTCGCCGCGTCGTGTCGGTGAGTCGGCCCGCGCGCAGCAGGCGGCGGGTGCGGCTCCGCCCGTGCTGGGCGGCCTTGCGCCGCGCATGCTCTCCCACGGCGCGGAGGCGTTCCGCTCGCTCGGTGCCCTCGGCAGAGGGCCCGAGGGCGGCGATGCGAACTCGCAGTCGATCGGCCAAGGAGGCGACCTGCCACAGCGAGTAATCCAGCTCGCCCAGGTCGCGCAGCCGGTCTTCGTCGAGGGTACTGCGCCTTGCGTGCTGGAGATCGAGCAGCACCGCGCTCTCGGGTCCGAAGAGCACGTTGCCCGCATGCAGGTCGCCGTGCACGGTGCCGGCCTCGTGGAGGGCACGCACCGCCCGGCCGAGCGCGACGAGCTGGCGCGTGCGCTGCGCCTGGCTTCGCGCGAGGCCCGCGACACCGGCCTCGCCCTCGAGGAAGGGCATGACCAGCAGGCGATCGCCGCCGGGCAGGCTGGCCTCGCCGAGCAGATCGGGCACCGGTACGCCCGCCTCGCCAGCGGCACGGAGGTGGCGAGCCTCGCGCATGGCGGGGCTGCGCCCGATCCGAGCCTTGAGGGCCTCGCGCCGACGGTGGTGGCTGCCCGTGCGGAAGTGCTTGACCAGCAGCGGCACTCCGTCGGAGGTCGCGACGCGCAGCAACCGGCGCCTCGGGTTCTCGCGCAGGAGCGAGGCCGCGGAATCCCCTTGCAGGGCGGCCTCCACGACCCGCTGCAGCTCGGCGGATCCCGACAGCCAACGGAGCTCGCTCACGGGCGAAGCTCCGCATAGAGAGCACACAGCTCCGAGGCGCAGGCCGCCCAGCTCCGCGTCTCTGCCCGGGTCCGCGCCGCGCGCCCTAGGGAAGCCCGCCGCTCCGGATCGCCCAGGGTGTCGAGGGCCGCTGCGAAGCCCTCGACGTCCTCGGGATCCTCGACGCAAAGGCCCGCGGCGCCGAGCCAGGCCGCGGCGCCGTTGGCCCCACTGGTCAGGACCGGTAGCCCGCAGGCCGCGGCTTCCAGACAGACGTTGGCGAAGGCGTCGTAGCGGGTCGGCAACACGAGGGCGTCGGCGGCTGCGTAGAGAAGCGCCGGGTCGTGGGCCGTGCCGAGCCTTCGCACCCGATCGGCGACGCCGAGCTCGTCAGCGAGCTTCGCCGCCCCTCCCTCCGCGTGGCGACCGGCCAGCCAGAGCTGCGCCCGCCGGTCGGCGGCGCGGGCGAGGGCGCGGAGCGCCGTGTCGACCCCCTTTCGATGTTCACCGTGCCCGAGGAGGAGCCAGACCGCACCCTCCTCGGCCCCGAGCTCGCCGCGCAGCCGAAGAGCCCGTGCCCCACACTCGTCCTCGGCGCTTCGCGGGCGGAAGCGTTCCAGGTCGACCCCATTGGGGATCACCGAGATCCGCTCCGGCGAGACCCGGTAGCGCTCCAGGATCTCCGCCTCGACCATGGTCGAGTTGCAGTGGATGCGCTGGCTCGGGTCCCGGAGGGCCGCCCCCTCGATGGCGAGCAGGGTCGCGTGGCGTGGCGAGGCGCGCCGCCACGCGGCTCCGAAGCGACCGTAGGCGCGCTCCATGTAGGCGGCGTGGCAGCCGCCGCCGGTGCGCAGCACGTCCTGGTGCCGCGTGCGCGAGAAGCTGTGGACCGCGTCGAAATCGCCGCGCGGGGCGGCCCGGGCCGCGGCTCGGGAGAAGGCGGCCACCCGCCACGGCTGCCAGGCCGAAGCCACCTCGAGGCGGTGCACCTGGGGACCCGGAGTCATCTCGGCCTCCCGGGCGAAGACGTGGACCTCGCAGCCACGCTCCACGAGCGCGTGAGCGATGGCCCAGGCCGCTGCTTCGACCCCACCCCTGGGCTCGAATCGTTCGATGACCAGCCCGATCCGCATCGCCGCCCGATCCGTCTCCCCGTTTCCGGTCTCCCCGTCTCCGGATCCGGCGGGAGCGGGCCGAATCCTCTCGACCCCGGATTCGAGGGTAGTATATTGCCTCGCCCGGCTCCGGCCGGCGGGAAACCCCACCATGGCGCGCTCACTCACTGCTGTACCCTCCGAAGACGAATCCGCCCCGCGTCCGCGCGGCGAGAAGCGCGAGCGTATCCTCGAGGCTTCGATCCAGGTCTTCGCGCGGAAGGGCTTCCACCGGGCGCGCGTCTCCGACATCGCTGCCGAGGCGGAGATCGCCTACGGACTCGTCTACCACTACTTCAAGAACAAGGACGAGATCCTCGCGACGATCTTCGAGGAGCGCTGGAGCGGCTTCCTCGACGCCATCGAGGCGATCGGTCGCGGTCCGGGAACCGTGCGCAACCAGCTGGTGTCGATTGCGACCTTGATCCTCAACGCCTTCCGGCTACGGCCGGAGTGGGTGAAGGTGCTCGTGCTCGAGATCCAACGCTCCAGCCGCTTCGCCGAGCCCGCCCAGCAGCAGGCGGTGGCGCGCCTCTTCGAGGCCTTCGAGCGAATCGTGCGGGGCGGCCAGGAGCGCGGCGAGCTGCGCCCCGACTTCGACGCGCGGGTCGGCGCGGCCCTCTTCCTGGGTGCCATCGATCTCGTGATCACGAGTCTCGTTCTCAAGGTCGGGGAGATCCCGGAAGAGGACCAGGCGCAGCGTGCCTACTATCTCGATGTCGCCCAGCAGATCGTCGACATCTTCTTGAACGGAACCACCGGCGCGGACGGTACGGCCTGATCGGCAGAGGCAGGGTCGGGACCGTGATCGCGAGAGGGGAGGAGAGGACTTGATCGAGGCGGACAACATCACGAAGCGCTACGGCGACTTCCTGGCGGTGGACCAGGTGTCGTTCCGCGCCGGGGCGGGGGAGGTGATCGGCTTCCTCGGACCGAACGGCGCGGGCAAGACCACGACCATGCGGATCCTGACCGGCTTCCTTCCGGCGACCGACGGTCGGGCGAGGATCGCCGGCCACGACATCTTCGAGGAGCCGCTCGCCGCCCGCCGGGCCGTCGGCTACCTGCCGGAGACGCCGCCCCTCTACCCGGAGATGGATGTCACGGGCTACCTGGAGTTCGTCGCCAAGATCAAGGACGTGCCGCGGGCGCGCCGTCGCTCGGCCGTGGAGAGCGCCCTCGAGCGCTGCGGCCTGGCCGACGTCCACCGCCGGGTGATCGGCTCCCTGTCGAAGGGCTTCCGGCAGCGGGTGGGGATCGCACAGGCGATCCTCCACGACCCGCCGGTGCTGATCCTGGACGAGCCCACGGTCGGCCTCGACCCGATCCAGATCCGCGAGATCCGCGGCCTGATCGCCGACCTGGCCGACCCCGAGAAGACCGAGGCCCGCACCATCGTCCTCTCGACCCACATCCTCGCCGAGGTCGAGGCGATCTGCCGCCGGGTCCTGATGATCCATGAGGGCAAGATGGTCCTCGACTCCGCCATCGGTGAGCTCACCGCCGAGGGCCAGAGCCTGGAGGACGTGTTCGCGCGCATGACCCTCCGCGAGGGAGAAGCGGCATGAGAAGAGGGATCGAGAGCCCCAGGGAGAAGACGCCATGAAGCACCTGGGTGCGATCGCCGGACGCGAGCTGCGCTCGCTCTTCGTCTCGCCCGTGGCCTACGCGGTGCTGACGCTCTTCGCGGTGTTGGCCGGCTTCTTCTTCCTGCTCTCCGTGCAGGGCTTTCGGGAGACGATGGCGTACTACCAGCAGATCGGGCAGTTCGACGTCCTCCGCCAGCTCAACCTGAACAACCAGGTGATCGGGCCCTTCATCCAGGTGATGTGGATCGTGTTCCTGTTCCTGATTCCGGGCATCACGATGGGCCTGTTCGCGAACGAGAAGACGAACGGAACCCAGGAGCTCCTGATGACGAGCCCGCTCACCATGTGGGAGCTCGTCCTCGGCAAGTTCCTGGCGGCGGCGGCCTTCGTCACGATCCTGATCGCGATGATGGCTCTCTTCCCCGCGCTGCTCTTCCTCGACGCCGGGACGCCGGTTCTCGGGTTGATCTTCTCGGGCTTCGATCTGGCCGATCCGAACCCCGAGGGCCTGCAGATGTGGGCCGGGTTGCTGGGCCTCTGGCTGCTCGGGCTCACTTACGCCGCCGTCGGCACCTTCAGCTCGTCGCTGACCCGGAACCAGCTCGTGGCCTTCTTCCTCGCCCTGGCCCTGCTCTTGATCCTGTGGCTCCTCTCGGTGGTGGCCGACCTGGGCGTGGCCGAGGGGGCGGCCGGCACGGCCTCCCGGCTGTCGGGTGTGCTCACCTGGCTCTCCACCTCGGATCACTTCGACAAGCTTGCGCGGGGTCTCGTCGACACTCGGGATCTCGCCTACTTCGTCTTCATGATCGGAACCTTCCTGGTGCTCACCAAGACCTCCGTCGAATCCGTGAGGTGGCGCTGATGCGCGCGTGGTCGGGGCTTCTCGGCTGGCTGGGCGCGGTCGCCATCGTCTTTTCGGTGCTGTCCTTCCTCATGCAGCTCCTCTCGGGGCCCGTGCTGCTGTGGAGCGAGCTCTTCTGGAGCATCGGCAACCTGGTCGTGGGGCTGGCGCTTCTCACGGTGGCTCTCTCCTTCAATATGGAGGCCTTCCGGGAGCGCCTGAAGACCGGGGAGGCGCGCCGGGCCGGCAAGTACGGCACCAGCGCGGTCCTCTCGGCCGGGCTCATGGTCGCGTTGCTCGCGCTCCTGGCCTTCCTGTCGACGCGCTACCACACCCACTGGGACTGGACGACGGGTGAGGAGCATTCGCTCTCGGGCCAGACCGAGAAGCTGCTGGCCGGGCTGGAGAGCGATCTCCAGGTGACGGGCCTCTACTCGCCCCTGGCCGCCATCCCCGCGAAGGAGCTGCTCGATCGCTACACCTTCGCCTCGGACCGGGTGAAGGTCGAGTTCGTCGACCCCGAGCGGCAGCCCGGACGCCTGCGCGAGCTCGGGGTGGCTCCCGATCGCCTGCAAGGGGGGCTGCTCCATGTCGAGCTGGGCGAGGAGTCGGTCGACGTGCGGGAGCTGACCGAGGATGCGCTCACCAACGCGATCGTGAAGCTGAGCCGTCAGGAGCAGAAGAAGGTCTACTTCGTGGTCGGCCACAACGAGCGGCCGAGCGAGGGGGAGGGTGCCGACGAGGCGGGAGGCTTCGCCTTCGCCGCCGAGGCGCTCACGAACGAGAACTACAAGGTCGCGACCCTGCTGCTCGCCTCCGTGGGCCAGGTTCCGGAGGACGCCGACGTGGTCGTCCTGGCCGGTCCGACCCGCCCCTTCCTCGACGTGGAGCACGAGGCTCTCGAGGGCTACGTGAAGCTCGGCGGCGCCCTCCTGGTGCTTCTCGACCCCCGCGCGAACACCGATCTCTACGAGCGCCTCGAGACCTGGGGCGTCGTGGTCGGGGACGACGTCGTCGTCGACCTCGTCGGCGGCATGGTCGGCTCCCCGACCACACCCTTCGCCAGGGACTACGGCCCCCATCCGATCAGCGACGATCTGCGCGGCTACACCCTCTACCAGTTCGCCCGCAGCGTGGAGGCCTCCGAAGAGGCCGCGGGGGCCTTCCAATCCCTGGTGCGCACGGGCACCGACTCCTGGGCGGAGACGGACCTGGCGCGGCTCGAGGCGACCAGCGAGGTGGCCCTCGACGAGGCCGACACGGAGGGTCCCGTCACCCTGGCGGTGGCCGGCACGATCCGTCTCGACGCCGCCGAGCCGGCCGAGGGAGAGCCCGCCGCAACGCCCGCGCGCATGGTGGTCGTCGGCGACACGGACTTCGCCTCCAACCAGCTGCTCGGTGCCTACCTGAACCGCGACTTCTTCGTGAACTCGGTCAACTGGCTGCTGGGCGACGTCGAGTCGATTTCCATCCGCCCCAAGACCGGTGTCGCGAGCCGCTTGAAGCTCGACACCGAAGACTTCCTCGACCTGCGCTACGCCTCCCTCTTCGTCTTGCCCGAGACGATTGCGGTGCTCGGGGTGTTGGTCTGGTGGCGTCGACGCCGCGCTCCGGGACGCTGAGCTTCGATGAGCCCTCGCGTCACGCTCTTGCTGGCGGCGGTGGTGGCGGCCCTCGGCGCCTTCGTCTGGTTCTACGAGGTCGAGGGCGCGGACGAACGCGCCGATGCCGAGCAGACCGCCAAGCAGGTCTTTCCGGAGCTCGTCGCCGAAGACCTGACCGAGCTCAGCTTGCTGACGAGCGACGAGCAGACCGCCAGGCTGGTGCGTTCGGAAGAGGGTTGGCGGCTCAGGGCGCCCCTGGACGTGCCCGCCGATGCGAGCGCCGCCAATGCGGCCGCGGGTGCCGTGGCCGACCTCGTGACCGAGGCGGTCTACGAGGATCCCGAGCCCCTCGAGAACTACGGCTTGTCCGGCGAGCCCACGGTCACGGCCCGGGCAGGGGAGGAGAGCTACGCCTTGATCCTCGGCGACGCCACGCCGACGGGCACGAACACCTACGTGGCCGAGCCCGGCGACGCGCGGGTCTACACGGTCGCCACCTATCGCACCGGCGCCCTGAAGAAGTCGCTCGAAGACCTGCGCGATGCGAAGGTGCTCTCCTTCGATCGCGATGCCGTAACCGGCATCGAGGTGGCCTGGCAGGGAGGTGGAGTGAGCCTCGCGAAGGGCGAGCTCGGCTGGCGCCTGCAGGAACCCCTCGACGCCGATGCCGATGCGGGCACCCTGGAGGGCCTGCTCTCGGATCTGGGCTTCCTGCGCGCCGAGGGCTACCGCGATGCTCCTGATGAGGAGACGGGCGCGGCCCTCGACGCCCCTGCCTACCGCGTCGTGCTGAGGGGCGAAGGAGAGGGCCCCCTGGCCGAGCTGGCCGTCGCGGCGGCGGGCGAAGGGGAGACTCGCATCGTGCGGGGGCGGGAAGGGCTCGTCTACGAGATCGCCCAGGTCCGCTACGACGACTTCCCTCGCGCGGTCGTGGCGTTCCGGTTCAAGGAGCTGACCCGCTTCACCAGCGCGGACGCGAGCAGTTTCGAGCTCGTCTTCCGGGAGGGCGAGGGGAGTGTGACGGTCACCGGTGCGAAGGACCCGAGCGGCACCTGGACGAGCAGTCCGCAGGCCCTCGCCCCGGGCAAGGCCAGTCGCCTGGTCTCCGAGCTCTCGAGCCTGGAGGCCGTGGACATCGCCGCCGAGACGATGGGCGGGGACGAGCTCTCCGGAATGGGGCTGGCGCCTCCGAACGCCCTGCTCCGGATCCGCGCGGCCGGGGAGGAGGGCCTTCCCGGAGTGACCCTCGCCGAGCTGCACCTGGGTCGCCTCGAGCCGGGCCGGGGCCTTGCGGCGCAACGCCCCGACGATCCGATCGTGTACTGGCTCGAGGAGAGCCTGGCCGAGCACCTTCCGGTCAACCTCGAGGCCTTCCGGAACCACTTCGTCGCGGAAGAGGAGCCCATCGAGGAGCCCGCCGAAGAAGAGGCCGCGGAAGAGGCGCCGATGGAGCAGACTCTGGAAGCGGGGAGCGCGGAGGAGGAGTAGGCGATGATCTGGCTGGCGTGCGTGGTGGTGGCTTCCGTTCTGGGCTCGGCCGCCCACGCAGGGTCAGCCGAGGATGCCGACCCTCCCGGCGCTCCGCAGCCGCCCGCCGAAGCCGTGGTCGGGGACCTGCCGATGCTCGAGGGCTACCCGACCCGGGTCATGGTCGACCTGGCGCCGGAGGGCCAGAGGCCCCTCGTTATGCTCCTGGACACCGGGGCCAGCGACAACATGGTGACGCCCCTGATGGCTCGTCAGCTCGGCGTGACCGTCCGACCCGCAAAGGGCACCCCCTACCGCAAGGCCACGCGGCTCGGGCGCGACATCCAGTTCTGGGTGGACACCGCGTCCAGCGACACGGGGTCCAAGACCGGCTGGGAGTACGGGCTCCTGGGAGGAAGCTTCCTCGACGACTACATCCTGGAGCTCGACTACCCCGGCAAGAGAGTTCGCTTCCTCGATTCCAAGCAGTTCCGTCTGCCGGATGAGGTCGATGCACCCGATGAAGTCGTCACGAAGTTCAAGCGCGCGGGGACCCGCATCATCGTGGACGTGGAGATCGACGAGGGAAAGGCGCGCGTCATGTTGGATACGGGAGCCCCAGGCACTCTCGTGCTGTCTGGCAAGGCCGCGCGGAAGGCCGACATCGATGTCGACTCTCTCGAGTCCTTTGGCACCGCCGGCACCGTCCTCGGGCCCATGGAGGTCCGCCTGATGGAGGCGGAGAAGGTCCGCTGGGCCGGCTTCGATCTGGGGCCTCTCCCCTTGGAGGTGGCACCGAAGGGCTGGTACAACCAGGCCGGGCCCAGTGATTCGGTCGTGGGCTACGACGTGCTGCGGCAGTTCGTCCTGCGAATCGACTACAAGCGGAAGCGGATCTGGCTGAAGCGGAGCGGGGATCCGGAACCGACCCTGTTCGGGGTCCAGTGGTCGCTGGTCAAGGAGCTGGGCGCCTTCTTCATGCCAGCGGAGCCCGGTCAATTCCTGGTATGGAGAGTGAGGCCGGGCAGCTGGGCGGCTCACCACGGCTTCGAGAACGGCGACATCGTGGTGGGCTCCAAGGGCCTCACCGTGACCGAGATCCGCCGGCGAGTCGAGAGCGGCGAGGACCTCGAGGTCGCGCGAGACCTCGGCGGCAAGGAGCTCGAGCTGGTTCGGATCGGGGGCGGTCCGGCGCAGGGCTCGGAGCCGGAGGTGTCCGCGGAGCCGGGCAGCTAGGAGTCTGCGCGGCAGAAGCGACATCCGAGACCCCGAGGCGACTCCTACCCCGCCGCCCCCGCGAACGCCCGCTCACCGCCAGACCGCCGCGGGATGGATAGGGTGGTTGCCGGAAGGTTGGTGAGGGAAGGAGGGCGTTGGTGCGGGGTGCGCCGGCCGCGGAGCGGGGCGTATCCAGGCTGGCGAGGTCGTCGGATGCCGCTCCCTGGCTCAGCCCGGGCACTCCGCTGGATCGAGTAGCCCCCCGCCTGCGCGCCACCCCTCCTGCAACAGCCAGGTCCGCGGCCACGCCACCGCATGCCCCCGCCCCCCAGGCCGCTCCCGCGCCCGCCTGACGAGGTCTCTCGCCGAGCGCCGCCCCCCCGCGACCCACCGCCCCGAAGACGCCGGGTCGAGCCGCACCCCCC
>NYZB01000062.1 GCA_002687015.1 Deltaproteobacteria bacterium
GGCGAGCCGCTCGAAGAGAGCGCGGCTCACGGAGCTGCGGCCTCGGACTTCTTCCAGCAACGCATCGGCGACCTGGGCGACGACCTCCCGGCCCTTCTCCTCGATCAGCTCGCCATGGCAGAGGAAGACCCCTTCGATGGGCCACCTGACTTTTCGGGCGAAGGGGCTGAACGGGTTGTCGTAGAGCGTGAGCACAGGGCCCTCCGGTGGGCGCGGCGGGGCGGACCTGCAGCTCGGCTACGGCCGCGGGTCC
Source organism: Deltaproteobacteria bacterium (assembly GCA_002687015.1). Lineage (GTDB taxonomy): Bacteria > Myxococcota_A > UBA9160 > UBA9160 > UBA6930. Next base: position 254 of record NYZB01000062.1, read on the forward strand.
GCCCCGCGGGAGCCACCGAGCCATCTTCCCCATGCTACCGAAGTGGGAGACGCCGTCGGAACTGAAGTAGATCCGCCTTGCGAAACGCAGTGAGCTCGTGCGGCACCCTCCGGCTCCTCAGAGCTCGAAGCGGCCGCCAATCACGCCCGCGTCGAGGAGCTTCTTGCGCTGATCCGCGTCGTGGGAGACGACGAATTCAAGTTCGCCGGTCTGGTTCAGCTCGTGGAGGGTGCGGAACTGGCCCAACACGGCGGCGCGGTCCTCGCCGAGGAAGAGGTCGGTGATGAGGCGCGGCCGGTAGTGGAGCTCTTCGATCTGGCGCATGTGCCAGGCGACGTCGCCGAGGAAGAGCAGCTCGCGGCCGTCCCGCAGGGCGACGTAGACCATCTGGCTGCCCGGGGTGTGGCCCGCGGCCTCGATCAGCACGACGCCGGGGGCCACAGGGGTGTAGCGGCCGGGGGGAAGTGCGGGGGCGCCTTCGAGGAGATCGAGGGGCATCGAGACGAGCTCGAGGGCCGTGCGATTCCCCTTCTGCGCCACGTTGAAGCGCACCCTGCCCTTCAGCGCCGCCGTGTTCCCCCTCGCGGCCCCATCGATGTGATCCTGGTGCTCGTGGGTGAAGACGATCGTCTCGGCCCGCTCCATGCCTTGCTGCATGCGCGCGTAGGCCTCCTCGTGGAAGACCGGCGGGTCGCCGAACGCCATCTGCTCGGCCATCTCGCGGCCCATGGCGGCGTCGATCACGAGGCTGCGGTCCTCCCAGACGAGCTGGAAGGAGCGGTGCACCATCGGCCAGGGGTCGAAGGACTCGCCGGCGAAGATGGCGGCCCGTGGCATGCCGGACTCGGCGATCAGCTCCTCGTTCACGCGCTGGGGCCTGGCGCCCGGCTGGCTGCCGGCCGCGGCCCGCACGGCGGCCAGGTCGAGCTCGTAGGTCGAGGTCTCGGGCACGGCCTCGCGCCCGAGCAGGTGGCGCTGCCCGACCCAGCCGAGGGCCAGCAGCACCACCAGACCGATCAGCAGGAATCGCAGGACGTTCACGGCGTCTCCTCGTTCATGCGTAGTGCCAGCTCTTCGCCGGTGCCTGGCCCTCCGCCCATTCCATGCACTGGATGTCGAACCAGATCGGCAGCAGGAACTTCACGTAGAAGGCGTGGACGGTCCCCCCACCCGTCTCCAGGTCTTCGTACTCCTTGATCCGCACGCGATCGTCGCGCGCCTGCCACTTCTTGCAGCGCTCGAGCAGCACATCCACCTCGGCGCGCGTCTCGTAGATCAGGCCCAGGTGATCGAAGCCGGGCGATTGCAGGGGCTCGTCCACCTGGGTGACGAGAATGAACTGGCTGGTCTCGGGATCGGTGCGCAGCAGCAGGCCGGTCTGCTTCAGGATCGGCACGTCGAGCCCTTCCCAGCCCAGGAGTTCCTGGTAGAAGCTGCGGATCTCTTCGCGATGGGCGGTCAGCTCGCCCTTGGCCAGCGTCAGCTCCATGTGGTTGAAGCGCATGTCGGGCATGGGGACCTCCGGGCGGGCATCGTACACCAGGAAGTCCTGAACCCGGCCCGGCGCCTGCCCTGCCGTGTGGCGCAGGGGCGGGCCTGTGCGACTCTGGCATGCGCCAATGCCGCCGACCGCACCCGCGCCCGACCCCGATGGACGCGGCGACGCATCGAGCAGCGGCTCGCTCTGGACGCGCTGGCGCGACCACGACCACACGCAGGGCAGCCTGCTGTCCTCGATCCTGGTCCTCGCGGTGCCTTCGATCCTCACCTCGGTGGCGGCCATGGGCCTCTTCCAGATGGTCGACCTCTACTTCCTCGGCCAGCTCGGCCCCGAGTCCCTGGCCGCGGCCGGCGCCACCAACCAGACCCTGCGGCAGATCATCTTCCTCCTGACCATGGGCCTGATGACGGCGACGCAGATGTTCGTGGCGCGCTCGGTCGGCGAGGGGGCGATCGAACGGGCCGAGCACATGGCCGGCCAGACCCTGCTCATGGGGACGGTGGTGTGGCTCGTGGTCACCCTCCTCGGGCTCTTCGCGGCAGAGCCCCTGGTCTCGCTGGTCGCCACGGATCCCACGGTGATCGAGCTGGGGACGAGCTACGTGCGCATCGCCTTCCCCTTCCTGGCCACGGCCATCTTCGTGCAGCTGGGCACGGCCGTGCTCTCGGGGGCGGGCGATACCACGACGCCGATGATCGCGAGCTTCGTGCAGGCGCCCCTGGCCCTGGTCTTCGAGTGGGCCCTGGCCTTCGGGCACTTCGGGCTCCCGGCCATGGGCATCGACGGCATCGCGCTGGGCACCGGCATCGGAGGCCTGGCGGGGCTGGTCGTCTTGCTCTCTGCGCTCTTCCGCGGCGGGGCGCGGGTGCACCTGCGCGCCCGCCACCTCCGGCCCGACCCCGCGGCCATGGCGACCCTGCTGCGCTTCTCCTGGCAGCCGGCCCTCCACATGCTGGCGCGCAGCACGATCGTGGTGTTCTTCATGAGCCTCGCGGGCCGGCTCGGCGGCGAGGTGCAGGCCGCCTACACGATCGGCCTGCGCATCGAGATGCTGCCGATCATGGTCGCCTTTCCCATCGCCAACGCCTGCGCCACGATGGTCGGCCAGAACCTGGGCGCGGGCTCCGTCTCGCGCGCCTGGCGCTCGATCCGGGTCTCCTTCGCAGTCGAGCTGGCCGCCATGTGGCCGGCGGCCATCGCGATCTTCCTGCTCCGGCACACGTTGGTGGATCTGTTCACCGAGGATCCGGAGGTCGCCCGCCTGGCCGCCGAGTACCTGGTCTACAGCTCCATCATCCTGGGCTTCTACGGCCTCTACTTCGCCTCGTTCCGATCCCTCCAGGCGGCCGGCGACATGAACTCGCCGATGATCATCTCGATCACGGTCGCCGCCACCCTGGGCATCCCACTGGCGCTCTACCTGACCCGGACCGACTTCGGTGCCACCGGAATGTGGATCGCGAACCTGGCCTACGCCCTGGTCAACGCGATCCTGATGATCGGATGGCTGCTGAGCGGGCGCTGGACGAGGCGGCACCGGCCACCGAGCTAGCCGATGGCCAACTCGCGCGCCTGGGCCATGCCCCGCTGCAGACGGACCAGGACGTCGTCGAACGCCGAGGGTGTCGGCAGCCAGCTTCGACCGATGCGGAGCTTTCGGCCGCCCACGGTGAGCGTGGCCACTGCTTCCTTGTTGATCTCGACGACGCAGAGGTCCTCGATCTCGGTGAAGCGGATCTCCCGCTCCTCGCGAGACCAGGGAGAAGCGGGCAGGAGCACCCCTCCTTCGACGAAGGCGAGGCGCTGCGCGAGCTGGAGGGTGCGGACGGAGAGCGCGCACGCTGCGGGGAGAACGGCGAGACCGAGCACCGCCGCGAACGCGGAGTAGAAGAGCGTCGCCTGCTCCGGGGACAGCTCGATCAGGCGCCAGAGCGAGAGCCCGCGCTCGTTGCCATGGGCCAGCCAGGCCATCCCGGCCGCCACGAGCGCGATCGCGCCGATCATGCCGGCGATCTGCGCGAGGCTCAGGCGGACCGGATACTCGACCAGGACGGGGCGGGTGTGGCTCGCTTCCATGAGCCGTGGGTCACGCCGGGCCGCAATCCGGTTCACCCCTTTCCTTGCTAGCGGGCCTCGGAGCAGATCATCGTGGCGCTCGCGTCCGTCCCCAGCTCGTCCGGGGTCCAGCAGAAGCCGCCAATGTGCGTGCAGGGCTGGCTGAATGGGACGCTCGTATCCCGGATGGACGCACAGCGGTTGGCGCTGCCCGTCGGGCCGTGCTCTCGCCGGCAGATCGAGCCCGGCGCGCAGTGGGAGGTCTCCGAGCAGGAGTCCCCGGAGCAGCCGCCGCAGATCCCACCGCACGAAGAGCAGTAGTCCACGCCCTCGCTGGCCACGCACTCGGAACGGCCGCTTCGGCAGCGCACGGTGCCCGCCACCTCGAAGCCCGGGCGCCCGCTGCAGGCGCGCGGCTCGACCGTGCAGGCCGCGCCCTCGTCGCAGCTCTCGTCCTCCGGGTCGCTCCCGCCGCCCGACACGCGCGCGCCCCCGCCGAAGCCACCGGGGCGGGGCGCGGGCCGACCTTCGACCACGGGCGCTCGGGCCTGGTATTCGACCTCAAAGCTTCGTGCCGCGGAATCTCGCCGTCGGCTCCGGTCCATCCCCTGGCTCACCTGGACGTACCAGCGGCCATTGCGCATCTCGCTGGGCATCTCGACCAGGATGCGCCCGTCGGACCAGCTGCGAACCCGCAGGGCGAACCTGTAGGCCGGGTCCAGCCAGAGGGATACCGCTGCGCCCGGGAGCTGCCGGGCGCCGAAGTCCCTCCCGCGCAGCTCGAGGGTGCCGGGGCAGTCGTCCGGGCCTTCCTGCACGCGGCAGACGTAGGGCGAGGGGGCGAGGGCCGTCAGGTTCGGGGCTGGCGCGACCGCGACCCGGAGCTCCTTGCGCTTGCAGGTCGTCTCGAGCGCGAAGGTCGTCTCGGGCTCGTGCAGCGCCCGGCCCGCGATACGCAGCGTCGACACGGCTGCGACGGCTTCCCGACGGCCCGTCGCCCCATTCGTGAGGTGGACGGGATCGCGCCACTGGGTGTTGCCCGCGCCCACCGTGCGCCAGCGCAACACGAGGGTGTCCCCGGGCCAGATCACGAGCGGGTCGGCACTGAACTCGAAGTGGAGGGGCCAGACGCCCGGGCCGCAGCGGGCACCGAGGCTGGGCTTCTCGATGCGGGGCTCGGGTCGCAGCCCGGGCTCGGGCTTCTGGGGAACCGGCGCCGGCCGCCGCCCGCGGATCGACTCGGGCACGCGCTCTACCGGGATGTCGGGCTTCTCGGCCGGCGCCCCGCCCAGCGCCGGCTTCGGGTTGGTGACCCGGTCCTTGGGCGGAGCCGCCGCCGCGAGGGAGGCACCGCAGAGCAGGGAGGCCAGGAGTGCCATCGCTCGCCGCATCGGAAACCTCCCTGCCGAGAGCCTATCGTGAAGCGCGCCGAGAAAGGGCCCTTTCGGTCTCGCGGGCCCCTCCCAACGGGGCGTGGCGAAGCGGGTGGGCCGGGTGCACCATCAGGCGGTCGCGGCGCGTGCGCCGCGGAGAGGAGGTGCCGAGCACCGTGGAGAACGACCCCCAGGTCGTCGCATGGAATGACTGCGAGCTGCCCGACGCCTGGCCGGACGCCTTGACGCTTCGCCGCGTCCCGGCGCTCTGGCGTATGGCCGTCCGCGTCCTGCGCGGACCCCACGAGCGGGTGACCCTGCCCGAGCCCCTCCCGGGCGCCGACCGGATCCCCCGCTACGCGCTCCAGGAGTTCCACAGCCTCCCGAACGGCAACTACTCGAAGCACGTCACCCACGGCTACAGCACCGGCTTCGACATCGTGATGCTGGGGCTGATGAAGAGCCGCTGGCAGGCCGGCGCCGACGCCCTGGCCGGCTGCCGCTCGGTGCTCGATCTCGGCTGCGGCGCGGGCCACGCGGCGGGCGCGATCGCCGAGCACGGCGACACCGAGGTCTGGGGCCTCGATCCTTCGCCCTACCTCCTCCAGCACGCCGCCCGGAGCTACCCGGGCGTCCGCTTCGTCCAGGGCGTGGCCGAGGAGACGGGCTTCCCGGACGCTCGCTTCGAGGGCGTGAGCGCCTGCTTCCTCTTCCACGAGCTGCCTCCCCGAGCGACGGAGGCTGCACTTCGCGAGTGCCACCGCATCCTGAAGCCGGGCGGGAGGCTGGTGATCACCGACCCGGGCCACGAGCAGTGGCGGACCCCCGCGCGCCGCCTGCTCCTTCGCCGGGGATGGCGGGGCCTCTACTTCCGCGCCCTGGCCCACTTCGTCTACGAGCCCTTCCTCGACGCGTTCCACCGCCTCGATCTGACGGCTCTCCTCGGGGACCTCGGCTTCACCGAGATCGACGAGGTCCAGGACTTCCCGACCACGCGATGGACTGCGGTGCGGAGCTGAGCCGACGTTGAAGGGGAGCGATCCGACCTGCCTGCTCGCGGCCGTCGGCCTGCTGGCCTGCGCGCCGGCCGACCCCGGGCCTTCGGCGGCCCTCCAGGCGGCGCGCGCCCGTAGCGCGCCGGCCGAGCGCGAGTGGCGCACCTACCTCGGAAGCCGCACGGTCGATCACCACTCGCCCCTCGACGAGATCGACCGCGGCAACGTCGCCAACCTCGAGCTCGCCTGGCGCTACGACGCCGGCGGGAGGTCGGAGCACGACACCTCCCAGATCCAGTTCAATCCGCTGGTCGTGAAGGGCGTGCTCTACGGGACCTCGCCCTCCCTTCGCCTCTTCGCCCTGGATGCCGCGAGCGGCGAGGAGCTGTGGAGCTTCCAGCCCGATGTGGCGGCCAAGGCCTGGACGCCGAGCCGGGGCGCCGTGTACTGGGAGGACGGCGACGACGAGCGGATCCTGTTCGGAGCGGGGAACTACCTGCACGCCGTCGACGCGCGCACCGGGCGCCTGATCGAGAGCTTCGGGGACGACGGCGTCGTGGACCTGCGCCTGGGCCTCGGCCGCGAGGTGGACGACCCGCTGATGGGCGTCCTGGCGACCACTCCGGGCACGCTCTTCGAGGACCTCTTGATCCTGGGCGGCCGTGTGAACGAGGCCGTCGGCGCAGCCCCCGGCCACGTGCGCGCCTTCGACGTGCGCACGGGGGAGATCCGCTGGATCTTCCACACGATCCCCCACCCGGGCGAGCCCGGCTACGAGACCTGGCCGCCCGACGCGTGGCAGAGTGTCGGCGGCGCGAACGCCTGGGCGGGGATCAGCGTGGACACCGAGCGCGGCCTCGCCTTCGTCCCAACGGGCTCGGCCACGCCGGACTTCTTCGGCGGTGAGCGCGCGGGCGACAACCTCTACGCCAACACGCTCCTGGCCCTGGACGCGCGCACCGGCGAGCGGCGCTGGCACTACCAGGTGGTCCGCCACGACATCTGGGACCGCGACCTGCCCTCGCCGCCCAACCTGCTCGAGCTGGTTCGGGGCGGCGAGCGGATCCCCGCGGTCGCCCAGCTCACGAAGACGGGCCACACCTTCCTGTTCCACCGCGAGACCGGCGAGCC
>NYZB01000063.1 GCA_002687015.1 Deltaproteobacteria bacterium
ACCCTCGGGGGATGGGGCTGCCGATCGGCTGCCTACATCACCCCCTCCAGGACCCGCAGGAGACGCTCTCTCTCGGTCGGCTCGGCGGCCACGGCGAGGGCGCGGGCGGGCTCGTCGAGCGTGTCGGGGAAGTCCCGGCCATCTTCCGCCCAGGCGTGGCCTCCCGCCGTGCGGGTGACCAGCACTCCGATGCGACCCCGGGTGCTGATCCTCTCGTGCGCCGGGTTGAAGCGGAGACCGGCGCGAAAGCCCGGGATCAGGGGCGCCACGGCGATCGCACCCCCGCTGCCGAACCAGATCTCGTAGCCCGCGCTGCGCAGCTCTTCGACCGCCTGCTCCGGGAGCTCGTGGGAGACGATGATCCCCGAGCCCGTCGGCTCGGCCCGCCAGGCGCGGGAGACGCCGCGCGGCCGGGTGCGGCGCGCCCTTCCGCCGCGCACACCGTCGAAGAACAAGCCCTCCCTCGGCAAGCCGACCAGGGCGGCTTCGTAGCGACCGGCGACGGCGAGACCGACCAGACACGAGTAGGGACCGCGCGCCTCCAGGTAGGAGTGCAAGGTGCCGTCGATGGGATCGATCACCACCTGGGCGGGCGCCTCGGAAGGGAAGCTGGCGACGCTCGCCGTGTCTTCCTCCGCGGCCAGGCACACCCCGGGAAAGTGCTCGAGCAGGGCCGTCAGCACCGCCTCCTGCGCCGCCGAATCCGCCAGGGTGAGCGCGGCCTTCTGGGCACTCGCCTGATCGGCCTTCGGGCGGTTCTCGACGCGGCCCTCGAGGGCCCGGGCCACGGCGGCCGCCTGGCGCACGGCGGGACCCAGCAGGTCCACGAAGCGCTCCGGAACGGGTGTCCCGGTCTCCTCTTCCACCTGCCCGCCCCCCTGCCGCAGCGTGACCCGGACGGTACCCGTCAGCGTGTAGCGCCGCGAGGGCGGGCTCCCGGAGCCCTGCGCGACGCTCAGCGGCCCCGGTCCAGCTTCGCGATGGCGCCTCAGCGGGCCCGGGCCAGCTCCGCGATGGCATCGCGGGCGGCGTCCAGGGTGAAGTCGATGTCGGCGTCGCTGTGGGCCATGGAGACGAAGAACTTCTCGTGGCCCTTGATCACGCCGCGCTCGAAGAGCGCCTGGGCAAAGCGGTGGCCCAGGCCGATGTCCGCGCGCTGGGAGGAGCGGAAGTCCAGTACGGGCTCGTCGCTGAACCAGGGCTCGAAGGCGGGGGGCTCACCCGTGATCTGCACGGCGATCCCCGCCTCGTCGAAGCTCTTCTTGAGGCCCTGACGAAGCCGCTCGCCCCGCTCGAAGAGCGTCTCGTAGGCGCCTTCCCTGCGCAGCTCGCCCAGCACGGCGCGACCGGCGGCGCAGGAGATCGGGTTTCCGCTGAAGGTCCCCGTGAGCGAGACGTAGTCCCCGGTGATCTTGCGGACGCCCTCGGCGAAGACCATGAAGTCCTCCTTGCCGGCCACCACCGAGATGGGGTGCCCGCCCGAGAGCGACTTGCCCAGGGCACAGAGATCCGGCGTGACCCCGTAGTAGCCCTGGGCGCTGCCGTAGCCGAGCCGGAAGCCGGTCACCACTTCGTCGAAGATCAGCGGGATCTCGGCCTCCAGGGTGATCTCGCGCAGATCCGCGAGGAAGCGGCCGCGCGGCGGAAGGGTGCGTTGCATCGGTTCGCAGATCACGCAGGCGAGCTCGTCGCGGTGCTTCGCGATCAGCCGGGCAGTCTGCTCGATGTCGTTCCAGGGGGCGACCAGCACCTCCTCCTCGCAATGCCCGGGGATGCCGAGCGAGTTGGGCGAGGGCTTTGGGAAGGCCTCGGGAGTCCTGGTCCATTGGTTGCTCATCAGCATCGAATCGGCCTGACCGTGATAGGCCCCCTCGAACTTCAGGATCTTCTCGCGGCCGCGAAAGGCACGGGCCAGCCGGAGAGCGAAGTAGACCGCGTCCGTGCCGGTGCTGCCGTAGGTGATGCGCTCGGCGCAGGGTGTGGCCTGGACGATCTCCTCGGCCAGCAGGATCGAGTCCTCGCCCGGCAGCATGTAGCTCGATCCCTGGGGCGCAGCGGCCTGGACGGCGGCCACCACCACGGGGTGCGCGTGACCCAGGAAGACGGGCCCCGAGCCCAGCAGGTAGTCGATGTACTCGTTGCCGCTGCGGTCCACGATCTTCGAGCCGTGCGCTTCGGCAATGACCATCTGCCCATCGAGCGACATGGTGGCGGTCTTGGCGGCGGCCGGGAGCAGACGTGCGGCACGCTCGAGGAGCGAGCCTTCCTCGTCCGTGCGGGGCTTGCGTTCGAAGGGCGCTTGCATGATCGAGGGCCTCCCCTTTCAGCCCGCGGCGTCGGGGCGCATGTCGAAGTAGTCGAGGTAGCCCTCGAAGCGATCCAGGATCTGAGCCTCGCTGACCCCGAAGTCGCGATGCTGGTAGCGGTGCCCGCCGTGCTTGCCCTGCGGATGCTCCGCCTCCCAGGCCCGGAGTGCGGTCTCGCCCTCGGCCGAGAGGGTCTGGTCGAAGTGGGCATAGATGCGCTTCACCGAGCCCACGGGGTCGGCCATGAAATCGGCGAAGTGGAGATCGTAGAACTGGCCGTCGCCGTGCTCCTTGCGCCAGGCCACGCCGTCGTCCGCTGCGACCCCCCAGCTCTCGAGCTGCTCCCGTGCGATCAGGGCCTCGTCCACCTCGACCTCGTGCATGCGGCGGATGCGTGCCAGGAAGCTGGTGTACGAGGCGAGCACGGTGCGCGGGTCGCGATGGGTCTGCACGATGCAGGCATCGGGATAGGCGTCGAAGAGGGCGGGAAGCTGGCGCAAGTGCACCGGGTACTTGATCAGCCAGCGCATGTCGGGCGAAGTGCTGCCCACTAGCTGGATCATCTGGCGATGGCGCCGATAGGCGCCAGGATGCGGCGTGTGGTGATACCACTCGCAATAGCCGGGCAGCGAGGCGCTGCACTCGAAGCGATCGTCGGTGAAGCTCTGGGCCAGGATGTGGCCGCACTCCTCGGGCCACTCGGCTTTCATTTCGTGCACGGCCATCAGGTCGGGCGTGGTGTTGTAGAGGAAGTCGAGGTTGGCCGCGGCGGCCTTGTAGTCCGGGTGATCGGCCCACTCCGAGACCGGTGGCCGGGGCTGGGGCTCTGCCGAGAGCCAGTACTCGAGCACCTGCATGCCCGGGTCCCGTCCCATGAGGTAGTGGAGCGCCGTACTGCCCGTGCGCACCAGGCCGGTGATGAAGATGGGACGCTCGACGGGGAGATCCACCACCTCCGGGTGCTCCTTGAGCCGCTGCTCGCAGCGCAGCCTCGTCGCGAGCGAGGTGGTGATCTGCCGCCGCAGGATCATGCGGCCGAGGTCGCTCAGGTTCTTCGCCTCGTCCAACGCGGCGAGCAGCGCCCGAAGCCCCTCGAGGTACGAGGGGTCTCCGAAGTCGTCGTAGCCCGCGATCTCGCTCGCCTCCGCGTGGAGGGCCTCCTCGCTGGCCGCGAAGCTCGCGGTGCCCTTCTCCTCAGCCATCTCCGTCTCCTTCGGCAGCCCCCGGATCCGCTGCCAGCTTCGAGGCGTGCTTCACGTTCCGCGCCTCGGTCACCAGGATCACGTCCTCGGCGATGTTGGTCGCATGGTCGGCGACGCGCTCGAGGTTCTTCGCCACCAGGATGAAGTCGACCTCCTGGGAGGTTCGCGCGGGATTCCTGGAGATCCCGGCGATGGCATTGCGAATCACGTCGTCCTGGCGCTCGTCCACGACGTCGTCGTCATCGAGCACGTCGGCGGCCCGCTTCGCGTCGTACTGGCTGAAGCTGTCGAGCGCGCTCCGGAGGATCCGGCGGGACTCGTCGGCCAGGATGCGCAGCCCGTCGGGAAGCTCGCCTGCGGGATCCTCGGAGAGCCGCAGCGCGCTCTTGGCGATGTTCCGCGCCAGGTCGCCCACCCGCTCGATGTCCGTCGCCATCATCTTGATCGCGACCACCTTTCGGAGGTCGTCGGCCACCGGAGCCTGGGTGGCCAGTGCGCGGAGCACGGCCTCGTCGATGGCCAGCTCCATGCGATCGATCTCGAGATCGTCGATCCTGACCTCGCGGGCCAGAGCGGCGTCGCGCTTGAAGATGGCGTCGAGGGATTTCTGGAGGATGGCCTCGGCCAGGCTCCCCATGCGGAGGATCTTCTGGCGGAGATCGTCCAGCACGGGATCCACGATGCGGGTCATGTGCTCCCTCCTAGCCGAAGCGGCCCGTGATGTAGTCGCGCGTCCGTTCCTCTCGCGGATCGGTGAAGAGCTTGCCGGTCTCCCCCTCTTCGACCACGGCGCCGAGGTGGAAGAAGGCCGTGCGTTGGGAGACGCGCGCCGCCTGCTGCATGGAGTGGGTCACGATGACGATGGTGTAGCGCGCCCGCAGCTCCTCCATCAGCTCTTCGATCCTGGCCGTCGCAATGGGATCGAGGGCCGAGCAGGGCTCGTCCATCAAGATGACGTCGGGCTGGACCGCGATGGCCCGGGCGATGCAGAGACGCTGCTGCTGCCCCCCGGAGAGCCCGGTACCCGGATCGTCGAGGCGGTCCTTCACCTCTGCGAAGAGCCCCGCGCGCTCGAGACTGGTGGTGACGATCTCGTCGAGCTCCGCCCGGCCGGTTGCCAGACCGTGGATGCGCGGGCCGTAGGCGACGTTCTCCCAGACCGACTTGGGGAAGGGGTTCGGCTTCTGGAAGACCATCCCGACCCGGGCGCGAAGCTGCACCGGATCCACGTCCTCTCCATGGACGTCGTCGCCATCGAGGGCGATCTTGCCCTCGACCCGACAGCCCTCGATCACGTCGTTCATGCGGTTGAGGCAGCGCAGGTAGGTGGACTTGCCGCATCCGGAAGGGCCGATCAGCGAGGTCACCCGGTTCCTCTCGATATCGAGATTCACCGAGAAGAGCGCCTGCTTCTCTCCGTACCAGACGTTCAGGTCGCGCGTCGTGATCTTCGTCAAGTAGAGCTGGCTCCGCTCCGCGGGTCGGCTGATCGTGGTCACGGCACCTGCTACCAGCGCCGCTCGAACCGGCTGCGGAGCAGCACCGCCGCGAGGTTCATCGCAACGAGGAAGGCTAGCAGGACGAGGATGGCTCCCGAGGTCTTCGCCACGAAGGCCCGCTCCGGGCTGTCGGCCCACAGGTAGACCTGGACCGGAAGGACCGTCGCCGGTGCGGTGGGTCCGGTCGGCACGTCGACGATGAAGGCGACCATGCCGATCATGAGAAGGGGTGCCGTCTCGCCGAGCGCCCGGGCCATTCCGAGGATCGTGCCCGTCAGGATGCCGGGCAGGGCCAGCGGAAGGACGTGATGGCCGACGACCTGGATCGGCGACGCACCGATACCCATCGCCGCCTCGCGGATCCCGGGGGGTACGGCCATGATCGAGGAACGGGAGGCGATGATCACGGTCGGCAGGGTCATCAAGGCCAGCACGAGACCTCCGACCAGCGGCGCGGAGCGCGGCAGGCCGGACAGGTTCAGGAAGACCGCCAGGCCGAGCAGCCCGAAGACGATCGAGGGCACTGCGGCCAAGTTGTTGATGTTCACCTCGATGAAGTCCGTGAGGCGGCCCTTCGGCGCAAACTCCTCCAGGTAGACCGCAGCCGCGACACCGAGGGGGAAGGAGAGCAGCAGCGTCACGCCCAGGGTCCAGAGCGAGCCGACCAGCGCGCCCCAGATACCGGCGAGCTCGGGCTCGCGGCTGTCGCCCGCCCGGAAGAAGCGGGTCCAGAAACGCCGTGCGACCCGTCCTTCGGATTGAAGGGCCCGGAGCCAGGTGATCTGCGCGTCGCTCAGGCGGCGATCGGCCTCGGCGGCCTCGGCATCGACACCGCCCTTGAAGAAGAGGTCCGCGTCGTCCGAGAGGGGCACCGCGAGAGCGATCGTGCTGCCGACCAGATCGGGTTCCGCCAGCACCCGCTCGCGGAGATCGAAGGCCGCGCCACTGCTGACCAGGGCGTGGAGCCGCCGGCGCTCCCGGCGGCCCTTCACTTCGGGGAAGAGGGCCCGCAGGGCGTCCTTGACCACCCGGCCGTAGTCGCCGCGACCCAGATCCCCGGGACGGCGCCCTCCTTGCGGGTCGAGCCGGGCAGCATCGAGATGGAGATCGAGAGTCACCTCGTACCCGAAGAAGGCCGGCAGGCCGCGCACCACCACCGTGCCGAGGAGCGTCACCAGTGCGCCCAGGGCCAACCCGATCGCGGCCAGGCCGTACAAGCGGAAGCGCCGCTCGGCCGCGTGGCGCTTGCGAAGGCGACGCCTGGCGGCCTCCCCCGAGTGGACCCCTCCGCTAGTCATATTGCTCCCTGTAGCGCCGCACCACGACCAGCGCGACGACGTTCAGACCGAGGGTCACGAGGAAGAGCGCCAGCCCGAGGGCAAAGGCCGCCAGGGTCTTGGCGGAGTCGAACTCCTGGTCGCCGACCAGCAGGGTGACGATCTGCACCGTCACGGTCGTGACGGCCTCGAAGGGGTTCGCCGACAGGTTCGCGGCCAGGCCCGCCGCCATCACGACGATCATCGTCTCTCCGATGGCCCGCGAGATGGCGAGAAGCACGGCCCCGACGATCCCGGGCAGTGCGGCCGGAAGGACGACGCGACGGATCGTCTCGGACTTCGTCGCCCCGAGCCCGAGCGAGCCTTCGCGCAGGCTCCGAGGGACGGCGTTAATCACGTCGTCGGAGAGCGACGAGACGAAGGGGATGATCATGACGCCCATGACCAGCCCCGCGGCCAGGGCGCTCTCCGAGCTCACTTCCCAGCCAAGGCGCTCTCCGAGCTGCCGGACCAGGGGACCGACGGAGAGGGCGGCAAAGAAGCCGTACACCACGGTCGGAATCCCAGCCAGGATCTCGAGCAAGGGCTTCACCCAGGCGCGGGTGAGGGGTGTCGCGTAGTCCGAGAGGAAGATCGCGGCGAGGAGCCCCACGGGTACGGCCACGGCCATCGCCAGGGCCGTGATCAAGAGGGTCCCCGCGAAGACCGGAGCCGCGCCGAAGGCGCCCGACGAGCCGACCTGGTCGGCTCGAATGGCGGTCTGGGGGCTCCACTCCAGCCCGAAGAGGAAGTCGCCCAAGGGCACCAGCGCGAAGAAGCGTGCGGCTTCGAAGACCAGCGACAGGACGATGCCGACGGTCGCGAGGATCGCGACCAGCGACGAGGCCGCCAACGCCGTCCGCGCCACGGCCTCCACATGGTTTCGGGCGCGCAGCTGCGGCCGGATGCGGCCGCGCGCCCAGCCCAGCCCCATGAGTGCGACGGCCGCGGCCAGTCCACCCACGGAGAGCTGCCCCAGCCCCTCGACCCGCTGGATGCGCCCTGCCGCAGCCCGCAGCGCGGGGCCCGGCTCGGAACTCGTCACCTCCCCGGCCGAGAGCGCCAGCGCGTCTCGCGCGAAGAGCTCCCGCCGCTCGGGTGGCAGCTCCACCACCTCGGCAGGCGCGCCGGCAAAGGTCTGCCATTCGATCAGGGCCGGCTCGAGGAGCCACCATGCCACCACCACGGCGAGCGAGGGCAATGCACACCAGAGGGCGACCCACTGGCCGTAGCTGCCCGGCTGGGAGTGGAGAAGCCGCGTCTCGCCTTCGACCACGGCGAAGGCCCGGCGGCGTCCGAGGACGAAGGCCGCGGTGCTGAGCAGGAGCAGTGCGAGGGTGAGGGGAAGCATGGGTTGGGTTCCCGGGCGCTCCCTTGGAGGGGCGCCCGGGTCGGAGTCGGGTCAGTTGAGGCTGAGCAGCTCGAGCCCGCGGGCCGCCTCCCGAACCGCCGTGCGCTCGGCCTCGGGCAGCGGGATCAGGCCCTTGTCCGCCAGGTACCCCTCCTCGCCAGCGGCTCGGTCGCTCGTGAACTCGGCCACGTAGTGCTGGATTCCGGGAACCACGCCGACGTGGGCCTTCTTGACGTAGAAGTACAAGCTGCGGGACACGCCGTACTGGCCGGCCGCGATGTTCTCGAAGGTCGGCTCGATGCCGCCCACCACGCTGCCCTGGATCTTGTCGGCGTTCTGGTCGAGGAAGGAGAAGCCGAAGATGCCGAGCGCGCTCGGGTTGGCCTCCAGCTTCTGGACGATCAGGTTGTCGTTCTCACCGGCCTCGACGTAGGCGCCGTCCTCCCGGATCCCATGAGCGACGGCCCTGAAGGCCTTCTTGTCGCTCTTCCGAAGATCGGCGAGCATCGCGATCGCTGTGGCGCCGCCCTCCATCGCCAGCTCGACGAAGGCGTCCCGCGTGCCCGAGGTGGGCGGCGGACCGAGCACCTCGATCCGCGTCGAGGGCAGGGACGCGTCGATCTCGTCCCAGCTCCGGTAGGGGTTGTCGACCAGCTTCCCGTCGATCGGCACCTGCTTGGCCAGTGCGCGGAAGATCTGCTCCTTGGTCAGCGAGAAGCGGCCGCTCTTCTTCGAGTTGGCCAGCACGATGCCGTCGAAACCCACCTTGACCTCGACGATGTCGGTCACGCCGTTGCGGCGGCAGCTCTCGACCTCCGAGCCCTTGATGCGGCGCGAGGCGTTGGTGATGTCGGGGTGCTGCGTACCCACTCCGGCGCAGAAGAGCTTCAGGCCCCCGCCGGAGCCTGTGCTCTCGACGACGGGTGTCCTGAAGGAGGTCGTCTTGCCGAACTGCTCGGCAACGGCGGTCGCGAAGGGGAAGACGGTGGACGATCCGACGATGCGGAGCTGGTCTCGAGCCAGCGAGGGAGCCGCGAAGCCCAGAGTGCACGCGGCAATGAGGGCCAGCGGCGTCGAGCGAAGAGTCACCTGGATTCCTCCGGTGGGGGTTGGGAAGGTCATGTCCCCCGGCCCTCCGAACCCCATCCAACCCGTGCGAGGCGGGGTGGGCCCGGATTCGGGGACACAGGGGCCGTGTCCCGCGCGTGGACGTGGCTCCCGTCTAGAACTTGACGACGATGTCCGTCTGCAGGCGGATCCGGTCGGCATCCTTCACCGAGCTGGCATAGACGGGCAGCGCGCCGTGGAGCTCCTCGCCCTTGAAGAGTGTGATGTTCAGGTCCGTTCCCGGCAGGATCTGCCGGGAGCCATAGAAGGTGAAGCCCTTCCGGTTCGTCTTGCCGTCGAAGAGGTCACTGTCGATGAACTGGGCCGGGAAGAAGTTGGCCTCGAGCCGGTAGTAGCCGAAGCCCAGCTTCGCGAACTTCTTCTTGTCACCGAGCTCCACGCCCACTCCCCAGCCCGTGTCCTCGTCGCTCCCGGTAGAGGTCGAGACCCTGCCCGCGTCGACGTTCCGGGCGTAGTGGCCGTAGAGGAGCACCGGCCAGTCCGGAACGCTCTCGACCTTCAGATAGCCCGCCAGCTCGAGCACCCTGAAGTCGTCGTCGGTAGCGGCTCCCACGTTGGAAGCCCGTTCGAGGAAGGCCGGGTTGAGCGAGGCGAAGCTGTACCAGCTGGCGCGACCGCCCAGGCGTAGGGTCTCGCTGAGGTCGAGATCGACGCCGCCCTGGATGCCCGTGAAGTGCGGATCCTCCGACTTGCTGTTCTCGTCGATGACGTAGTAGCCGGCGGTCAGGTAGGCCCGCAGCCGCTCGAGGGGCTGGGTCTCGAAGAGCAGGGCCCCTCCCTCTGGGTTGACGTCGCTGTCGAAGAGCATGTAGTCCTTTCCGTTCTTCCAGCGGAACGGGTTCTTCGTCTTGCCGGCGAGGAGCTTCAGGCCGTTGCCCTCGCCGATCCAGCCCTTCGGGGCCTTCAGCTCGATGTAGGCCCGATCGATGAAGATCGAGTCCGGATCGAAGTCGTCGCCCTTGCCCAGGGTGCGGTTCGTCGAGCGGTGATCGCCCTCCCCGGACGCGATGCGGAAGACCACCTTGGTGAAGTCGTTGATCCTGGCCTTGCCGCCGAGTCGCAGGCGGTAGCGGGCCCGGGTGCGGTTCGCCCGTTGGCTGCCCAGGCCGTCCTCCGAGTGCCAGAAGTTCTCGAGCCTCGCCCGGAAGTCGCCGGACCATTCGATTCGACCGAGCAGGCTCTTGTGCTCTTCTTCGTAGCTGGAGTTCTTCGCCACCAGCTCCGAGTGCTTCGCTTCGTCGATGAGGCCCCGATCCTTCAGGATCTGCAGGACCTCACCGATCACCGGCTCTTCGGCCAGGGCCGGGGCAGTGACGAACGAGCCCAGGACGATCAGGGCCAACGCCTTCGTGTGGGTAGGCTTCACGGGATCTCCTCCGGTGACTTCGACGCAAAGTCGGGCCCATCGTACCGGCCCCATCCGGGGCTTGGTGACGATCCCGTTACGAAGGAGTGACGTTGTCCGAAGCGTCCTGGGCGCGGGGCAAGCTGAACTGGAAGACCGTTCCTTCGCCTTCGCGGCTCTCGACGTCCACGTCACCGTCCATGGCCTGGACCAGGTGCTTGACGATGGAGAGGCCCAGGCCGGTGCCGCCCAGGTCCCGGGAACGCGCCTTGTCCACCCGGTAGAAGCGCTCGAAGACCCGGGGCAGATCCTCCTCCGGAATGCCGACACCGCTGTCCCGAACGGCCACATGGATGCGGTCGCGGAGCTCACGGATCTCCAGCGCCACTCTTCCGCCGGGCTCCGTGTACTTGATCGCATTGTCGAGGAGGTTCAAGAGCACCTGCTCGACGGCGCGACGATCGGCCCAGGCCCGGATCTCCCCGGAGCCCTCGACGCGGACCTCCAGGCCACGAGCCTCGAAGCGCGGCTTCAGATCCCGCACCAACGCCGTGGCCGTCTCCACGGGCGAGAGCTCCGCAGCGCGCAGGGGCTGACGCCGGCCCTCGATCCTGGACAGCTCCAGCAGGTCGTCGATGAGCGCCGTGAGCCGGTCGGCGTGGCGGAGGATCACGTCGACGTACTGGGCTCTCTGCTCGGAGACGAGGGAGCCATCCTGCAACGTCTCGGCGAAGCCGCGGATCGCCGTGAGCGGAGTCTTGAGCTCGTGCGACACGTTGGCCATGAACTCCTGACGCATCCCCTCGAGACGGCGCAGCTCGCTCAGGTCATGGAAGACGGCGACGGTCCCGATGGGCTCGCCCTCCCGCGGGAAACGCACGGCGTGCATCTGGACGTGTCGCTCGGGCTCGCCGGGCAGCTCGATCGCGCAGCTCACCGGCTCGGCCGAGGCCCCGGCGCGCGCGAGGGTCTCGTCGACCTCGACCCGCCGGATCACCTCGAGCGGCGTGTGACCCTCCACCGGCCCCCAGGACCCGAAGAGCTCGGCGATCCGGGGGTTGGCGAGGAGGACCCGCCCCGCCTCGTCCAGAACCAGGACCCCTTCGGCCATGCCCTGGAGCACGGCCTGGAGGCGCTCCTTCTCGCGGGTCACACGCGACAGGGTCTCGCGGTCATGGGCGTCGAGCTCGCCGACGGCGCGAGCCAGGCCTGCGAAGGGGCTCGGCACCCCGAAGCTCGGGGCGGGTCTCTCGCCCCGCAGCAACGCCTCGACGGCCTTCTGGAGCGGCCCCAGGTGCCGGGCGAGCCAGCTGCGAGCGGCACGAGATGCCGCGAGGACGAGCGCGAAGATCGCGACCACGGCAGAGACCACGCCTGCCGGCGAAGGCGCCGCGGCGGCCGCCAGGGCGATGCCGGCCGCCGCCAGGGCGAAGCCCAGGAAGCACGCCGCCAGCTGGAGCCGGAAGCGTCGCACGGCTAGTCGGCGAACCGGTAGCCGACTCCCCGGACGGTCTCGATCAACGCGCCGGCGGTCCCGAGCTTCTCGCGGAGCCGCTTCAGGTGGGTGTCGATGGTCCGTTCGGTCACGTTGATGTCGGAGCCCCAGACCTCGTCGAGCAGGCGCTGGCGGCTCATCACCCGGCCGGATCGGGACATCAGGAAGCCGAGGAGGCGGAACTCCGTCGCGGTCAGCTCGAGGGGAACGCCCTCGACCTCGCAACGGTGCTTCTCGGTGTCGATCCTCAGCGGGCCGTGGGCCAGAACGGTGGAGCGGTCCGGCTCACCTCGGGCACGCCGCAGGATGGCAGCCACGCGCAGGACCAGCTCGCGCGGACTGAAGGGCTTGGGGACGTAGTCGTCGACGCCGAGCTCGAAACCCACGACGCGATCGACCTCCTCGCCCTTGGCGGTGAGCATGAGGATGGGGAGCTTGGCAAGCCGGTCGTCCGCGCGAATCTGGCGGCAGATCTCCGTGCCCGGAAGGTCCGGCAGCATCAGGTCGAGGATGAGGAGATCGGGCGGCGAGCGACGGATCTTCTCGAGCCCCTTCTGGCCCGACTCGCAGACCCCGACCTCGTAGCCAGCCTGGTCCAGATGGAAGCGAACGAGCTCCAGGAGATCGGGCTCGTCGTCCACGACGAGGATGCGCTCTGCCATTCCCGCCGAGGGTAACCGCCCCCCGGAAGGCCGGGTATGCGATGGCAACGGGCGCGGGCAGTCTCCTCGCCGACGCCATGCGACCGCCACGGAGCCGTCATCCACTCGCGCGTGAGCCGGATCACCCGGGGGGTGCCCTGCGGCGCCGAAGCGTTGTGGTAGGGTCGTCGGGCCTGGAGTGGATCGGATCCGGGGAGCAAGGTGGACTCAAGGATCCCCTTCCCGGACCCGATGGCGCCTGGAGCCCCCATCGGGAGAGACCGGTTGTCGAGACTTGGCTGTCTGCTCGCCCTGCTCATCGCCCTGCCCGCGTTGGCCGGGCCGCCGGCGGCCATCGCCCCGGCGGATGCGGGGTGGGAGAAGGCCGAGGCGTCCTTCGACCGCTTCGCCCGCGGCTGGATGAAGAAGATGGAGCGGGCCGAGGCCAGCAACCGCGCCCAGGCGCGCCCCACCCGTCTCGGCCGCGGCTGGCAGCTCCGCTACCGGGCCTACGGCGGCGCCCTGCGGACCCGCCTGCGCTCGACGGGCCACGCGGCGGCCCCCTTCGTCGGGGTCCTGTCCTACGACGAGGAAGAGATGGTGTGCGAGAACGCGCGAGCCGATCGCTGCCGGATCGCCGGGACCACGCCCGTGACCGAGATCTTCCGCTACCAGAACGGCCGCTGGGTGTACTGAGCGCGCTTCGGCGCGGCCCCGAACCGGCTCGGACATCGCCTGGAGAAACCCCCTGGCGGTTGGTCGCCGGTTGACTGCAGCGGTTCACGATCCCCCGGCAGAGCCGGGGGGACTCCCGATTGGGCTAGCGGAGGTCGCCCCAGGGCGCCCACAGGTACAGGAACGAAGGCCGGGTGACGCCCTCGAGCCAGGCCGGCGGGCCCCCTTGCCGGAGCCTCGGAGCGCGGTTCGAGAACAGGTTCTCGCGAAGCTCGCCCTCGCGGTGGTAGACGACCACCGACACCTCGTCCTCGATGCCCGCCCGCTTCGTCGTCGCCGCGATCGCCTCGGGCAGATCGCCGAGCGCGTCGATCAAGCCGTTCTCCCTGGCCTGGCGGGCACTGTAGATGCGGCCGTCGGCCAGGGCTTCGACCGCCGCCCGGTCGAGGTCGGGGCGACCCCGGTCGACCACGTCCAGGAAGCCCTGGAAGAGGTCGTCGACGATGGTCTGGAGCTGGCTGCGCTCCTCGGGGCGCATCTCCCGAAGGGGCGAGCCGGCGTCCTTGAAGGCCCCGGTGGTCAGGGTCTGGTTCTCGACGCCGACCTTGTCGAGCAACCCACTCAGGTTCAGGCCGGCCATGATGACCCCGATCGATCCGGTCACGGCCGAGGGATAGGCGCGCACCTCGTCGGCGGCCATGGCGACGTAGTAGCCCCCGGAGGCAGCCATGCCCATGATCTGGGCGACCACGGGGAGGCCGGTCTCTCGCTTGTAGCGGAGCACCTCCCGGTACAGGATGTCGCTCGCGATGACGGTGCCGCCAGGGCTGTCGATGCGCAGCAGCAGGGCCCGGATCGCGTCGTCGTCGACCGCCGCCTCGAGCTGCTGGCGCACGCGGGCCACGGTGCTCGCACGCCCGCCGAACCCGAAGGTGCCCGACTCGGGCCGGTTCGACAGGGTGCCGTCGATGTCGATCATCAGGATCTTGGCGTCGCCTTCGCCGTAGACCCTCTGCTCGACGAGCTGCGCGCTCCCGAAGAGCGGCACTTCGAGGGTGATGCAGCCGGTGGATGCGAGTGCAAGGACGAGAAGCGGTGTGAGACGGATCATGGGTTCCCTCCATCGCTGGAATGAGAAGCGCGGAGCCAGACTCGCCGAAGCGGGCCCGACTCCGCGCTCCGCAGTGTCTCTCACCCCCCCTGATCGAGACACCGCGTGGTCACGGAAGCTCTCAGCTGCAGCCGCTGGTCGCTCCACAGTTCGGGCACTTGTAGCAGGCCCCGTTGCGAACCGTGATGCTCCCGCACTCGGTGCAAGCCGGTGCGTCCGCCTGGTTCTGGAAGGTCGAGTGGGTGCTCTCCCGTGTGCCGACCGAGCCGCCCGCCACGGCCGAGCGCGTCGCGAGACCGGTGGTCTCCGCCTCGCTCTCCTGCTCGTCGGCCACCACCGTCTCCTCGCTGAGGAAGCGGTTGCCCAGGTAACGGAAGACGTAGTCGGTGACCGACTTCGCCATCGGGATGTCGGGGTTGTTCGTGAAGCCAGCCGGCTCGAAGCGGGTGTGGCTGAACTTGTCGACCAGAGCCTTGAGCGGCACGCCGTACTGGAGCGCCATCGAGGTCATGATGCCGATGGTGTCCATCAGGCCGGAAACCGTGCTTCCCTCCTTGGCCATCCGCAGGAAGAGCTCGCCGGGCTTTCCGTCCTCGTAGCAGCCGACCGTGACGTAACCCTCGTGGCCCGCGATCGAGAACTTGTGGGTCACGCCCTGCCGCTCGTCCGGCAGCTTGATCCGGACTGCGCGGCGCTCGGCCAGGTCGACGACCTTTCCGGATTCGTCGGTCTCCTTGCCCGCGTTCAGCGGTTGGGTCCGCTTGCTGCCATCCCTGTAGACCGCCAGGGCCTTGAGCCCGAGCTTCCAGCCCTCCACGTAGGCCTGCCGGAGCTCCTGCTCGGTGGCCTCACTCGGCAGGTTCACGGTCTTGCTGATCGCGCCCGAGAGGAAGGGCTGCACGGCGCCCATCATCCGGATATGGCCCATCCAGTCGATCGATCGCACCCCGTTCATGGGTCGGAAGGCACAGTCGAAGACCGCGAGGTGGGCGGCCTTCAGATGGGGCGCTCCCTCGATGGTCTCGTGCTCGTCGATGAACTCGAGGATCTCGGCGATCTCGGCCTCCTCGTAGCCGAGCTTGCCGAGCGCCTTCGGCACGGTGCCGTTCACGATCTTGAGGAGGCCGCCGCCCACCAGCTTCTTGTACTTCACCAGCGCGATGTCCGGCTCCACGCCCGTGGTGTCGCAGTCCATCATGAAGGCAATGGTGCCCGTCGGCGCCAGCACCGTGACCTGGGCATTCTTGAAGCCGTGCTTCTGCCCGCGCTCCAGGGCCTCGGCCCAGACGGCCCGCTGCTCCGACCACAGGTCGCCCTGCACGCCGGTCCTCGGTACGGCCTCGGCGGCCGCCTTGTGCATGCCGATGACCTCGAGGAAGGGCCGCCGGTTCATCCGGTAGCGCGGGAAGGGGCCCATGGCCTCGGCCACCTCGGCGCTGGTCCGGTAGGCCTCGCCGCACATCAACGAGGTGATCGCGGCGGAGAGGTTGCGGCCCTCCTCGCTGTCGTAGGGCAGGCCCTGGTTCATGAGCAGGGCGCCCAGGTTCGCGTAGCCCAGCCCCAGGGGTCGGAAGAGGTGGCTGTTCTTGCCGATCGCCTGGGTCGGGTAGTCGGCGAAGTCGATCAGGATCTCCTGGGCGAGGATCGTCAGCGACGCGGCCCGCCGGAAGCCCGCCACGTCGAAGCTGCCCTCGGCGTCCAGGAAGTTCATCAGGTTCAGGCTGGCCAGGTTGCAGGCCGTGTCGTCCAGGAACATGTACTCGGAGCAGGGATTGCTCGAGTTGATGCGCCCCGAGGCCTTGACCGGGTTCCAGCGGTTGATGGTCGTGTCGTACTGCATGCCCGGGTCGCCGCACAGGTGGGCCGCCTCGGAGATCTCGTCGAGCAGAGCGCCCGCTTCGAAGCTCTCCACCACCTCGCCGGTGGTGACCGAGCGGGTCTGCCAGGCGCGACCGTCCAGGGCCGCACGCATGAAGTCGTCGCTCACGCGCACCGAGTGGTTGGCGTTCTGGAAGAACACCGAGTCGTAGGCACCGCCCGGCACGTTGAAGCCACCGTTGTAGCCGGCGTCGATCAGCGACCAGGCCTTCTTCTCCTCGTCGGCCTTGCAGTGCACGAACTCCCGGATGTCCGGGTGCTCGACGTTCAGGATCACCATCTTGGCAGCGCGCCGCGTCTTGCCGCCGGACTTGATCACGCCGGCAAAGGAGTCGAGCCCCTTCATGAAGGAGACCGGCCCGGAGGCAGTACCACCGCCCGCCAGGTGCTCCTTCGAGGAGCGGATGCAGGACAGGTTCGAGCCGGTACCGGAGCCGCCCTTGAAGAGCATGGCCTCGGTCTTCGCCAGGTCCATGATCGATTCCATGGTGTCCTGAACCGAGTTGATGAAGCAGGCGCTGGCCTGCTGGGGCGTGTTCTTGACACCCAGGTTGAACCAGACAGGGCTGTTGAAGGCCATCTTCTGGGTCACGAGCAGGTGAGCCAGCTCCGCGCGGAAGGTCTCGCCATCGGCCTCGCTGCGGAAGTAGTTGCCCTCGGTCCCCCACTCGTGGATGCGGTCGACCACGCGACCGATCAGCTCCTTGGCGCTGGTCTCGCGGTCGGGGGTGTTCAGGTGCCCACGGAAGTACTTCGACGCCACCACGTTCGTGGCCAGCTGCGACCACGTGGCCGGAACCTCGACGTCGTTCTGCTCGAAGATCACCTCGCCGTGCTCGTTGGCGATCGTGGCGGCCCGCTTCTCCCAGGCGATCATGTCGAAGGGATGGACGCCGGCATTCGTGAAGTACCGGGGAATCTCGACTCCCAGGAGCTTGCGCCGCCCCCGGGTCTGCGCTCGAGGAGTGCTGGCAGCTGCCACGGGCTCGAGCCCGCCCGACCGCGGTGCGGAAGCCCTCGAGGCACCGTGAGTGGTCTCGCCTGCCCGCGTCTGATCCCGATCGGTCACCGTCGTCCCCCTAGAAAATGAAAGCTACGCCTCGAAGAGAAGGCTGCGATTCGAAACTGAGGTCCGGAGACGAGAGAGGCCCCGGGTAGAACCCGGGGCCCCCGAGCCAGGGCAGGTCCTCCTTCCCACCGCAAGCTCATTCCCTCCGGCAACCGCCTGTTATCGAACCCCCCAGGCCACCGGAAGGAGATCATCCCCGTGTCGTCTGTCTTAGCTGGACCCCGCTCTTGGAGTCAACGAAAAAAGTGCGGTACACCACCAAATCTGGTGTTGGACTGGCCAGTGTACCACAAGCCCTCGTGTTTGAAGGCGTTTCACAGCACCGAACGCGGGCGGATCCCGTGGACGCCGGTGGCGGAGCCGCAGGCGGGTCACTCAACTCATTGGAATCATTGAGTTAACGCGCCGCGTTAGCCGTCGTCCCGACCCGCCCGCCCGGCGACCGCATCCATGATGCGATCGAGGGTGCCGTCCTTCAAGGCGGCCGCGGCCTCGTCGGCCGGCAAGGCGGGGCTGAAGAGATGGCCCTGCATTGCCCGACAGCCCCGCTCCCGGAGGAAGCCACACTGCTCCGGCGTCTCGACGCCCTCGGCCACCACGTCCAGGTCGAGCGCTGCGCCGATCGACAGGATGGCCTGGATGATCGTGGCGTCGTCCGGATCGTGGATCACGTCTCGGACGAAGGAGTGGTCGATCTTCAGCTCGTCCACCGGGAAGCGCTTGAGGTAGGAGAGCGAGGAGTAGCCGGTCCCGAAGTCGTCGAGGGAGATGCGCACGCCGAGACTCTTGAGCTCCCGGAGCAGGAGCGCCACGGCATCGGGATCGCGGGTGAAGATGGTCTCGGTGACCTCGAGCACCAGCTGATCCGCGGGCAGGCCCGTGTCGAAGAGCGTCTGCCCCACCAGGTCCACGATCGCCTCGCTCTCGAACTGGCGCGGCGAGGCGTTGACGCTCAGACGCAGGGGGGGGAGACCGGCGTCGAGCCAACGGCATGCCTCCCGGCAGGCGGTGGCGAAGACCCATTCGCCGAGGCGCGGGATCAGGCCCACGTCCTCGGCCACCGGCACGAACTCGGCGGGGGACACGGCGCCGAGGACCGGGTCCCGCCAGCGCAGGAGAGCCTCCACACCGAGGACCCGGCGCTCCACCACGTCGACCTGGGGCTGGTAGTGCAGCTCGAAGCGGCCCTCCTCCAGGCCCCGGGCGAGGCCGCCCTCGAGCGCCGCCCGCCGGCTCTCGCTCTCGCTCAGCGACTGGGAATAGAACTGGACCGTGCTGCGACCCATCTCCTTGGCCTGGTACATCGCGACGTCTGCATTGCGGAGCAGGGAGTCGACATCGCTCCCGTCACTGGGGAACAGGGTGACGCCGATGCTCACCCCCACTCGCAGCTCGTTGCCGTCGATGACGATGGGCTCCCCAAGGGCCTCCAGTAGACGCCGGGCCACGCGCCCGGCCTCCTCGGCGTTGGAGATCTCGGAGAGGAGCACCGTGAACTCGTCGCCCCCCAGCCGCGAGACGCCCCCGATCGCGCCGACGGCGCGGGTCACCAGGTCGGCCTGTCGTACGCACTCCTCCAGGCGCCGCGCCACCTGCTGGAGCAATCGGTCTCCGGTGCTGTGGCCCAGGCTGTCGTTGATCCGCTTGAAGTGATCGAGGTCCAGGAAGAGGAGCGCCACCGAGCGGCGGTGGCGCCGCGCAGAAGCGATCGCCTCCCGGAGCCGCTCCATGAAGGCATTGCGGTTCGTGAGGCCGGTGAGGCCGTCGTGGTAGGCGAGGTAGCGCACCTGTTCCTCGGCGCGTGTGCGCTCGGTGACGTCCTGGACGCTGCCCACGATCTTCTCGGGGTCCCCCTTCTCGTCGGTCGCCACCTCGACGCGCCAGTGGACCATGCGGTGGCTTCCGTCCCGCCAGCTGATCGGGGTCTCGACGCTGAAGCCCTCGCCGCTCTCGCGGCTCATGTGGAAGAAGCTCCGCACGACCTGCCGGTCCTCGGGCGGAATGCACGAGAGCAGGAGCTCCTGGCTCAGCTCTTCGCCGGGCGCGAAGTCGAAGAGGCTTCGAATCGTCTCGGAGCACTCGAGCGCACCGCTGGCGATGTCGACCTCGAAGGTCGCGATGCCCGCCAGGCGCTGCATGCCGCGCACGGCCTGGCGGCTCTTCAGCAGGTGATGGCGGGATTCGGTCAGCTGCAGCCAGGCCGACAGCCGGTGCGCCAGCACGACCGGCGAGACCGGCGTGCGGATCACGTCACTGGCGCCGGCGCGCAGGGCTTCCGTGCCCTCGCCGGCGTCCTCGTCGACGATCATGAGGATCGGGATGCGACGGGAGAGGGAATGGCGGCGAAGCGACCGGCAGAGCTCTGCGCCACTTCGGCCGGGCAGGTCGGACTGGAGGATGGCCGCAGCGGGCGGCTCGCCCCGCAGCGCGTCGAGGGCGGCCGGCCCGTCGGCGGCGGCCACGACCGCCAGCCCGAGCGGCGCGATCGCCTCGGTCACGCGGGCCCGGACCTCCTCCGGCCCATGGGCCAGCAGGATCCAGTCACCCCCCTTTGCCTGGCAACGGGCCATCTCGGGCGAATCCCCCCTGATCCGCCAACGCAGCGGCTCGGAGAGCGAATCGGAGCGACAGAGGGCCCTCTTGAGGCCGCCCGCGGGAGCTAGGCGTGGCGGTTGCGGATCTCGACCTGGCTGGGACCGCCGTCGCGGGGAATGCGCTTCACCGCCAGGGCCACGCGGTGGCCCGGATCCAGGGCCTGCCAGTACGTGTCCGCCAGCTCGGCCACCCCACCGGCGAGGGGCATCCAGCGCGGGTCGCCGCGGAAGGGCGGGAGCGGCTGGCCGTCGCCCTCGTAGGTCGTGAGGCAGAGCCCCAGACCCGGGGGCGGCGGGGCCGGCCGGAAGGTGGTGCGGTCGGTCAGGCCGGGATCGGCGGGATTGGCGCGCAGGATCGAGAGCGCGACCTGGGCCTCGCCGCCGCGCAGGTCGTGCATGCCGCTGATCCGGGGCGTGTAGTTGGGGGCGTCCGGCTCGCGCTCGCGCATCTCGAGGGCGCTCTCGAAGGCGCCGCCGGCCTGCATCACGTCGTAGAGGGTCCGGGTCTGGTCACCATTCGACACCAGATAGAGGCCGGGCAGCTCCAGCATCGCCTCGTAGATGATCAGGGAGGGGTCAAGGGCCGCCGCGGCGTCGTGGGGCTCGGTGCGCAGGGTCGTCCCCTCGGCCACGAAGACGCGGTTCTGGCTGTTCGGACTGCGACCCATGATCCAGTAGACCTGGAGCCAGGCGGAGCCATCGGCCTGCTGGCCGAGCACCAGGCCGCGTCCGGGGTAGGTGTTGGCGACCAGGTGGCGCTGGAACTGATCCTTGGCATCGGTGGCGGGATCGGTCACCCGGGCTCTCCTAGGTGGGCACACCGGTGATCCGCAGGCCGAGGCCCTCGGGCACCTTGTACCGGATGTTCATGCCGATCAGGAGCGCGGTCCACTCCTCCACGATCCTGGCGTTCGAGAGCGGCCCGCCGTTGAGGCCGCGGAGGCCGGGGACGAGGTCGCAGAGCGCGGCCACGGTCTCCCGCTCGGCCTTGGGGCCGGACACGATCACGTCGCACTCGACGGGCTCTTCCAGGTGCTGGAGCCGGTGGGCGGAGACGTTCTGGAAGGCGGAGACGACCGCGACCTCCCTCGGGACCAGGCTCTTCACCATCTCCGCGCAGGAGCCCTGCCAGATGCCCAGGGTCCGCACGGCACCGTCGCCAATCGCGGTCGCGAGCGGAACGCCCATCGACACGACGATCTGGCCGGGCTGGAGCGCATCCTTGATCACCTTGACGGTTCCGGCCGTGTGCTCGAAGGGAACCGAGAGGATCACGATGCGCGCCTTCGGGGTCGCCTCGGCGTTCTCGAAGCCGGAGACGTCGGCGCCGGGCACCTTCTCGCGCACCTCGTCGGCCGCGGCCAGGGCACGGTCGGCCTTGCGCGAGCCGATCACGACCGGTCGGCCGGCCTTGGCGAAGCGCAGCGCCAATCCGAGGCCCTGATCGCCGGTGCCACCGAGGATGGCGATGGCGTCGTCGTTCGCAGTGCTCATGGGGGGCCCGACTCCGTGTCCTCGAGGGAGGCGCAGGCTAGCATTTTGCGTCCATGCCCGACGACGCCGCGGCCCTGGCCAGCGCCCCCACGAAGATCGACCAGACCGGCCCTCGAGAGCTGTCGATCACCTGGGCCGACGGCGTCACCCAGGCGATCGACGCGCGCAGCCTCCGCCTGGCCTGCGCCTGCGCCCACTGCGTCGACGAGTGGAGCGGCGAGCCCCGCCTGGATCCGGACACGGTCCCCGACGACGTCCATCCCCTCCGCATCGAGCCCGTCGGCCGCTACGCCCTCCACATCACCTGGAGCGACACCCACGACTCCGGCATCTACCCCTTCCGCCACCTCCGAACCCTCGCCAACACCACCCCCCCAAAGCGCTAACAGAGGGCTTCGCTAGCAAAGGGGGGGCTGGGGCGGGGCGAACTCTCTTGTTCGCGAACCTCAGGTGAGTTCGCAGGCGCCGTCCTGGCAAGGCGTCGCGACCCGACCGCGTACTCACGTACGCCGAGGGGAGCGCAACGCAGCCAGGGCGGCGCCTGCGGACTCACCCCAACAGACATCCACCCCCTAGAAGCGGTCGTCTTGGAGGAGACCGATCCAATCGAGATCGCGGTACTCCCCGTCCACGTCCATGCCGTAGCCGATCACCCAGCCACCTTCGAGCTCGAAGGCGGCGTAGTCGACCGGGACGTCGTGGCGGCGGCGCTCGCCCTTGTCGATCAGGACGGCGGTGCGCACCGAGCGGGGCTCGGCGAGGGAGACGATCTCGAG
This sequence comes from Deltaproteobacteria bacterium, assembly GCA_002687015.1. Classification (GTDB taxonomy): domain Bacteria; phylum Myxococcota_A; class UBA9160; order UBA9160; family UBA6930. Next base: position 21,881 of record NYZB01000063.1, read on the forward strand.
GACGGCTTGCAGCGTCGCACCCTCGTCGGCGATGTCGTCGGTGACCAGCACGTCGCGATCGTCGAGGCCTTCGGGGTCGAAGTGCTCGACCTGCACGGGCCCCAGTGTCGTTCCCTCCGTGCGGTGGGCCCGCACGTCCAGGCGCTCGGGCTCGACGCCGCGTCGGCGCAGCTGGGCCAGCAGGTCGTCGACGAAGCGACGCGCGCCCTCGGCGATGCACACGACGGTGAGAGGGCTGTCGCTGTAGTCCCGCGCCAGGCGTTCTGCGAGCTCGGCCACCCGCGCCTGGATCCGCTCCGCGCTGAACAGGGGCTCGATGCGCATCTCGACGGCTACGATAACCGATGCCCCTCGCGCCCTCTGCAGACCCGCTCTGCGGGATGGCGCGGAGCTTCGGGACTAGTCCTTCTCCGGCAACGCGAAGGCCACGAGGGCATCGCCCAGGACGCCCGGCGCCCGGCCGAAGCCACCCGCCGCGATCACGACGACCTGGCGGCCGTCCTGGCGGAAGGACATCGGCACCGCATTGCCGCCGGCGGGGAGCCGCGTCTTCCACAGCTCGGCGCCGGTCTCGATATCGAAGGCGCGGAAGAAGGTATCGACGGTCGCTGCCATGAAGACCAGACCGCTCTTCGTGACCATCGCTCCGCCCACGTTGGGCAGGCCGAGCTCGATGCCCAGGTAGGGGATCTCGCCGACGTCCACGGTCCACCGGAGCTCGCCCGTCCCCAGATCGATGCCGTGGAGCTGGCCGTAGGGCGGTGCGGAGCAGGGCAGACCGATGGGCGAGGCGAGGATCTCGCGCCGCATGGCCCAGGGCGTGCCCTCCTGGGGTGCGTGCTCGACGCCGGGCTTCTCGGCCCGGGCCCTGGCGAGCTCGTCGGGTGGGATCAGCGTGACCAGCCACGGAAGGTCCATGGTGTTCGCCACCAGGATCTGCCGCTCCGGGTCCACCGCCGCGCCGCCCCAGTTCGAGCCGCCCCCGTTGCCGGGGATCATGATCGTCCCCTGCCGGGTCGGCGGCGTGAAGGGCCCCTCGAAATGGGAGCGCTCGATCAGCTTCCTGCACTTGCCCCGGCCCAAGAAGGTCAGGCCGAAGGCGTCGTCGGGGCGGATGTCCATGCGGATCAGCGGCGGCGGCTTCACGGGCCAGGGCTGGGTGGGCGAGAGCACGAAGTCGGCCTCGCCCGACTGGGGAGCGGGCCGCTCCTCGATCGGGAAGAGCGGCGTGCCGCTGCGCCGGTCGAACATGAACAGGAAGCTCTGCTTGGTGGGCTGCACCACCGCCGGGATCACCGCGCCGCCGCGACGCATCGGGAAGATCACGGGCTGGGCGGGCACGTCGAGGTCCCAGACGTCGTGATGGACGGTCTGGAAGTGCCAGGCCACCTTGCCCGTGCGCGCATGCAGAGCCACCACGCTGCTGCCGTAGTAGTCGAGACCCTGGCGATGACCGCTGGCGTAGTCGGGCGTTGGATTGCCGGTCGGCACGAAGAGCAGGTCGCGCCGCGGGTCGTAGGACATGGGCCCCCACACGTTCGGCGTGGAGAGCATCCAACCACTGGCCGGATCGCGTTCGCCGCCCGGCTGGTCCGGTGGCGCCAGGTCCCAGGCCCAGCGCATCGCCCCGCTGCGCAGGTCGAAGCCCCGGATCACACCGCTCGGCGCGTTGATGCGGGCGTTGTCGCTGACCGCCGAGCCGACGACCGCGACGTCGCCGGCGACCGTCGGCGCCGAGGTGAGCTGGTACTCGCCGCGCCAACGCTGCTCGCCGACGCCCGGATTGAGGTCGACCTGGCCGGCACGGCCGAAGCCCGGGCAGGGCTCGCCGGTGGCGGCATCGAGGGCGATCAGTCGGGCGTCGACGGTGTTCGTGACGACGCGACGCTTGCACGCCGCGCCCGGCTCGAGCTCGGGATCCACCCAGCTCGCCACCCCACGGCAGACGAGCTGGTTCGCCCAGCGTGCATGCCGGTCGACCCCCGGATCGAAGATCCAGCGCTCCTCTCCGGTCATCGGATCGAGGGCGAAGACACGGCCGAAGGGCGTGCAGCCGTAGAGCGTCCCGTCGACGACGATCGGGGTCAGCTGGAAGGAGCTCGTGGTCTGGAAGGGGGGCGACCCGTCGGAGACATCACCGTGGTTCCAGGTCCACAGCGGCTCGAGCTCGGCGACGTTCCCCGCGTGGATCTGGTCGAGGGGCGCATAGCGCATCCCGCCCGGATCGTTGCCCCAATGGGGCCAGTCGACGTCGGCGTCGGCTCCGGCCCGAGCCGCGCCGAGAGCGAGCAGGAGAGCGACGACGGCGAGCCGTCGTGAGAAGGGCATAGGGCCACGATACGCCACCCATCTCGGCCCGCAGTGGGTTCACGGGGAGTTCGCCTCGAGCTCGTCCAGGAAGGAGCCGAGGATCCGGTTGAAGGCGGCCGGCTGGGCGAGGTTCACCACATGGCCCGCCCGAGGGACGACTTCGAGGCGCGCCGCGGGCAAGGTCTCGGCGAGCCAACGGCTGGGAGCGAGCGAGCCCAGGTCGTCCTCCCCCGCCACCACCAGGACCGGGACCTCGAGGGCGCGGAGCTCGGGCTGCCAATCCGCCAACGCGGGGCGCGGCCCCAGGAAGCAGCGCAGGGTGTGCGCCAGCCCGTGGGCGGGGTGTTCGAGGAAGCCCTGGCGCACCATGGCCGCTCCCTGTTCGTCGAGCCCGCTCTCGGGCCCCCAGGCAAAGCGCGCCCCGGCCGCATCCACCCCATCCCGTTCGAGGGCGTCGGCGAAGGCCTCGGCCTGCGCGGACACTCCGCGCCCGGAAGCGCGATCCGCCGGGTAGGAGGCCAGCACCAGGGCCCGCGCTCTTCCGGGATGGGCCAGCGCCCAGGGGAGCACCGTGGCAGCGCCCATCGAGAGCCCTCCGACGACCGGGACGGGGACTCCGGGCCGGGCGACCTGGTCGACCACGGCGGCCAGGTCCGCGACCAGCGCGGCGGTGGTGTAGGCCGCCGGGTCGTCCGGCGCATCACTGCGGGCATGACCCCGGGCGTCGTAGGTGACGACCTCGTAGCGATCGCGGAGCGCCCGGACCTGGGGCCGCCAGTTCCGTGCGCTCCCGGCAAAGCCGTGGGCGAGCAGGACCGCGGGACCGGTCCCGCTCCGCTCGACGTGCAGCCCGGCCAACGACAATGCCCCGATCCCCCGTCCGCGGAGAGCATCCCACGCGGCGGTCGCCGCCGCATCCCGCCGGCGCAGCGGCCCGCCGCGGCCCGCGCGCCGTCGGCTACGCCTCGCCGCGGAGCAGGTCCCGCAACGGGCGCATCCCCACGGTATGGATCCCGCGCTGGGCCAGGGCGCTGCGCCCCTCTTCACCGCCGTAGTAGCAGCGCTCGAAGTCGCGCTGGTGGGCGGACTCGGGGGTGATGGCCCGAAGCTCGTCGTCCCCGTGGGCGGGATGGCAGATCAGGTAGCTCACGCCGACCGGGAGCCGGTCGAGGCGGCGCGCGTTGTGGGTGCTGCCCGCGCCCGGATCGAAGGCCAGGGAGTCGATGTCCAGGCTCGTCAACACCGGGAAGCCCGCCGTCTCGAAGCGGGCCGCGAGGTCGTCGAAGATCGGCTTCGCTCCCCCCAGCCCCGTCGCCTCGAGGATGGCTTCGTCCGGGCGCGCCACCATGACCGGCAAGCGGAAGGCCTGCGCCAGCTCCGCGTAGATGTGGACGAAGGGCGGGAAGAAGACCGTGCCCATGTGGCCGTCCAGATGGGTCACGTCGATGCCCGCCTCGAGCGCCCGCTCGATCTGCACGCGCAGCTCGAGGGCGACCTCGTCGGGCTTCGCGTGCTCGGCCACCTCGGCGGAGGTCCGCGGCAGGCAACCGTCGGTGTCGAGCAGGGAGGGTACGTCCGACGCGGGCGCGGCCGGCCCCCAGCGATGGCTCTCGAACTCCGCGTTCAGGGTGAGGTGGACACCCAGGTCGAGATCCGTGGCCCCTCGCGCGTGTTCCGCGGCGGCCTCGAAGCCCGGGCAGGGCACCATCACGCTGCCGCAGGTGGCAGGGCCCCGCTCGAGCGCCGCAAAGGCGCCCCGGTTCGCCGCATGACTCATCCCGATGTCGTCGGCGTGGACGATCGCCACCCGATCCCCGGGGCCAAATCCGAGCTGTTCCGCCAGCGTGGTCATGGGCGGCAGGATATCGCGCCTCGGGGGGGGGCGTTGGTCACGGCCAGGGCGGGCGGATAGGATTCGCCGCCATGGCCCTCGATCTCGCCCAGGCCGCCCGCGCCGCGGAGGCCGCCGCCGATGCGGCGCGCCGCGAGATCCTGCCGCGCTTCCGGAAGGTCGGCGTCGAGACCAAGAGCGACGGCTCTCCCGTCACCGAGGCCGATCGCGCCGCCGAGCGGGCGATCCGCGCGGTGCTCCGCGAGTTCGACCCCTCGATCGGGATCCTGGGCGAGGAGTTCGGAGCCGAGGGGGCCACGGAAGGCCGGCACTGGGTGGTCGACCCGATCGACGGCACGATCGGCTTCGCCCGGGGCATCGGCCTGTTCAGCACCCTCGTCGCCCTGCAGGAGGACGGCGCCTCGGTTCTCGGCCTGATCGACCTCCCCGGGCTCGACGAACGCTACGTGGGCTGGAGCGGCCATGGCGTCCGACGCAACGGGACCCCGGTGCAGGTCTCCGAGGAGACGGATCCGAAGCGCGCCCTGATCGCGCATGGCGATGCCTTCGCCTTCGACCACTTCGGCGAGCGCGCGGCCTTCACCCGGATGGTGGAGGACTTCCCGATCTTCCGCGGTTACACCGACGCCTTCGGCCACGCCCAGGTGCTGCACGGCGGCGTCGACGCCATGATCGACACGGGCCTGAACCCCTGGGATGCCGCAGCGACCCAGATCCTGGTGCCCGAAGCCGGCGGGCGCTGCGTCACGATCGACCGGAGCGACCAGGGGCGCGGCCTCGGGCTCCTGTTCGGGAGCCCGGGCCTCGTCGAGGTCCTGGAGTCCTACCTGGCGTAGGCCCGCCCGGGGCGCCGTTCACTCGCTGGGGAGCACCACCAAGGCCGCGCCGCGATGGGGCGGGTGGAGGTGACACTGGATCTGGTGGATCTTGCCGCCCTCGAGGGTGGGCAGCTCCACCACGAACTCCTCGCCCGGTGGCAGGACCACCTCGATCTCGAGAGCGGGGATCTTCATGCCGTGGGGTGCGTCGGTCGTATTGAAGAACGACAGCGTCCGGCTCTCCCCGGCGGTCAGCACGATCGTCGACGGGATGAAGATGTTCTTCTCGCCGATCTTCGTCGTCACGACCTCGACGCGCGTCCGATCGTCGCTGAAGGCGGGCTGATCGAGCTCGATCGCAGCCCCCGTGCCGACTTCGAAGGCGCATCCGGCGCCCAGCAGCAGGACCAGGAGCCCCGCTGCGATTCCGATCCCTCGAGCGAACTGGCCCACCCCGGCTCCTCTAGGGAGTGGCTTCGTCAGCCGCGGCCGCTGGGGCGTCGGCCGCGTCTCCGACAGCGTCCGCCGCCGCGTCGGC
>NYZB01000064.1 GCA_002687015.1 Deltaproteobacteria bacterium
AGCGAGGGCACCCCGGGCCGCACCTTGAGGGTGACGTGGCAGGGATGCCGGGAGGCCAGGGCCGCCCGGGAGAGGTGCCGCACGCGGGGGTGGGGCCCGGGCTTCCGTCCGGCGCCGGGTCTCTTTCCGCCCCAGCCGTAGTGATTGAGCTCGAGCTGTTGGGGGCGCCGGCGACTCATGATGGTGTAGAATACGGCGCTCTTCTATTCAACGCAAGCACTTTCTCCCGCTTGGGCAAGAAACCCCCATCGAAGCCCCCACGCCTCGCGCCGGACGCTCGCCAGCCCGGGTCCGCCCACACGCCCCGAGACGAAACCCCCAGCAACGCGAACCACCCCCTTCACCAACCTTCCGGACTCCCGCTCGAACGAGCATGATGCACGAGACAAGCACCCCACGCCCGCACCGGACGCCAATCGTCTCCCTCGCGGCGACAGACCGAGCGAGAGTCCGTCGCGACGCGGGCGATCTCGTCTCTGCCGCGCAGACCCCTAGAAGGTGTACCGGAGCGACATGAAGATCTCGTCGCGCTCGCGGATCAGGGAGAGCCCCGGCTCGAAGAACTGCTTCTCGCTGTCCTTGCCGATGCGGTTGATCACTCCCGAGCCCACGTCGTTGATCGCCGCATCCGCCTCCTTGAAGCGACCCGAGAAGGCCGCGACGCCGAAGGCAGTGGAGAAGTTCTCCGTGAAGCGGTAGACGATGGCGGTCAGGAAGGCCCCCGAGTTCGAGCGCATGTCGTAGACGCCGGTGACGAAGGGCAGCAGGCGGTCCTGGAAGTAGCCGGTACTGACCGAGAGGGTCATGAGCATGTTCCAGGGGCCCGTGGAGGTGTGGCTCTGCCGGTAGCCTTCGACGTACTGGAAGAACCACTGGGAGTTGAAGAAGAAGGTGCGGTTCGCGTTCAGGAAGTTGATGAAGGTGGGCCGGTCCACGGAGACGGTGAGGTTGAAGGAGTCGAGCTTCGAGCTGCCGTCGTAGGCCTCGGCGTCGGTGCCGGGCTCGCCCTCGATCCAGGTGAACTCCATCCCCCAGTTCGTCTTGGTCAGGTCCTCGGCGAAGTCCATGGAGAAGCCCAGGACGTTCCGCTTCTCGTAGCGGAGCACGATCTCGTTGCCGCCGTGCCACTGGAACTGCCGGCGGCCGAAGCGGCCGTTCCCGCCCGCCTTGACGGTGGCCCGGGTCGAGCCGCTCAGTGCCCAGAGCCCGAGCACGAAGGCGCAGTGCACGGGCTCGCGGAACGAGCACTTGTTCCGGGCGAAGGGGTCGTCCGGATCGAAGAGGGCCTTGGCCGGCTCGTCGCCCTGGGAGAGTGCGACGGCCAACATGAGCGCGTTCCAGGAGACGATCGCGATCTCGGCGCGGAATGGCTGGCCCGTGAAGGGGTGGACGGCTCCCGGGAGTGGCTCGCCCGTGACGGGGTGAGGGGCGCCTCCAACGAGGATGGTGCCGTCCTTGCGGGGGTCGTAGCCGGGGTCGCCGGGCCCGCGGCAGCCCGTGATCGCGGCGCAGGTGAAGCCCTCGAAGCCGACGGTGCCCGGCTGGGGGCGATCGGCCCGGGTGGTGTCCCAGACCTCGCCGCCGAGGAAGGTCCCCTGGCCGGTCGGCCAGGCCTCGAAGAAGGCGTTGGCGTCCATGTTCAGGAAGTCGATCCCGTCGACGTCGCAGTTCGTCCCGTAGAAGGGGCCGCAGCCGAGCAGGGCTTCCTGCTCGTCGGAAAGGAAGGGGCTCAGGCCGGCTCCAAGGAACCCGTCGATGAAGAACGCTCCGAACCCGTTCGCGGCTGATGCCGCGACGATCGCCGGGTCGACGATGGCCGATGTAGCCGCCAGGCCGTCGTCCATGTCTCGCGTGAGCGGGACCAGCGGGGTGATGCCGAAGCCGCCCGTGACCAGGAACACGGCGGTCTGTCCGAAGGGGGCGTAGCGAGTCAGCTCTGAGCGGGTCGTGAGGGTGAACATGCCCAGGGGCTCGAGGATCCCGGTTCCGCTCGTGAACGCGGTTGCGGGCTCACTCACGACTCCATTCTGTCCTGACATCAGTACACCGAGGTTCCCCGCCAGGTGCAGAGGCGCATCTTCCGGAACGACCTGGCTGTTGAAGAGAGTCTGCGCGCAAGCCGACGCGTCGAGAGTGGGGGCGACGCCGACGGTGGCCGCGCACACCCACGCGAAGTTCGATTGGTTCGCCGGGTGCTCGAGGAGTGCGTTGTCGGGGGTGAGGCACGAGTCCTCGGTGCCCCGGCGGCAGCGCCCCGTGGCATTCGCCTTGCGCGGCCGCCCGCTCTCCGGGTCGACGTTGCGGCTGTAGGTGAACATGATGTCGATGTAGGGGAAGTCGCTGTAGCCGTAGAAGTCGGTGATCGCGAAGCTGAAGCGATTCCAGCGCCACTCGAGGCGCGCTCCGACCTCGACGCCGTGCCAGCTGTTCCAGGGGTTCGGGGGCCGCACCGAGCCCGCCAGGCCGAAGCCGTTCTGGCCGTGGTTGAGGTACCCGAAGGTCAGGCTGCAGAGCACGAGCGGCGAGTAGGGCTCTCCGCAGCGGCCCAGGTCGGCGGGCTCGTACTGGTCGAAGTTGGCGGCGATCTCGAGGCGGACGTCCTCGAAGGGACCGACCTCGTAGAAGGACCAGGTCGCGCGCAGCGCCCAGAGAGCGATCCTCGACTCCTCCAGGTTGGGTAGCGAGGCCAGCGCCAGGTCCTGCGGGTTGAACTGGTCCGTGGTGCGGAAGAGCTCGGTCTTCCCCCAGACGATGTTCTGCTTGCCGGCCCGGATCCAGAGGCGGCTGTCGAACATCTCGATGTCGAGGTAGGCCTCCTTCAGCTCCTTCTCATCCTGCTGGGAGGCGCCGCGGTTCCACTGCAGCTCGTTGACCGTGAAGTTCTGATCGATGGCGTCGAACTCGCCTTCGCGGAGCGCCTGCTGCAGCCGGACGCTCGGGTACCAGATGCCCTGGGGCACGTGCTTCGGCGCGCCCGCGTCGAAGCGGACCTCGGGCGCGGGCCGGAAGGGCAGCTCGCCGAAGCCGCCCGCGCCGCCCAGCACCCGGTGGTTGGGGTCGCGGCTTCGGAACGGGTTCGGCACCTGATCCGCGTCGTGGATCGGCTCGATCTTGCACTTCAGGTTGTGGATGATCTGCCGAACCCCGAACCCGTTCTCCGGGCCGGGAATCCGCTGGCTGGCGAACAGGCACTCGCTCAGGTTGGAGAAGACGAGCTGGGCCGGGTCGTCGCTGTCGGGCCGTGGCTGCGCGTCGAACTCCCCGTCCAGGCCGGCGCTGATTCCGTGCAGCGCCCCGTAGGTCAGGCTTCCCCAGGGCCCCACGGCCACGCGCGATCCGGCGGGATGGTCCTTGTTCTCCATCGGCAGGAAAGTGATGTCGTAGTCGAACTCCCGCCGGACGTCGCCCAGGTACTGGCTGGTGTTGGCCCAGCCCGAACGGCGGCCGCTCTGGAGCCGTTGCGGCAGCCGCCCGGGTCGGTCGCCGTAGACGTCGACGTTGCGGAAGAGGCCGCAGCCGCGCCGCCACACGCAGTCGAAGCGCGCCTCGATCCGGGCGAAGCCGCTCACCAGATCGAAGGGGCCGATGCCGTCCGGAGCGAACTCCGCCTCGATCTCGAGATCCAGCACGTGATACCACTGGGTGAGATCCCAGTCGTTCGATCCGGAGAAGTCCTCCCAGATCGAGCGGATCTGCTGCTCGTAGTAGCCGTGGACGTCGACGCGACCGTCCCAGAACTCCAGGGCCGAGGCCGCGGTGGGTCCCAAGAAGAGCCCCCCGACCAGCAGGCCCACCACTCCAAGGGCGCGCGCGCGTCCGATCACAGCAGCTTCTCCCATGTACCCCGCCTGACACGAGAGCAGGTCGCGCCTCGTGACCGACAGTCCCCCAGGACACGCCGGCGCGGCCATGTTACAACGGGTCTGGCGCCGCTACGAGCCCCAGTCGGAGATCGCCGTGGGCGGGGTGGCCGCGGGGGTCCCGGGGTCGGCGGCTAGGCGTTGGCGGCGGCGCGGTCCTTCAGGAAGGCGCGCCTGACGAGGCCGCGCATCTCCTGGCGGCGCCAGTCCACCACCTCCTTGCTGAACAGATCCTCGACGCCCAGCATGGCGGAGCCGATCGGGCCCGTCGCATAGTGGAAGACCACGGCGCCGAGCGTGCTCGTCAGGAGGTGGCGTGACGAGACGCGCACGAACTCGCCCGCCTCCATGCCCGACTTGAGGAAGCGGAGCAGCCGACCGATCACCCGCTCGATCGGCTCGTTGAGGATCTCGCTGCTGGTGATCTCGTACTGGTCGATGAAGATCCGGATCAGCACCTGGGCGTAGGCGGGGCGCTCGGCCAGCAGGTCGTTCATGCGATCGACCAGCTCGATGAGGCGCTCGGCGTGGGTTCCCGGGAGATCGAGCACCTCGGCGATTCGCGCGTCGAAGAAGTCCATCATACCGGCCAGGACGGACTCGAAGAGCGCCGCCTTGCTGTCGAAGTAGTAGTAGAGCGCGGTCTTCTGGACGCCGACCTGGCTGGCGATGCGCTGGAGATGCGCCCCGGCGTAGCCCTCCCGGGCGAACTCCTGCTCGGCGATCTCGAGGATCTTCCCTCGGGTCTCCACGCTTCGGCGCTCGCTGGTACTCATGCGGGGTTCGCCTCCGGCCGGCTCCGATAGTACAGCCAACCCGCCAGACCCAGCACCACCAGCGCCAGGCCGATCCACTGGGGCTCCGTCAGGCCCATTCCCACGACCGGGTTGACGCGCAGGATCTCGATGAAGACGCGCCCGAGTCCGTTCAGGGCGAGGTACTCGCCGAACAGGAAGGGGCTCGCCTTGCGGCGCTTCCAGAGGAACACGCCACACGCGACCAGCCAGACGACCTCGTAGAGCTGGGTCGGATGGACGGGCTCGAAGACCGGCGGCGCTCCCTTCGGGAAGGCCAGGCCCCAGGGCAGGTCGGTCGGCCGCCCGTAGTCGTCGCCGACCAGGAAGCAGCCCACCCGGCCGAGGGCCTGACCGAAGGGCGCGGCATTGGCGACGCAGTTGGCGACGATGAGGGTGGGGATCCCGTGGATCCGGGTGGCCGCCGTGACGAGGATCGTCCCGCCGATCAGGCCGCCGTACCAGGTGATGCCCGCCCTGTTGAACAGGGCGTCGCGGAAGGGCATGGCGCCCAGGGCCCACTGGTCGATGGCGAAGTAGAGCTTGGAGCCCAGGATCCCGCCGATCATCGCGTAGATGAGGATGGTCGAGGAGAGCTCCGGGTCGAGGCCCTGCTCCGCGAGCCGCTTGCCGAGGACCCAGGCCGCCACCAGGAAGCCCACCGCCATCATCAGCCCGAAGGTGCTGACGGGGTAGCCGAAGATCTCGAACAGGATCGGGTACACAGGGCCCTCCGGGAGCCGAGGCTACGCGACGGGTCCCGAATCGCAACCGAGGCGCCGGCCACCCCGGCTGGCCTGGCGGCGGGCCGTCGAGGGGTGCCCGCCGATCGACCCCTTGCGGGTCAGATCGTCGGGAGCTCCACGTGGAAGGTGGCTCCCTGGCCGAGTGCGCTCTCGACCCAGGCCCGCCCTCCCCGGAGCTCGGCGATCTTCTTGACGATCGCAAGCCCGACGCCGCTGCTGCCGGCCTGGTTGCGCGAGGGCCCGCCGACGCTCCGGAAGATCTCGAAGATCCGGTCGTGGTCCTTGGGGTCGATTCCCGAGCCGTTGTCCATGACCGCGATGTGGGTCCTGCCGTCTCGCTCCTCGACCTGCACGTCGACGATCGGGTTGGCCACGTCCCCCATATGGGTGAGCGCGTTTCCGATCAGGTTCGAGAAGACCTGGTAGAGCCGCGTGCGCTCGCAGCCGATCATGGGGGGGTCTTCCGGGAGCTGTAGGCTCACGCGCTGCTCGTCCAACCGGGGCTTCAGCTCGGCCTGGAGCTGTACGAGCACGTCCCTGGGGTCCACGCGCTCGGGGAGGACCTGCTGGGTGCCCATCCGGGAGAGCTCGAGGAGGTCGTGGATCAGCGACTCCATCGTGCGGCCCGCTTCCTCGATGCGCCGCACGAAGTGCTCGCCCTTGTCGCCCAGGGCGGGGGCGAAGTCCTCTCGTAACAGGCGCGAGAAGCCCAGGATCGAGACCAGGGGCGAGCGCAGGTCGTGGGAGACGGTGTGGACGTAGTGCTCGAGCTCGTCGTTCTTGCGGGCCAGATCGCACTCGAAGCGGCGTCGCTCGGTGATGTCCTGGACGTAGGCCACGGCCCCGACCTGGGTCCCGTCTTCGAGCGCCAGCCGGCTCACCGAGACGCTCACCTCGAGGGGGCCGCCGTCCCGGCGGCGCACCGCGAGCTCGACGTCTCGCACCTTGGGCGCGTCGGCCAGGGCGCCCACGATCTGCTCCAGGTCGTCCTGGGCGCGCAGGAAGACGGCCAGGGGGCGGTCGATCAGGTCTTCGATCGCCCACCCCGTGATCTCCTGCATCGCTGGGTTCGCGTAGGTGATGAAGCGGCTGCGATCGATCACGATCACGCCGTCGGGCGAGCTGTCGAGGACCGCGGCCAGGTAGCGAAGGGTCGACTCGAGGGCCGGTCGCGGCTCGTCGAGATGCCGGAAGATCGCGACGACCGCACCGCAGCCCGGCGCAATCCGCGCGGCCGAGACGCCGACGGGGAACTCTTCGCCCGACTTCTCGCGCAGTCGCACCGGTTGGTTGGAGATGCGCCCTTCGTTTTCGAGCCCGGACATCAGCTCGTCGGGGTCGTCTGCGCGAACCACTGTTTGAAGCCAGTGACTTCCCTTGAAGCTGCGCCCACCGCCGCAGGTGCTCGCGAGTGCATCGGAGAGCCACACCACGCGACCGTCGGGCTCGAGCAACGCGACCCAATCGTGCAACCGCGTCAGCCCCTGGATCAGGGGGAGTGCCGTATTCAGCTCAATGGGATGCTGCTCGGGCGCTGCGCTCATGCTGTGCGTTGTTGCAGCCTCTCGCTCGCTCTGCCGTCATCGCACGCGCCCGGTCTGGCTTCAGTCCGCGCGGTGCCTCGCCCTGGCGAGTGATCCGCACAACCCCGCGGCGCGCCTCTGTTTCCCTACGTCCTGGTGGGAGGCCGATCGTATCAGAGCGTCGAAGTAAGGGTCAATCCGAACACCGACAAAGTGAATCACCTGTGGGTCGAACGAGGACACATACCACCACACTTCTGGCTGTGGGGCTGTGCCGATCGTCACGCCCCGTCTGATCCCTGCGGGGTCCGGTCTTCGAAGCCAGCGACGAAGCGGAACCCCATGTCGAGATGGCCACCCATCGGGGACCCTTGGGGGCTCTAGCGTGCAGAGAACGGCTTTGGCGGTCCCCACGGCGATTCCTTAGTTTCCCTCCGCGCACCGGGAGGCGCGTGTCCCCCCATGACTCACCCCACCCCCAGCCCGACCGAGGCCCCCTCGGCGCCCCGCGCGCCGAGGCCGCGCGCGCAGCTGGCGCTGCTGGTCGCCGTGGTGGCGCTCTGCTTGAGTGGCGCGGGTCGCCCGGCCCTTCCCGAGACCCAGGAGCTGCCGGTCGCCGAAGAAGCGCCCGCTCCGGCCCTCGAAGCGGTCATCACGACCCAGCTCGAGCGGCTGAACCCGCACCTGGCGCCGGCCAGCATCGAGCGCATCCAGGCCGCGATCCTCGATAGCAGCCACCGCCACGGTCTCGACCCGCTGCTGGTGCTGGCGGTCATCGAGGTCGAGAGCCACGCCAAGCCCTGGGCGCGCAGCCCGAAGGGCGCCCTGGGCCTGATGCAGGTGATGCCGTACATGATGCGGCCGATGGGGCTGGCCGGGAACCCGACCACGATCGAGGCGAACATCGAAGCCGGCTGCATGATCCTCTCCGGCAACATCCAGCGACTCGGCGAAGCCGACGGCATCTCGTCCTACTTCTGGGGCTCCGAGATCCGCGGCCTCTCCTACCTGAACCGGGTCCAGGCCGCCCGGGATCGTGTCCGGCGCGCCCTTCATTCCTGAGCGTTCCTCCGGCCCGCTGCGCCGCAGCGAGCAGCATCTTCGGGCTGGGGATGGCACGCGCCTGTTCCGGCGCTCGTGGCTGCCCGAGAGCCCGCACCGGACGGTGCTGCTCGTCCATGGCTACGCCGAGCACAGCGGGCGCTACGAGGAGATGGCCAGCTGGCTGGCGAATCGCGGAGCCGCGGTCCACGCCTACGACCATCGCGGCCACGGGCTCTCCGGGGGTCGGCGTGCCCATGTGCGGGCCTTCTCCGAGTTCCTCGACGACCTCGACGCGGTGCTCGCCGCCGTGCGCGAGGAGCACGGAGGCCTGCCGATCGACCTGGTCGGCCACAGCATGGGCGGCTTGATCGCCCTCGGCTTCCTGGTCGACCGCAAGCCGAGCCTGCACGCCGCGGTCACCTCCGGTGCCGCCGTGGCCGTCGATGCGTCGCCCGGCCGCATCCTCCTGGCGCGCATCCTGCGCGGGGTGCTCCCTACCTTGAAGATCGGCAGCGGCCTCGATCTCGCGGGCCTGTCGCGCGACCCCGAGGTGGTGCAGCGCTACGTGGACGATCCGCTCGTGTTCCGGGACATGACCACCTCGCTGGGTGCCGAGATGATCGCGGCGGCCGGCCGGGTGGCGGCGCGCGCTTCGGAGGTGGAGGTGCCTCTCCTCATGCTGCACGGGGAGGACGACCCGCTGTGTGCGGCCGAGGGCAGCCGCGCCTTCGCGGCCGCCGTCCCGACGGCGGGAAGCGACTTGCGCATCTACCCGGACCTGCGCCACGAGATCTTCAACGAGCCCGAGCGCGAGCAGGTCTACCGGGACCTGTGGAGCTGGCTCGACCAGCTCTCCGCGGGGGAGCCGCGCAGCGGCGCGGAGGCATCTTCATGAGCGATCGCCTCACCCATCTCGACGAGCAGGGGCGCGCCCGGATGGTCGATGTCGGCGAGAAGCCCATCAGCGAGCGGGTCTGCGTGGCGCGCGGCGCCGTGCGGATGGCCGCCGAGACGCTGGCCGCCCTCACCGAGGGCCGCACGCCGAAGGGCGACGTGTTCGCCACGGCGCGCATCGCCGGCATCCAGGCCGCGAAGCGGACCGACGAGTGGATCCCGCTGGCCCATCCCCTGCCCGTGGAGTCGATCGAGATCGAGCTCAGCCCCGACCCCGACGGCTGCGCCGTCCAGATCCAGGCCACCGTCCGGGCCCACGCCCGCACGGGGGTGGAGATGGAGGCCATGGTGGCCGTCTCGGCGGCGGGCCTGGTCATCTACGACATGTGCAAGGCCATCGACCGCGGGATGAGCGTGGAGGCCGTCCGGCTCGTCAGCAAGACCGGGGGCAAGAGCGGAAGCTGGAAGCGGGCCGGGGAAGGGTGAATATCCCCTGGGGGAATTCGTCGAAACCGATGCGCCCCTTCACGCGTACTACAGGGTCCTTGGGGAACCATGGGGCGCCCCCTCGTGTCCCAGAGAGCGTGGCCTTCGTGACGCAACCGATCCTGCAACGACCGAACCCCCTGACGGGCACCGCCTCCGCACCCTGCGATGCGGTGGACCCGGACCTGGAGCTCATCGACCGCTGGCGCGCCGGTGACGGCCAGGCCTTCGAGGAGCTGGTGCGCCGGCACGAGCGCCGGATCTTCGGGCTGCTGCTGCGCATGCTCGGCAACCGCGAGGAAGCCGAAGATGCCGCCCAGGACACCTTCCTGAACCTGCACCGCCACGGGCACCGCTTCCGGCGAGAGGCCCGTTTCTCGACCTTCTTCTACCGGGTCGCCATGAACGCCGCGCTCAACCGGCGCCGCAGCCTGGGGCGCCGCCGCTCCCACATGGAGGCCCTGGCCCGGGAGCAGGCGGGGGGCAGCGCGCTGCCCAGCGAGCCGCGGGGTCCGGAGGACGCCACCTTCGGCGGCGAGATCCGGGCTCGCGTGGAGGAGGCCCTGCAGACGCTTCCGGCTGCGCTGCGCGCGCCGGTCGTGCTCTACGACATCGAGGGCCTGGCCTACGGCGACATCGCCGAGGTGCTCCAGATCGCCGAGGGCACCGTGAAGTCCCGCATCCACCGGGCGCGGAGGGCGCTGCGCGAGCGCCTCGGCGACCTGATGCATCGAGAGGATCCGGAAGGGTCGGCCTCGGCCCCCGGCGAACCGGCGTGAGCGAGCTTCCGCCTCCTTCATCCGGACGAACCCCATGAGCGCAGCGTCGCTCCAACCCCCGAACGAGCCCGTATGAGACACGCGAGCTGCGCACGGCGCCTGAGCCAGTATGTGGATGACACCCTGGACTCGAGAACCCGTGCCGCCATGGACGCCCATCTCGGCCGCTGCGCCCCCTGCCGCGAGGAGCTGGCCGCGCTTCGTCGGACGGTTCACCTGTTAGGGACCCTCACCCAGGGTGACGAGCCTCCTCCCGCCTTGGGAGATCGGATCCTGGCGCGCATCGCCGACGGCGAGGCAGACCCCTCCTGGCTGGCGCGCCTCTCGGACGGCTGGAGGGGCTTCATGGAGTCGAGCTGGGGCGCGCCCCTGGCGACCGCCACCGTGGGGCTCTCGCTGCTCGCCGTGGTCCAGGGCGTGGAGATCCAGGTGACGATTCCGGGCTTCGGCTCACCCGCGGCGGAGGCCGCGCCCGCGCTGGCCGGCTCGCAACCCGACCTGGCCGCCGTTCCGTCCTCGAGGGGCCCCCTGGCGACCCGGCGCCGCGCCGAGCCGCTGCCCGTGATGCCGCCTCGCACGGCCTGCCTGGGCAACCCCGCCGCCCCGGAGTGCGCCCGCTGGAACGCGTGGCTCGTGGGCCTTGGCCTGCGGGAGCCCGCCGACTTCCTGCGAGAGGTGGAGCTGGTACCGGCCCGCTCCCGGGCCCGCTGGCTGGGCGAGCTCTCCCGCTTTGCCGCCCACTCGGGGTCGGCCTCGGTGCTCGCCGCTCGCCTGCGCGCCAGTGGCGACCCCCGCGCCAGCGGCGTGGCCGCTCACTTCGAGCGCACGGCGGCATCCCCCGGGCGCTGACCCGGGCGCCCGTGACCCCATCCGCCGTCTCCCCGGGTCGCCCCCTCCACCGTCTGGGCGGACGCCCTGCGCTCGCCGCCGAACCCGACTAACCTCCTTTCCCCACGCGGGTCTCTCGAGGGAAAGTTGAAGCGCGCTCATCGAAGACAAGGTCGCCTCCTGGCGGGGCTGCTCCCCATCTTCCTGGCACTCGCGGCGGCCGCGCCGACGGCAGCCGAGGAGGTCGTCCAGCTCGCACCCGCCGACCGCGCGGACTGGAGCCCAGGCAACCTGTTCGGGTTCCTGCGGCCCGGCCACAACTACGGCGAGCGCTTCATCCGCGTGCGCACCGTGCCCGAAGGCGCCCTGGTCGATCTCTTCTACATCCGCTCGAACTTCCAGAAGCGCTACGAGCAGGCCGAATCGCCCGTCAAGGTGCTGCTGCCCCAGCGCATCCAGGCGGGGCCGCGCGATGCCGTCACGATCCGGGCCTTCCACGAGGGCTACCGACAGAAGGAAGTCAGCATCCGGGTGGCCTCCAGCCAGGACGAGGTCCTGCTCGAGCTCGAAGCGCTTCCCAACCTGCTCGTGGCCGCCTCGCACGTGTACCTGGCGGGGCGCTCCTCGATGTCCTTCCTGACGAAGGAGGCGCTCCAGGTTCGCGTCCAGAACCGCAGCGACGGATTCAGTGTGATCCTCGCCGAGACCGCCAAGGGCGAGGAGGCGGGCGAGACCCTCGACCAGGTCTCGAGCCCCTTGGTCGGGAGGGTCGAGGCGTTGCAGCTCGGCGAAGACCTGCTCGTCCAGGTCGAGACGCGTGTCGGCTCCGACGAGTTCGACCTGCGCTCCCGCCAGGCCCAGGACGAGCTGCGCGATCTGTTCGTGTACTCGGTCGAGATGATCCCGTCGGACGGCGGGGTCGAGGCGGTTCGCCAGGCCCGCGCGGCGCTGGCGGCCATCCAGGCCTCGGAGGTCGCCGGCTGCGCGGCGCGCTTCGATGCGACCCTGCGCGGCAATCTGGATCCCGCCCAGCTGTCCCGGGCCCTCGCGCCCAAGGGGAGCTTCACCGATCCCTACCTGCGGGCGGCCATGAAGCGGCTCGGGGCGGTGTCGCCGGGCGGCCGGATCGAGATGGCCGACGGCTCCAAGCTGCTCGGCTCGAGCTCCATCGAGCTGGCCGCGGCCATGAGCCAGCCGGGCGAGGCCAAGGGCTACCTGGCGCTGCTGCGCGCCTTCGTGGGCCGGGTCGAGTCCGCCGACCATCGCTCGGACACCTTGCGGGGCATCATCGCCCCCGAGCTCTCGGCGGCGAAGTTCGGCGAGGCGCTGAAGGCCGCGGAGGACGTCGAGCGCGTCTGCCAGACGGGCTGAGCTTCCCACCCTTCGATTCCCCGTCCACTCCTGCGGTCCCGCGGAGGCCCGCCCATGGCGCGCCGATCTCTCGACGGACCGCGCGAACGGCTGGTGAGCCAGGGGCCCCGTGCCCTCGCGGACGACGAGCTGCTGGCCATCCTTCTCGGCACGGGCTGCGCCGGCCGCAGCGCGCGGGGCCTTGCCCAGGCGATGCTGGCGGGAGGCGGGCTCGCGGCCCTGGCCCGGGCCAGCGCCCGCGAGCTGCGCAGCCGGCCCGGCATCGGAGCGGCCAAGGCCGCCACCGTGCTGGCGGCCGTCGAGCTGGGTCGCCGTCTCGCCACGCGGCGGCTGCGCGAGGGCGACGCGATCCGGGGGCCCGAGGAC
>NYZB01000065.1 GCA_002687015.1 Deltaproteobacteria bacterium
GGCTCGGCTGGTGCTGGTGTCGAGGATCCCCTCGGCCAGGGCGCCGCTGCGGAAGCGGTGCACCAGGTGGATGCCGCTGTCGACACCGATACCGAGAAGGAGGGGCACGACGATCACGTCGGCGAAGTTGATCGGCAGGCCCAGCAGGACCGCGGCGGCGGCGGTGAGGAGTCCCGCCAGCGTGAGGGGCGCGAGGACCAGGAGCATGTCCCGCGGGTTCCGCCAGAGGATCAGCAGGAGCGCGACGATCAGGATCACGGCCGTGGTCAGTGCCTGACGGAGTGCGGCCATGATGGCCCGGCTCGCCTCGAACATGTAGACCGAGGGTCCCGTCGCGCCCTCGGTCAGGCTGCGTACCTCTCGCACGAAGACGGCGACGGCCTCGTCGTCGTTCAAGCTCCGCTCCGGATAGACCTCGACCAGGGCGCGGCCGTCCTCGGCGATCATGCGACGGCTCAGGACCGCGGGAAGATCCGCCTGGCGCACGCCTTCACTCGAGAGCGCCGTCTGGAGGCGCTCGATCCGATCGAGGACCGACTGGACCAGACTCACGCGAAGGATCTCGACCCCCGCCCCGTCCAGGCCGACCAGGAAGCCGTCGAGGGCCGCGCCCAGGTCTCGAGCCACCTCGCGACGCGTCTCTCCCTCGCCCTCTTCCAGACCCCGGAGTGCACCGCGGAAGCGAAGCAGCGCGGCCTCCTCCTGCGCGAGGGTGGGAGCCCCGACCGCGCCGAGATCCTCGAAGCCCAGGAAGAGCGCCACGTCCTCGAGGATTGCGAGCTTCGCCTCCTGGTCCGTGGGCACATAGCTGGACAGGGTGCTGGTGCGAGCCACGCTCGGCAGCTCCTCGAGACGGCGCGCCAGGTCATCAGCCGCCTCGAGGTCCCGTTCGAGCACTTCGATGCTCCAGGGATTGATGTCGCCGCCTTCGAGCAGCTCGTAGAAGGTCTGTACCGAGGCGGCCTGCGGGTCGCGCACGCGGAGCGGGTTGGCATCGAAGTGGAGCTCCGGCACGAGGAAGAGCGCCCCCACCGAGAGCAGGGCGGCGGCAGCACAGACGGTGCGCGGCACCCGGGTCGGCCAGCCGGGGATGCGCAGTCGGCCCAGGCGCAGCTTTCGGATCCGCGGACCCCCACCGAGCGCCAGGCATGCCGGTAGAACGGTGAGCGTCCCGGCCAGGCTGATCAGCATCCCGCTCCCCGAGATCACGCCGAGCTCCGCCACGCCGAGGAAGTCCGTGGGAACGAAGGAGTAGAAGCCGACGGCCGTCGTCACGGCGCAGAGCACCAGGGACCCGCCGACTCCCTGGATCGCGCGCCGCAGCGCGTCTTCGTGGTCGGCGGCCTCGCTGCGCAGCTCGCGGTAGCGCAGGGTCAGGTGGATCCCGAAGTCGACGCCGAGGCCGATGAAGAGTACGGCGAAGGCCACCGAGATGATGTTGAGGTGACCGATCGTGAGTGCGGCGAAGCCCGCGGTCCATACCAGCCCGAGGACCAGGCTCAGGAGGGTGGCAGCGATCAGGCGGGCGGAGCGTTGGGCCGTCCACAGGATCAGCCCCACGAGGATGAAGGAGGCGACTCCGGCGGCGGCGGCCTGGGCTTTCACGAGGCCGAGCTCCTCGGTCTTCAGTGCCAGGTCGCCGGTCACACGCGCGCGAATCGCCCCGCCGTCGTTCCAGCCGCGCTCCGCGATCAGCTCATGGAGACGGCCGAGGCTGGCGCGACCGGGTACGAAGCCGCTGTAGTCCGGCCGCGGCTCCACGATCACGTAACGGCGCACCGGCTCGCCCTCGTCTTCACCGCCGAGCACCAGCTCGCCGAATGCCTCGGGCCGGAACTCACGTCGCTCGGCATCGGCGATCGCCTGGGTGATGCCTTCCAGCACGCGATCGAAGTCGAAGTCGCCGCGATCCAGGGCCGCCTCGTCGACGGCCCTCGTGAGCTGGGCGAGGAGCCCGCGCAAACTCGGATCCCGTGCGATCTCGGCCAGGAAGGGCTGGGCGGCGGCCAGGTCGTCGGCGAGAGCCTCGAGCTCGGCCAGCTCCAGGTAGAGCAGCCCGTTGCGCTCGAAGAAGGGCCCGGCGCCGGGCACAAAGGCCGAGGCGAAGCGCTCCGGCTCCGCCGCCAGGGCTCGGGTCAGCTCCGCCGCAGCGTCTCCAGCCGCGATCGCCGTGGGCCCGTCGATCACGACCAGCAGGTTGTCGTTGCGCGCCGGCAGCGCTTCGTCCAGCTGGGTGCGCAGCTGACGGAAGGGCAGCTCGGCGTCGAACACGTCGTCGGTCTCGGAGTTCACGCCGAGGTGCCCGACCGAATAGCCCAGGGCGAGGAGCCCGAGAACGACCGCCAGCACCAGGACCAGCCCGGGGCGAGCCGAAGCCCGCCGGGTCCAGCGGGCCAGGCCTCGGCCCAGGGCGACTTCGATCCCCGTCTCCACGCGAAATGGCTAGCAGGAAGGCGGGGAATGGCCAAAGAGGCGCCGCCGGCCGGCCGGGGGGAGACCGCTACTCTCCCCGTCCATGTCCTCGTGCCAGCGCACCCTGCTCGCCCTCCTCCTCGCGCTTCCCCTGACCGCGACGCCCCTTGGCGCCGTCGAGTCGGCCGGTGGCAACGACCTTGGCCAGGCCCGGGAAACGATGCGCGGGTTCTACGGGGAGCTCTTGGAGTGCATGCAGCAGGGCGAGCAGCTCGGCCTGGAGGGCCGCCGTGCCAAGCTCGAACCGGCCGTCGCCGAGGCCTACGACCTGCCCCTGATGGCCGCCAAGGTGCTCGGGCGCCACTGGCGCAGCCTCTCCGACGACGACAAGGGACGCTGGGTGGACACCTTCCGCCGGTTGACGGTGGCCACCTACGCCGAGCGCTTCGGCGCCTGGAATGGCGAAGCCCTCACGATCGACGACGCCGAGGCCGGAGCCCGGGGCACGATCGTAGTGCACACCCGCATCGAGCGGGTCAACGCCGAGGCCGTGCCCGTGCACTACCGCATGAAGGCACGCGAGGGCCGTTGGCGGGTGATCGACGTCTTCTTGAACGGCACCGTGAGCGAGCTGGCCCTGCGCCGTTCGGAGTACGGAAGCGTGATCCGAAAGGACGGGATCGCGCCACTGATCGAACGCCTCGAGGCCAAGATCGCTGCGGGCAAAGCCAGCGCCGACGTCGCCGCCGACCTCGACTGAGCTCTCAGGGTGTCGGCGTCTCCGGCTCCCCATTGCAGCGCCAGGGCACCTCGCGCAGGCGCTCCTGGACCTGCGCATCGCGGTCGAGCAGGTACGCGCCGCGCAGGGCGGCGTAGTAGTCCACCGAGGTCTCGCGAAGGGCCTCCAGACGCTCCTGCTGGATGTCGTAGGTGGACATGCCACCGCCGGTGGTCATCAGGACACGTCCCCCGGTGCCGAGTAGCCAGACATCCACCCGGAGCAGTCCATCCACGGCCTCGCCGATCGCATCTCGAACGGAAGAGGGGCCAAGCACGGGAATAACGAAGTAGGGACCACTCGGTGCGCCGTAGGTCGCCAGGGTCTCGCCGAAGTCGTTCCGGTGGCCGTCCAGTCCCATGGGCTTGGCCGGGTCGAAGAGACCCGCCAGACCGATGGTAGAGTTGATCAGGAAGCGAGCGCCGGTCTCCCCGGCGCCTCGGGGCGAGAGCTGCAGCAGGTCGTTGGCCAGGACGACCGGCTCGTTCAGGTTGGAGAAGAAGCTCGTCAGTCGGCGGCGCGCCAGTTCCGGCACGACGAAGCGATAGACCCGGTGGATCGGGTTGACCACGCACTCGAGGAATCCCTCGTTGAAGCCGTGGGTCGCACGGTTGGTGGTCTCCAACGGGTCGCGCTCCCCCGGATCCGGGCCCAGCCAGTCATCCTCTTCGAGGAGGGCCTCGTCCAGATCCGTCCATGTGGACTCGGAGCCCGTCTCCTGGCCGAAGCCCGGGGCCGCCACGGTGATCAGCGCGGCGAGCAGGAGCACGACGAGACCGCGGTACCTCACATGGGCTCCTCGTCGCGCGGCGCCCCCGGCGGCTTGCGCTCCTCGAGGGCGAGGCGACCCGCCAGGTCGTTCACGAACTGGCTCGCCGTGCGGCCCGACCTGGAGGAGCGCTCGAGGGCCCACCGCAACGACTCGCTGCGCAGCCGCTCCGGAGGCACCCTGAGAGCTGCACGGGCGGCGTGGTGCTCGACGATCCGGAGATAGGTCTTCTGGTCGAAGCCGAAGAAGGCAAGCATGAGCCCAAAACGATCGGAGAGGGCGAGCTTCTCGTCGATGGCCTCCCCCACGTGGAGCTCGCCGTCCTCATCGACGCGCACCTCACGGTTCTCCGAACGGCGCTCGGACAAGAGGTGACGCCGGTTGCTGGTCGCAACGAGACACATATTGCGAGGCGGTGCGTCGAGGCTCCCCTCCAGCGCGGCCTTCAGCTCCCGGTAGCCGGCATCGCCTTCGGAGAAGGAGAGATCGTCACAGAAGACCAGGAAATGCTCGTCGTGACCGCGGAGCAGGCTCAGCAGGTCGGGCAGGTGGGCCAGATCGGCCTTGCGCACCTCGACGACGCGCAGACCGCGCGCGCCGAAACGGGTGAGCAGGCCGCGCACCGCGGAGGACTTCCCCGTACCCCGCTCTCCGTAGAGCAGGACGTGGTTGTAGGGAAGGCCGGCCAGGAACTGCTCGGTGTTGCGCGCGAGCCGCTCCACCGAACGCTCGACACCGAGCAGGTCGGCCAGGTCGAAGGGCTCGGGAGCCGGAATCGCGACCAGTCGACCGCGACCCCGCGCGCGTTCGAAGCGGAAGGCGCGACCCTCCGCAATCGCCCTCGAGTCGACCTCCGCCGGGATCTCGCCTTGCAGCCAGCGTTCGACAAGCACCAGGACCCGCTCGAGACTCTCCGCCAGACGGCGCCATCGCTTTTCAGGCTCCACGGGGGCGGATTGTAGGGTCCCAGCCCGATGAGGCCGAGCCCGCCCTGAGCCGCCCCCCAAGAAGGGCGGAGGCCGACTGGCGCGCCGGGCGGCCCTGGCCGGCCACCCCGGGCTCCGGGTGCTTCGCGCCGAGGGTTCCGGGAAGCCTGGCCGGAGGGCTAAGCTCGCGATCTTCCCCGGACCGGAGGGCAATTTCCATGCAACGTTGGTTCATCCTCTCGGCGATCGGCCGGGATCGTCCGGGGCTCGTGGCCGAGCTGGCCCGACTGGTTCTCGAGTGTGACGCCAACATCGAGGACTCGCGCATGACGATCCTCGGTAGCGACTTCGCGGTGATCCTGCTGTGCTCGTCGGGCGATTCGGATGCCGGCGACCGGCTTGCCGTGGGCGCGAAGCAGCTGGAGCGCGACCACGGGCTGACCATCCTGCTGCGCCACCTGGAGGGCGGACCGCGCCCGGCGGTCCCCGCACCGGGGACGCAGCTCTACCGCGTCCAGGCCGCCGGCGAGGATCGCGCTGGAATCGTCGCGGGCATCTGCGGCGTGCTCGCGGACCGCGGCATCAACATCGTCGAGCTCAGCACCCAGAGCCGGCCCGGGCCCGGCGGCTCGCCCCACTACGAGATGACGATCGCCGCCGAGATCCCGGATTCCGTCGACCCGAAGGCCGTCCGCCAGGCGCTCGAAGCCGAAGGCGACCGCCTCGTCATCGACGTCTCGCTCATGCCCCAGGGTTAGAGCCGGGGCCCGGGCCGCCCGTCGAGATCACCCCAGCGATCGCGGAAGGGGTGTCCGACGGCCTCGAAGAAGACCTCGAGGAAGCGGTAGGTCAGGCCCCAGACCACATGGCGATCGGGCTCGCCCACCACGACGCCCGGAAACTGCATGCTGCCCGTCTCGCGGAAGCTGCGTTCGATGTGGCGCTCGGGGTCGCGAAGGTCGGCGACGGGGAACCAGAAGGTCTCTTCCACCTCGTAGTTCGGCGCGAGCTCCTCCGGTGAGGGGTGATGGAAGACGAAGCCCGAGATCACCAGCGAGCCGGGCTTGCCCGCATGCCTCCCCTGGAGATCGTCGAGCCGACCCAGGAGCTCGGCTCCTCTCAGAGACACGCCTACCTCCTCCAGGGTCTCGCGCTCGGCGGCCTCCTGGACGGTGGCGTCGGTCGGATCCATGCGCCCACCGGGAAAGGCCATGTGACCCGACCAGGGATCGCCTTCCTTCCGGGCCCGCTCGATGAACAGGACCTCGGGTCGCCCCTCGCATTCGCGCAGCACCATCGCGACGGCAGCGCGCCGCAGACCCGGCTGCTCGATCAGGGTCGGCGCGTTGCCCGCGAGAGCGCGGCGGATCTGGGGGAGGACGGGCACCGCAGCAGGATAGCGGCCAGCCGGCCGCTAGAGGTTCCCGTCGCCCGGTGCAGGTACACAGACCCGCGCCGCGTAGATCAGCCGCGGGCGACCCTCGGACCACTGGGAGAGCACCAGGCTCCGACCGTTCGGAGAGAGGGCAACCCCCGTGGGCGGGCCGGCCTGGGCCAGCTCGCCGAGATCAGCCTGGACCAGCTCGCCGCCCGGCGGCCCGAACGCCAGGGACGCACGGCTGGGGCGCTCCTCGGCGCCGACCCCGAGACGCGCGAGGAAGAAGCCCAGGCCTGCAGGGCCTGGCGATGGGGTCTGGCTCTGCACCACCGCCATCAGCTGTCCGTCGCGAGAGAAGGAGACCGAGCCAGGCCCGGCAACGGGACCGAGCGGTCTGCGAGTGCCCAGCGCCGGATCGAGCAGGATCGCCTCGACGATTCCCGGGCCGACGCCGCGGCCGTAGACCAGACTGCGACCGTCGTTGGCCCAGGCAATGGGAGCGATCCAGGCCGTACCGCCCTCGACCACCGTGCGCGCGCTCCCGAGGATCAGCCCACCATGGCCCGTCACCAGTGTGGCCATCTTGATCGCGAAACGTCCCGCACCCGAGTGCGACCAGACCAGCCCCCGGCCGGTGGGTTCGTAGAGGCCCATGCGATCCAGGCTTCCCGAGGGAGTGAGTCGCCCGGAAGCCGGCAGCTTCCCCTTGCGGCGCTCGGTCGAGACGACGTGAACGTCCCAGGAGCCATGCCGATCCGTTTCGAAGAAGACGCCCCGACCCTTCGGATTGCGCGCGGGCCGCCGGTTGTTCCCGGGCTCGGCGCAGGTCCAGCACTCGGGCTCGCCGTCCCACAACGAGATGCGGTAGATCTGGATCCTGCCCTCCGGCCCGGGCGCCTCGTACCAGACCGCCTCCCGCTCGGCATCGAGGGACGGGTGACTCCCGTGGTCGACGAGCACCCGCGCTTCGCCGAGCTCCGGCTCACAGACGAGCTCGGGATCCAGCGGGACGCTCGCATCGACGTTGAAGGCAACGGTCTGGATCACGGGCGGAACGGTCGCGCCGGACCCACTCGAAGCCGCGTGGTAGCCCGCGGCCCCGAGCGCCGCCGCAGCCCCGACCACGAGATGAAAGGCGAGCCAGCGCGACACTCCTCCGCGTAGCACCCTCAGGAGGGCGAGGACGCCGAAGGCGGCAAACCAGGCCAACGCGAAGCCCCACCAGAAGGTGGAGTCGGGGCCCAGGCCCAGCCAACCAGCCCCAGCGCAGACGGGGGCGATACCCGCTCCGGTTACGGCAAGGAGGACGCGGGAGGAGGATTGGGGCGATGCAGCTGACACGACCGGCCCGGAGAAGGTAGCAGTCGCCCCATGGCATCGTGAGGCTCCCGCCGGGCTGTGGTCGGGCTACGATCGGCCACGATGGGAACCCCCGAGCTCCCCCCGCCCCAGGCTCGTCGCATCCTCGATCTGGCGCGCACGGATCGAGCGGCAGCCCGCCTCGCCATGGCCGAGCACGGACTGCAGGCGCAGGTCGCGCTCGTGTGCGAGACACCCGCAAGGCGCCGCGCCGAGCTGCTGGCCGTAGCGCCGGAGCCCGAGCGCCTGATCCCGGCCCTTCCGCCGGCAGAGCTCTGCTTCACGGCGTTGGCCGTGGGCCTGGACGACGCGGGTTGGATCCTCGAACACGCCGGCGCCGAGCAGATGACCGCCTGCGTCGACCTCGATGCCTGGCACCAGGGTCTGCCCGACCGCGCGCGCCTCGGCGGGTGGCTGGTTGCATTCGCCGATGCGGGCGAGGAGGCCCTGCTGCGGGCCGCCCGGGCCGTCGACTTCGAGGCCTGGACGCTGCACCTGATGGACAGGATCGAGGTGGTCTTGAAGCCCTCGGGAGACGAGGACTGGACTCCGCCCACGGGCGGGCTGACCCTCGATGGCCAGTTCTACGCACTCCCGCGAAAGGAGGGAGACGACCTCGAAGAGCTGACGGACCTCCTGCGCGTGCTCTTCCAGAAGGACTACTGGTTCTACTTCCGGCTGCTCCAATCGGTGGTCTGGGAGCTGCCTTCGGAGACCGAAGAATGGGCGCGTCGCTGGCGCGGCGGCCGGCTCGAGGACCTGGGCTTCCCACCCCTTGGCGAAGCGAAGGCCTTGTACTCGTTCATGGGGGATCATGAGCTCCGCGCCCTGCCGTCTGAAGAACGGCCCTGGCGACTGAGCGAGTGGCCGCTGCCGGTCTGGATGCCGAACCTCCCGGCTTCCACCGAAGCGGATTCGGCGCTCTTCCGCGCCTTCGCAGCCCTGCCCGAAGGCGACCGCCGACCCTTCCTGCTCGAGTTCCTGACGGTGGCGAACCGGCTGGCGGTCGCAGACGACCTGCCCCTCGGCGAAGCCGAGACCCTCCCCACCGCGCTGGCCAAGGCGGCGCGTTTCGCGAGCCTTGGGATCGAGTACCTCTCGGCGGAGCACGGCGAATCGGCAGCCACCATCCTGCTCCGGGTGAGCCAGGAACGCCTCTTCCAGGTCGGCTTCAACCTCGAGCGTGCAGCGGGTCGAGCGGAGCCGCCTCCGCTCCCGCCCGACCCCGAGGAGGAGGCCGCGGCCGAGGCCACCGACGAGGAGTAGACCTCACCCGCCGCGGAAACGAAGAGAGCCCGCCGGAGCAACGCTCCGGCGGGCTCTTGCTTCTGCCTCAGGACGGATCCTAGAGGTCGACGGCCTTCAGCGTCTTGCGCTTGTTGCCGATGGCGCGGGCTTCCGCGGCCTTGATCATCTCGCGGACCTTCGCATCGAGGGCGCCGTAGAATTCGCCGCCGACGTTGCACTTCTTGGTCGCGGCCTTCGTGCGGGCCTTGGAAATGATGAGCTCGGCCGGCTTGCGGGCCGCCTTCTTCCTTCGCGCTGCCATTCTTCAGAACCTCCCAGAGCCGAGGGGTGCTCGGCCAGTTCCCCCCGTGGCGTACCGCACGCCTCGGATCGAGGCTGCGGAAGGTAAGCGTTCCTCCGACGGAGTCAAAGGAAAATCCGCTCGAATCGGGCCTCTCGGGCTGGTTTCGGGCAGTTTTTCGGATGCGCCGGACTGCGATACGTTGCGGCCCGCATGGGGAGAGAGATGAGCGAGGATGAGCCGCGGGACGAATGGTTCGAGACGGTGGCGGGCAAGGGCTCGGAGCGGCTTCGCTTGCACGCCCGCCACTGGGGCAGCCAGGGCTCGCCAACGCTGGTGCTGCTCCACGGTGCGGGCTCGAATGCGCACTGGTGGGACCACGTCGCGCCGCATCTGGCACGGAATCATCACGTCGTGGCGCTCGACTTCCGCGGGCACGGAGACTCGGACTACCCGGAGACCCTGATCAAGGGTGCCTTCTCCAACGACCTGGAAGCCCTATTGGAGCACCTCGCCACACCCGACGCCATCCTGATGGGTCACTCCCTCGGCGCGCACGTCGCTCTTTGGCACGCCGCCAACCGGGAGGGGACTCCGGCGATGGTGTTGATCGATCTGGCCAGGGGCGCCTCCCCCAGCCGGCAACGAGCCACGAAGCTGGCCCTCACCCTGCGTCGGACCTACAAGAGTGCCCAGCAGGCGGTGCTCCGCTTCCGCTTCCTCCCCGGTGCGGCGCGGGCCGAGGAGTCGCTTCGCGCCTCCATCGCCGGCCACTCGGTGCGCCAGGAGCCCGACGGCCGCTACGGTTTCAAGTTCGATCCGCGTTGGTTCGGTGTGCCGAGCCGCGAGCGCCCCGACCTCTCGCGCGTCGGCTGCCCGACTCTTCTACTGCGTGGCGCCGAGAGCAACCTCTTGACCGAGAAGGGTGCCCAGGAGGTGGCCCGGGCAATCCCGCACTGCCGGCTCGTGACGATCCCGCACGCCGGCCACCACGTCCACATCGACCAGCCCGATGCGGTCATGAACGAGGTGAGCGGCTTCCTGACGGAGAGGCGCTAGCGATTCAGGTCAGCTCCGCCGCGATCGCGGGCAGGACCTCCTCCACGGCGCCGTCGATCTTCCAGTCCGATTGGTCGTCGAAGGGCGTCTCGGAGGCCGTCAGGATCGCGGTATGCGCACCCGAGGATCTTGCCAGGGGAAGCATCTCGTTGATCGGGCCGACCACGAGTGAGGTCCCGGCGGCGACGAAGAGGTCGCAGCCCCGCGCGGCATCGAAGGCCCGCTCCAGGTCCTCGGCCACCAGGCTCTGGCCGAAGGAGATCGTCGCCGGCTTCCACGGTCCTCCGCAGGCACAGGAGGGAACGGCCTCGCCCCTCTCCCAGGCCTCTTGTGCCCGGCTTCGCGGCTCGCGCCGCCCGCAGGCCATGCACACCACCTCGGCATCGTTGCCGTGGATGTAGACGATCCTGTCGGCCGGAAAGCCGCTGCGGCCATGCAGGCCGTCGACGTTCTGGGTCACCAGCAGGGAGACCCGGTCCGCCCGCGCCAGCTCGGCGAGGGCATCGTGCGCGGGATTCGGTACGGCCTCCTGGATCACCTGCCAGGTCTCGGCCTTGTAGCGCCAGTACTCGAGTCGAGCCGCCTCCGAGGCCAGGAAGTCCTGGATCGGAATCGGCTGGTAGTTCGACCAGCGCCCGCCCGGCGAGCGGAAGTCGGGGATGCCCGAGGCCGTGGAGATCCCGGCTCCGGTGAGCACGACCACACGCCGGGCCTCCCTCCAGCAGGCGACGAGCTCCGACCTCATGACACGGATTCTAGCCGGGCGTACCCTCGGCGACGTGGGAATCATCGTCGACCTGAGAAGCGACACCGTCACGCGACCCACGGACGCGATGCGCCGGGCCATGGCCGAGGCGGAGGTCGGCGACGACGTGATGGGCGAGGATCCGACGGTGCGTCGACTCCAGGAGGAGGTCGCCGCGCGTCTCGGCAAGGAAGCGGCGCTCTTCTTTCCCTCGGGCACGATGGCGAACCAGGCCTCGCTGCACCTGCATACCCGGGCCGGCGACATTGCGATCGGCAGCCAGGGCTGTCACGTCCTGCGCTTCGAAGGAGGTGCCGCCGCAGGTCTCTCGGGCGTGCACATCGAGACCCTCGGCAGGGATGGGCGCTTCGATGCCGACGAGCTGCGCGCCGTGCTGCCACCCGACGATCCCCACTTCGCCCCGGTCACTCTGGTCACCCTGGAGAACACGCACAACGCGGCGGGCGGTCGGGTGCTCCCCGCCGAGGTCCAGGACGGTGTCGTCGAGGTCGCGCGAGAGCGTGGCCTGAAGCTCCATCTCGACGGGGCGCGCCTGTTCAACGCCGCCATCGCCTCGGGCCGGGAGCCGGCCGCGCTGGCGGCTCCCTTCGACACCGTCTCGGTGTGCCTCTCGAAGGGCCTCGGTGCCCCGGCCGGGTCGGTGGTCGCCACCGATGCCGAGCGAATCCGGGGGCTGCTGCGCATCCGCAAGATGTGGGGCGGGGGCATGCGCCAGTCCGGCATCCTCGCCGCCGCCGGCCTCCACGCCCTCGAGCACCACGTGGAGCGGCTGGCCGAGGACCACGCGAACGCCCGGCGCCTGGCCGAGGGCTTGCGCGAGCTCGGCTGCGAAGTTCCCGAGCCGGAAACGAATATCGTGATGTTCCGCCCCGCGGATCCCGCGGACTTCGCGGAAAGGGCCCGCTCGGCCGGGGTGCTGGTGGGGCGTTTCGACGCCGAGCGGCTTCGGGCCGTGACACACCTCGACGTCGCCCCCGGGGCACTCCAGAAAGCCCTCGGCGCCCTGCGAGGGCTTTCCCGGGCTTGATCCCCTGGGACCCCCCGTTACGCTCCTTGGTGACGCCCCCCGTGCTGGAAACCCGAATGAGGTCGACCAGACAGGCGTGATCAAGCTGGTCATGGGCGCGGAGATCCTGGCCGAACGACAATCGGTCTGGACTGCGCTCGCCGATCCCAGGCAGGTCGAACGATGGCGTCCCGGGATCGAGTGCGCGCGAACACCCGAGGCGTCCTTCCCCACGGAAGGGCGGCGCTTCAAGTGGCGTTGTCGCCTGAACGAGATCCCGATCGACCTGGTCGAGACCCCGCTCCGGGTCGTCCCGACGACGCGATTGGAATCGGAGATCTTCCTGGGGCTCTTCCGCTTCCACCAGACCTTCACCCTGGCTGCGGCCCAGGACGGAACCCGTCTCATCATCCAGATCGAGACGCCGAACCGCATGCCTCTGGTGGGCGGGAGCCTGGACCGGTTCGCGGTGCGCCGCTTCGCCACGGACCTGGCGTCGACCTACCTGCAGGCGGTGCGAGACTGGTGCGAACGGGGAGAGAGCCAGCCGCTCCCGCTTCTGGAGCTGCGCTTGGGTGGAGCGGCCCCGGCCTACGGTCTCTAGCCGCCCACCCGCTCGAGATCCCTGCGCAATGGCTATCGTGCGCCCATGCGGAAGGGACCCTTCGCGTGGCTGGGTATCGGATGGCTGGTCGTCGGCCTCCTTGGCCTCGCGTCCTGCCAGACCGTCCCGGGTCCGCCTCCGCCACCCTGGGCCGATCCAGCCCGGATCGGAAGCGATCTGGCCTGGCTGACGGCGCCCGAGCGCCAGGGCCGCGGCCTCGGAAGCCGTGGCCTCGCCGAGACCGCGGAATGGCTGGCCGGGGGTTTCGAAGCCGCGGGCTTGCGACCCGGGGGCGACGGCGGCTTCCTCCAACCCTTCGAGACGATCGTTCGCATCGAGCACGCAGGCTCGCGTCTCGAGGCCCATGGCCTCGACCTCCAGTCGGGGCGCGACTTCGCACCGATGAGCATCAGCGAGTCGGGCCCCTTCGAAGGCGAGCTGGTCTTCGCGGGCTACGGCATCTCCACGCCCGACGGCAGCCACGACGACTACGCCGGCCTCGAGGTCGAGGATCGGATCGTGCTGGTCCTCGACGGTCGCCCCGAGACGGGTCCACTTCAGGGGCGCCGCGGGGTTCCCTTCCTGGAGCGCCGCTCCAAGATCGTGAGCGCCCGCTCGCGGGGCGCTCGCGGAATCCTCTTCGCACCCGACCGGGGCGAAGTGGAGTTTCGCGATCCGCACGGCGTCGACCCGAAGTCGAAGCCAGCCGGGCTCTTCGCCCTGCGGATCAGCCAGGCAACGGCTCGATCCCTGGTCGATGCAGCGGGTCCCCGACTGGCCTCGCTCCGCGAGCGGGCCAGGGCGGGACACACCGCCGCCGCCGAGCTCGGTGTCCGCGTGCGGGGCGAGGTGGAGATCGAGCGCGTCCGCGACACCGTCGCCAACGTGGTCGGCTGGGTACCCGGCAGCGACCCCGGTCTCGCGGGGGAGGCGGTGGTGATCGGAGCGCACTTCGACCACCTGGGTCTCGGCCGCTTCGGCTCCCTCTCCCCCGACCGACGGGGCGAGATCCACCCGGGGGCCGACGACAATGCCTCGGGAACGGCGGCCCTCCTGGCCCTGGCCAGGGCCCTTTCATCTGCGCCCCCGCCCGCGCGAAGCGTCGTCCTGGTCGGGTTCACGGCCGAGGAGGCCGGGCTGCTGGGCTCGGCTCACTTCGTCGATCACCTTCCCGAAGGGCTCCCAAAACCGGTCGCCATGCTCAACATGGACATGATCGGTCGGCTGCGAGACGACCGCGTGGTCGTCTTCGGCGCGGAGAGTGCCGACGAGTGGCCGATGCTCCTCGAAGAGGACGCTGCGGCCCTGGGTCTGCGCCTCGCCCACGAGGGAGGGGGGCCCGGACCCTCGGACCAGACCAGCTTCTACGTGAAGGAGCTGCCGGTCCTGCACTTCTTCACGGGTACCCACTCGGCGTACCACACGGCCGAGGACCGCCTCGACACCGTCGATCCGCAGGGGATCAGCCGGGTCGCCCAGCTCGTCCTCGCCGTGGCTCGTGGCGTGGCCGACGCCCCGAAGCGCTTCGCCTTCCGCGGGCGCCCGGCGGAAGCCCACGCCGGTGCGGGCACGAGCTCCGGCTACGGACCGGATCTCGGCACCATTCCGGCCTTTGGCGGCGAGCCGGTCGTGGGCGTGCGGCTGGCGGGGGTTCGACCGGACAGCCCTGCCGCGCGGGCCGGACTGCGGGCGGGCGATGTCCTCGTCTCCTTCGGGGGCACCGAGATTCGTGATCTGGCGGACTTCGCTGCGCTGCTCTTCGCCGAGCGCGCAGGTCGCGAGGTCAAGCTGGGGGTGATTCGCGGCGGCCAGCGCATCGACACGAGAGCCACGCTCGGCGCGCGGCGTTGAGCCTGCGCATCGTCGGCGCCGGCGCCGTGGGTCTTGCCCTCGCAGCGCGGCTCGCGCGCGCGGGGCAGTCGGTCCAGCTGACC
>NYZB01000066.1 GCA_002687015.1 Deltaproteobacteria bacterium
CCACGCAACGCCGGAAGTAGAGCGTCCCGGCCGAGCCATGAGCGTAGGGTGCCCGCCGCCCCGCGATCCCAAGAGGAGGAGCGAAGCGGCCTCTTCGCCAGCCCACGAGCTCGCATGGGCAAGGGGCGTCTTCTCAGAGCTCGATCCCGCGCTGGGCCCGGACGCCTGCCTCGAAGGCGTGCTTCACGGGTCGGATCTCGCTGACGGTATCCGCGAGATCGATCAGCTCCTGGGGTGCGCCGCGACCGGTGACGACCACGTGCTGGTGGCGTGGCCTCTTGCGCAGGGCCTCGAGCACGGGCGGGAGCTCGAGCATGCCCTTCGCGAGGGCGAAGCACAGCTCATCCAGGACGACGAGGGAGATCTCCTCGTTCTCGAGGTGCGCCTTCGACACCTCCCAGGCGCGCGCGGCAGCCTTCCGGTCGCGGTCCCGATCCTGGGTCTCCCAGGTGAAGCCCTCACCCATGAGGTGCACTTCGACACCGGGCAGTGTGCGGAAGAGGCGAAGCTCCCCGGTCTCCCGCGACTTGATGAAGTAGACGATCGCGCAGCGCATGTCGTAGCCGAGGCATCGCGCAACCATGCCGAAGGCCGAGCTGCTCTTGCCCTTGCCGTTTCCGGTGAGCACGACCAGCACACCGCGGTCGTCGTCGGCCTCCCCGATGCGCTCGTTCATCCGCTCCTTCTGGCGGGCCATGCGCTCCCGGTATCGGTCCTCGTCTCGGCTCATGGTGGGGTCTCCTCTAACGGGGAGGGTGGTAGGCCGGTAGCAGGGCGCTCTCCTCGGGTCCCTGGGCCACATGCAGGCGGGTTCCGAAGACATCGCGGAGCTCATTCGGACGCAACAGCTCGGCGGCCGGTCCCGACCGGTGGAAGACATCGTCTCCCAGGATGAGTGCCTGGTCCGCGATCGCGTGTGCCTGGGTGAGATCGTGCAGCACGACGATCAGGGATCGCCCAGCGCGGGCTTCCTCGCGGAGCAGATCGAGAAACACGACCTGATGGCGGAGGTCGAGATGCGCCGTGGGCTCGTCGAGGAGCCACAGGGGCGCGTCCCGGAGCCACAGGGCCGCCAGCTCGACGCGCTGGCGTTCGCCGGCGGAGAGCTCGAAGAGGCGCCGGTCGGCCAGGGTCGCGAGATCGAGCCGTCGCAGGGCATCCGCCGGGTTCCTGGCCTGTTGCGGCACGAGCTCGAGCCGCTCGCGGACCGTGAAGCCGAACTCCGCACTGGGCAGGGCGCCCTGCCATGCGATGCGTTCGCCTCGCTGGCCCGAGGACCACCGGTCGATGCGTCGCTCGTCGAGGATCACTTCGCCCGCCGCCGGACGCAGCACTCCCGCGAGGGTCAGCAGCAGGGTCGATTTCCCCGAGCCGTTGGGCCCGAGGACCGTCCAGATCTCTCCCGCTTCGACACCGATGCCGAGGCCCTCGACCAGCAGCCGGTCTCCGCGCTGCAGCGAGAGCTCTCGGGTCACGAGCGCCATGGAGTCCTCCGCGCCAGCAGCCAGAGGAAGGTCGGGACACCCAGCAACGCAGTCATGACGCCCACGGGCAGCTCGGCGGGAGCCACGACGCTGCGCGCGCCCGCATCGGCCAGCACCAGCAGGGCCGCGCCGCCGAGCGCGGAGGCGGGGAGCAGCAGGCGGTGGGGCGAGCCGATCAGGAGCCGCATGGCATGGGGAACGATCAGGCCCACGAACCCCACCGTGCCGGCTGCGGCTACCGCCAGCCCCGTGGTGGCGGAGGCGAGCAGGACCAGAGCCAACCGGAGCAGGCCCACGGGTGTTCCCGAGGTGGCCGCGTGGGTCTCGCCCAGGGCCAGGCGATCGAGGCTGCGGGCCAGCGCCAATCCGAAGGCCAGGGCGGCGGCTCCGCCCGCCACCAGCAGCCAGGTGGGCACCTGGCTCGCGCCGAGATCCCCCAGCATCCACTGGACGGCCTGTCGCAGCTCGGAGTCGCCGAGCAGGGAGAGAGCCAGGGCTGCGAGTGCACCCCAGAGCGCCGCGAGAACCACGCCGGCCAGCAGCAGGCGGGTGGGGCCGAGGCGCACGAAGGGCAGGATCGCCACGGTTCCCACGAAGGCTCCGACGAACGCACCCGTCGAGGCTGCGATCTCACCGCCCGCCACGCCGATCGCCAGGATGGCACCGACCGAGCCACTGCCCGCCACACCGAGCACGTAGGGTTCGGCCAGGGGGTTGCCGACGAGCGCCTGGAGCCACGCCCCGGCCATGGCCAGCAAGGCTCCCACCGCGGCGGCGTTCGCCACCCGGGGCCAGCGAAGCGACTCGAGGATCACCGCGTCCATGTCCGACACGGGTTCGAAGGGGTTGAGCCAGCGCTCCCCCATCGCGAGGCCCAGCATCACGCTCGCTGCCGCAATGCTGGCGACGATCGAGAGGCGAAGCCAGGGTCGCCGCATCAGCCGTCCTTCACCACGACGGGGATCCCCGCCACCATCAGCTCGACCCGCTCCGCGATCGCCGCCACCGCCTGGTTGAGCGCACCGTGGCCGTCGCGGAACTGCCGGCCCAGGGGCGTGGCCGGTACGATTCCACTTCCCACCTCGTTCGAGACGAGAACCAGCTGCCCCTCGGCGCGAGTCAGCTCCGAAGCGAGCACCTCGACGGCCGCCGCTGCCGCTCGCCCGGCCTGGAGCCAGTTGGAGAGCCAGAGGGTGAGGCAATCGACCAGGACCAGGGCCTCGGGGCCCGCTTCGGCGGCCAGGACGTCGACCAGCTCGAGCGGGGCTTCCCTCGTCGTCCAGCCGGCGGGCCGTCGCAGGCGGTGGGCGGCGATGCGCTCGCTCCACTCCTCGTCGTCAGCGAGCTCCGGACCGGTTGCCACGTAGACGACGCGGCCCGGGTAGCCCCGGGCCAGCTCCTCCGCGCGGCGGCTCTTGCCGCTGCGGGCGCCTCCGAGGATCAGGGTCACGGGCACAGGGCTGCCTCCAGCCGCGGCCAGCCCGCTTCGGGCGGGATGCCGATGCGAACCCAATCGCCGAGCTCCGGCCACTCCTCGAAGCTCCGTACGAGGATGCGGTGCGCCGCGAAATCGGGGAGCCCCCGCGTCGGGCGGGCCAGCACGAAGCTCGCTTCGCCGGGCCGGGTTTCCCAGCCGTGGGAATGGAGGAGCTCCCGGAGGCGGCTGCGCTGGGCTGCCATCCGGGCGTCTCGCTGCGACCACTCCGGCAGGAGCCGCGGCAGCAGGTGCAGGGCGAGAGCCGAGGTCGGCCAGGGCGGCAGCCAGCGGCGGATGCGCTCGATGTCCGCCACCGGAGCGATGGCATAGCCGAGCCGGAGCCCCGGGATCGAGAAGCACTTCGTCAAGGAGCCCACGCGGATCCAGCCCGGCCGCACGCCGCCACATCGCTCGTCGAAGGGCGCGTAGGATTCGTCGAGCACTCCGCGCGATTCTCCCCGATCCGCGATGCGTTCGCCCGTGAAGCCGTCGGGATCCGTCACCCAGCGCGCATCCGCCTGCGGCCAGGGGTTCCCTCCGGTGCAGGAGCGCAGCTCGATGCCGACCCGCTCGGCACAGCGCCGCACCTCTCCGTAGCCGGGCTCCCGGAGCGCCAGGCTCTTCCAGTCCAGCGCCTGGAAGAGCACCTCGACGAAGGCCTGGGCGCCGCCGGCCACGAGGAGGCTCTCGAGGGGGACGCCGAGGGCCTCGGCCAGAGCGCTTCGCGCCGGCTCGCCGTCGGGATCGGGGTAGTGGCCGATCTCGGGTGCGAGCTCGGCGAGCTGGGCGGCGAGCCAGCTCGGCTGGGGTTCGGGTGCGACGCCCGTCGAGAGATCGAGCACGTCGTCCACCTCGCATCGCCACGCCAGGGCGGCTGCGTGGCGGTGGCCACCGTGCCTTACCCGCACGCGACCAGCGCCAGCGACGCGCTCGGCACCGCACCCAGGAGGAGGACCCGCTGGGTGAGGCGAAGGCCTGCGTGAAGCGCGGCTTCCGTGGGCTCTCCTGCACCATCCGGGCCCATCCAGGGTCGCTTCTCCGTGTGGCCCGAGCGCCGCACGGGCCCACCGAGGCGCACCCCCATGCAGTGCGCCAGCGCGGTCTCGGGCCAACCGGCGTTGGGCGAGGAGTGCCGGGCGGCCTGGTGGCGCCAGCCGGGTGCGGGCCAGCGGCCCGCCGCGAGGAAGTAGAGGCCCGCCGTCAGGCGGGAAGGGAGCCAGCTCGCCAGGTCGTCGGCGCGAGCTGCGGCCCAACCGAAACGCTCGTAGGCGGGAGTGCGATGGCCCCACATGGCGTCGAGGGTGTTGATCCACCGGTAGGTGGCCGCCGCCCAGGGCCCGCCGATCGCAGACCACAGGAGCGGTGCGATGACGGCGTCCGATGCGTTCTCGGCGAGGGACTCGAGGGCGGCGCGGTGGACGTCGGCGGCGGACATCTCCTCCACGTCGCGTCCGACCACGCGGGATACGGCCACTCGCGCAGTCTCGAGGTCGGCGGCTCGAGCGACGGCGCCCAGGTGCTCGAAGAGCGAACGCCAACCGATCGTCATCCAGAGGACGGCTGCGCCTGCGAGCCACGCGAGGCCCGCGCGGTCGGCGACCGCGAGTACGAGAGCGGTCAGCGCCGAGGCGCCACCGACGGCGAGGCCCCAGGCGACGAGACCGGCGGCCCGCGAACGGTCGCCCAGCCTGCGCTCGACGCCACCCGCAAAGGCCCCGAAGAGGGCGACGGGGTGACGCGTGCCGCCGGGGTCGCCCAGGATCCACTCCATCACGAGGGCCAGGACGACCGTCATGTCAGCGCCACGCCCAGACGCGTCTCGAGGGCCGCGAGGTCGAGGCTCCCGGCGAGCACGTCGGCCAGGCGGTCGAGGTCGCGCTGCCAACGCAGGGCCAGATCCTCGCTGCCATGGCTGCCGTCGCCGAACCAGGCCTTCAGGAGGGCGTCGCGGTAGGGCGCGTGGTCGAAGAGCCCGTGGACGTAGGTTCCCGAGACCTGGCCGTCTTCGGACGCTGCGTGAAAGGGAGGCTCGGCGCGGGAGCGGGTGGTGACGCCGTGATGGATCTCGTAGCCGATCACCGTCAGGGGCTCCGGCCAGGAGACCGCGAGCTCGACGGGCGAGACCCGCTTGGCCGCGAGCAGCTCCGTGCGCACCGGCAGCCACCCGAGCCCAGAGGACGAGCCTCCGCCTTCCAGGCCCGTGGGATCGTCGATGCCGATTCCGAGCATCTGCAGACCGCCGCAGATGCCGAGCAGGCGCCCCCCGTAGCGGAGGTGGCGTTCGAGGACCGGAACGAAGCCCTCCGTGCGCAGCCACTCGAGATCGCGGCGCACGGCCTTGGAGCCGGGGAGCACGACGAGATCCGCTCCGGACAGGTTCTCCGGGTGGCGGACGATCTGGACCTCGAGGTCCGGCACGAGGGAGAGCGCGTCGAGGTCGCTCAGGTTGCTGGCCGTGGGGTATTGCACGGCCACGACCCGGGCTCGCGGTGCGTCGGGAGCGCGCCAATCTCGCGACGCGTAGGGTGCATCCTCCTCCGGCAGGCACAAGTCGGGAATCTGGGGCACGACGCCGAGCACGGGAAGCTCGCAGCGCGCCTCGAGCCAATCGAGAGCGCCGCCCAGCAGGTCGAGGTCCCCGCGAAAACGGTTGATGATGAACGCCCGGATGCGCCGCCGGTCGCGCTCGTCCAGCGCGGCCAGCGAGCCCAGCAAGGCCGCGAACACGCCGCCCCGATCGATGTCTCCGATCAGCCAGGCATCGATGTCGACCGCCTCCGCAAACCCGAGGTTCGCGATGTCTCCCAGCCGGAGGTTCGGCTCCGCGGGAGAGCCCGCACCCTCCACCCACACGAAGTCGAAGTCCGAGCGCAGGCGCTCGAAGGCCGCCGTCACCTCCGGAAGGAGGCCGACGCGATCCTCGCGGAAGCGGGATGCCCACAGGGTGCCGCGAGGCTGGCCCAGGACGATGAGCTGCGCCTGGCGGTCGCCCTCCGGCTTGATGAGCACAGGGTTCATGTCGACCTGGGGCTCGAGCCCGCAGGCGAGTGCCTGCAGGGCCTGGGCGCGACCGATCTCGCCACCGCCCGCGCAGGCGGCGGCGTTGTTGCTCATGTTCTGCGGCTTGAAGGGCGCAACCCGAACGCCGGCGCGATGGACGAGCCGGCACAGGCCTGCCGTGAGCAGGGACTTGCCCACGCCCGACCCGGTCCCCAGGATCATGAGCGCCTCGCTCACGGTGCGCCGTCGTCGCTCGCGAGAGCCCGGCGCAGCTCGGCCTGGAGCTGCTCCATGCCCTCGATCAGTCTCGGCCCCGGCCGGTGGAAGAGATCGTGAGGGGCCTCGACCACCTTCAGCTCCGGATCCTCCATGAGCTCCCGCCAGGCTCGCGCCCGCTCGCCGACGTCTCGCGACTCTCCCGGGATGATGAAGATGTCGGGCCTGGCGCGGAGCACCGCTTCGACGCTCACGCGGGGGTTGTCGCCGGCCAGGCTCGCGAAGATGTTCTGCGCGCCGATCCTGGTGAGCGCGTCGGAGATGAAGTCTCCGCCTCCGGCCGTGATGAGGGGTTGGTGCCAGACCTCGTAGAAGACGCGCGGCGGACGCTCCGGCACGCCGAGTCGCAGTGCTTCGAGCCGCTCCCGAAGCCCGGCTGCGACCTGCTCGGCCTCGTCCTCGTGCCCGGTCAGCGACCCGAGGTGCACGATGTCGCGGAGCACGCCCTCGACCGTCTTCGGATGCGACAGCTCCACCCGGACCCCGAACTCCCGGAGCTTGCGCACGCCGACCACGCCCTCGTCCATGACGATGGCGAGGCTCGGGCGCAGGCGCAGGGCGCCTTCGACCGAGACCTTTCGGTAGTTCCCCACGCGCGGTAGCGCGCGTGCCGCCTCGGGGAAGTCGCTGAAGGAGACGGCACCGACGATCTCCGGCCCCGCGCCGATCGCGTAGAGGGTCTCGACCACGTGCGGTGCGAGGGCCAGGATCCGCTCGGCGGCGGCACGCGTGCCCGTCGAGACCAGCGCGAGCAGGAGCGCCAGCCCCGCCAGCCCTGCTCGCGCCCTCCCTCCGGGCCGGCGCATCAGAAGCTCGCCTCGAGTGAGAAGAAGGCCATCCGGGGCAGGGTGCCACGTCCGCTGACTTCTTCGTAGCCGTGGTTGGTCAGGTTCCGGACCGAGAGTCGAGCGGTGAGGTACTCGTGGAGACGCGCGCTCAGGTGCACATCCGCCGTCCAATAGCTCTCGACCGGGCTTCGCTCGGCCGCGAAGCTGTGGCTCTTCCCGACGGCGTGGACGACGACCTCGACCCGGAAGCGGTCCCAGTCTCCGCCGATCGAGAGGCGCCCCGCGTGCCGGGGGCGGCGGGCGAGCCGCATCCCGGCCGTGTCGCGGGTGCGCAGCAGGGTGTAGCTGGTCGAGATCCAGAGGGACCTCCAGTCGAGGCGCATACTCGCCTCTGCGCCGCTCATCCGCGCTCGCTCGACGTTCACCGGCCGGAAGAAGAACCCGCCCTGGTCGCGGAACTCGATCAGATCCTCGAAGGACTGGTGGAAGGCTCGCAGGTCGGCCTCCCAACGCAGATCGCCCTCGCAGCTACAGATCCAGCGCAGACCCAGGTCGCCACCTCGCGATCGCTCCGGCCGCAGGTCGGGGTTGCCAGCGGAGAAGGGGCTCGTGAAGAAGAGCTCGTTGAGGGTGGGTGCTCGAAAGGCCGTTCCGAAGTTCGCAAGGAGGTCGAGCCCCTCGAGTAGGGTGAGCCGGCCGCCGAGCTGGTAGGTCCACTCGTCGCTGCTGCGGTTGTTCCATTCCTTGCGGACCCCTGCGGAGAGACCCACGCGCTCGAAGTCGTAGCGGAGCTGGCCGAAGACTCCCGTGCGCCGTGTCCCGTTGCGGATTCCGGCGTCGTTGTTCACCGCCCGCTCGACCTCCAGGTCCACGCCACCGAGGAATCCGAAGTCTCCCCAGGCCACGTCGTGGGTCCACGCCACCTGCCTCCGCTTCGATTCGATGTCGAAGTTGTTGAAGGAGAGGTTCGGGTCCTGGCCGACGATCCGATCGTCGTGCTGGCTCAGGAGCAGGCGACTGGTCCAGTGGTCGTTGACCGGCTGCCGCCAGTCGAGCCCGAAGCTCCGCTGCCGGGTGTCCTGATCGAAGGCCTCGTTGTCCGTGGAGAGGTTGTCGAGCTCGGTCTGCGCGTCCGCGCGCCGCCAGAAGAGGCGGGCGCGTCCGCGTCCCGTCGGGACCGAGATCTGGGCCGTGGTCGTGGTGTTGCGGAAGGGATCCACCTCGGGGCTCGAATCCAGGTCGGGATCGGGCACGACGGCCGACACCCCGTTGATCGTGGAGTGCTCCATCGAGACCGAGGCCCGCACTCCCTCCTTCGTTCCACCCGAGACCCGGAAGCCCGCGCCGCGGTGCCCGCGATTGCCGAAGCCCGCATGGACGGAGCCCGAGATCCCGGCCTCGGGCTCCCTCGTGAAGATCTGGATCACACCGCCCATGGCGCTCGCCCCATAGATCGTGGTCTGGGGGCCGCGCAGGATCTCGATACGTTCGATCTCGTGGGAGGAGAGGTTCGCCCAGTTGTACTCGCCGGTCGTCGCCGAGCCGACCAGCACGCCATCGACCAGTACGCGCACCTGGTCGCCACTCGCTCCGCGGATCGAGACGGAGCTCTGCTTGCCGGGCCCGCCGGTCGACCGGACGTCGACACCCGCCCGCTCCCGGAGCAGGTCGACGAGGGCCTGCGGCCGCTGGGCTTCGATCTCCTCCCGGTCGATCACGGTGACCGCATCGCTCGATGGGAAACGGCGCTCGCGGAGCCGCCGCCCCTCGACGCGGACCTCGCGGACCTCGATGAGCGGCTGCTCCGGCGGCGGCGGATCCGCAGCGGTCTCCTCCGCCGAGACCGGGTTGGCCCAGACCGAGGTGGCCAAGAGGGGGGTGGCCAGGAAGCAGGTGGTCACGAGCATGAGCGTGACGGCCCCCCAGCGCGTCGAAGATACCAGGAACCGATGCATCCCATTCCTCCAGGGGTTGCGTTTCCCGGAAGCGGATCTGGGATCGAGGTTCCAGAGGGGCGACCCCAAGGCGGTATGCCGGGAGAGGCCACCACGCGTCGCGCACTCGCACGTGCGACGGTGGAATTCGGAGCCAGCGTCCAGCCGCACGGCGACGAAGCGCCCGGCGCCTCGTACCCGCACGTCCTTGCCCGAGACTGCAGGTTCGGATTCTGTCGAGCGTTCTGGGCAGGTCTCCGGGCTCGCGACCATGTCCCTCGCCGCCTTCCCAGCGTGAAATCGCCAGTGGCTTGTGGCGAGGGCCTTGGGCCGCCTACCGTGGCGGGTCCGCGTCGGATTTCGACCGACTTCCCTCTCTGGAACGGGTCCTTCCCTTCCTCGTCCGACGAGCCGATGGCTCGTCTTCGCCCTGAACTCCGATCGGGAACATGGAGGTCTTCGGCGGTTCTTGTCAACCCTGTGAGCGCGGAGGGGGGGCGTCCTCGTCCGAGCTCACATCCGCGGGCTGCGAGCCGAACCGCTCCTCGAAGATCACGTCGCGCAGCGGAAGCCGATGCCGCCAACCCACGGTTTCGAGGAGCGGCCATTCGAGGAAGCTCTCCGGGTAGCCCACGCACAGGTACGCGACGAGCTCGACGCCATCGGGAAGCGCGAGGAGTCGGCGAAGCGACGCCGGATCCAGGATGCTGACCCAACCCACACCCACACCTTCGGCCCGGGCGGCCAGCCAGAGGTTCTGGATCGCGAGGCAGGTGCTGAGCGCGATGGTCTCGGGCATCGACTGGGCGCCCAGAACCGGGCTCGAGCTCCTGTGATCGCTGAGCACGCACAGGTTGAGCGGAGCCTCGAGGATTCCCTCGAGCTTCAGGGAGTCGTAGAGCTCCTGCCGTTCGCCCGAATACGCTTCCCTGGCCTGCCGGTTCGCTTCGTCGAAGAGACGATGGACTTCGCGGCGCGTCTCCTCACTCCGGATCAGGAGGAATCGCCACGGCTGGGAGAAGCCGACCGAGGGAGCGTGATGAGCCGCCGACAGGATGCGTTCCAGCACGTCGTCGGGAATGGGCTCGTTGCGGAAGCGTCGAACGTCTCGGCGGCTGTGGATGGCCTCGTAGAGGTCCATGGGAATCCGTGGTGGGGGAACCGGAGGGCGTAGCAGCCTAGCCGCTCAGGGGCACGGGAGCGAGCGGGGCCCTACCGAACCCATCGTCTGGAAGGGCTCGATCTCCAGGTGTTCGATCTCGCGCGCCATCGCGTCCTCCCAGGAGGCGGACCGGAGGATCACCCACAGAGCCCGGATCACGCCGGCGTGACCCACGAGAAGACCGCTCGGCTCCGAGGCCTTCAGCCATTCGCCCACCCGGCCTTCGAGATC
The DNA here is from genome assembly GCA_002687015.1 of Deltaproteobacteria bacterium. Lineage (GTDB taxonomy): Bacteria > Myxococcota_A > UBA9160 > UBA9160 > UBA6930. Next base: position 10,353 of record NYZB01000066.1, read on the forward strand.
GTCCACGGTCTCGCCGCCTGGCGGGGCCTCCGACTGCCAGGAGCCCATCCATCTACGCAGGCGCTCGCCGTCCTCTCGCTCGAGCGCATCCCAGCTTCGCCCCTCCCACTCTCCATAGTGGAGCTCGTGGAGAGGCGCGCACACGTGCGCCAGGACACCGAGTGTCTCCGCGATCCGTTCCGCGGGGCGTCGGCAGCGCGAAGCTGGCGAGGTCCAGACGGCATCGATCCGGTCGCGCTGGTCTCCCAACCGGTCCAGGATCGCCTGCGCCGTCTCCTCGTCGCCGAGGATCGTCTCGACCTCCTGCCGCCCGTAGCACAATCCGTCGACGGCGACTCTCGCGTGTCGCGCTGCAAAGAGCGTCAATTCCAGCTCCCCGCGAGAACGAGCACGGCGAGTACGGTCGCTTCGCCGAGCTGCTGGGTCGCGCCGAGAAAGTCCCCGCAGATTCCTCCCGCGCGCACGTGATAGCGCCAGGCCGAGAGGAGTCCGACTCCGGAAAGGCCCACCGCCATCCAGGCGGCACCGCCGAGGGGAAGGCCCCCGAAGACGGCGAAGGCCAGGAGGATGCAAGCGCCGATGACCGTGGCGAGCCACGCCTGAGGCGGTCCACCCTGGACGATGCCCGTGCTGCGAGCGTTCTCCGGTTGCGTGATGTAGGGGAGCGTCGCGATCTGCCAGATCGGGGGTATGCGCGACAGCGCGTGGGCGAGAACCAGGGCCGACGGTGCCGCCCTGCCCAGCTCGGCCAGCAGCGCAACACGCAGAAGCAGGCTGACCACCAACGCCGCTGCGCCGAAGGTGCCGACACGGCTGTCCTTCAGGACCTCCTGGAGCCGATCCGGATCCCGGATGGCCCCGCCGAGCGCATCGGCGGTGTCCGCGAGTCCGTCCTCGTGGAACGCGCCCGTGATGAGCAGGCCAGCGGCGACACACAGGATCGCCGCCGCCGCCTCGCCCAGTGGGAAGCTCAGGGCGTGGACGACACCGCCCAGAAGGCCGACGACGGCACCCACGAGCGGGAAGAAGCCCGGAGCCCAGCGCCACTCCGCATCCGAGTAGGGCCCTCCGCCAACGGGAATCCGCGTCAGGAAGACCATGGCGGCTCGCGTCGAGCGGAGAGGACGGATCACTTCGATTCCGGCCGCGGGAGAGCCGTGGGCACACTCGTTTCCGCAAAGGTGGCCATCTCGTCGTGGAGGCGGCAGGCGAGCTCCACCAGGTGGAACGCGGCCAGGGCCCCCGTCGCCTCTCCGAGTCGCATGCCCAGATCCAGGAGGGGCTCCGCCTCGAGGGAGTCCAGGACGGCCAGGTGGCCGGGCTCGGCGGAGCGATGGGAGAACACCAGGTGCTCCCGCAGAGAGGGATCGATGCGCGTGGCGAGAAGCGCCGCAACCGAGACCGTGTACCCATCCACCAGAACGGCCACCTCCTGTTCGTGGGCGCGGCGAATCGCACCGACGAGCGCGGCGATTTCCGGGCCGCCCAGGCGACGAAGCAGGTCCAGAGGCCCCGCTGGGCCCTGGGCGCGAATGCGCGCGAGCGCGTCTGCGACCACGTCGATCTTCCTACCGAGACCCGCAGCGTCCAGCCCCGTGCCCGGACCCACGAGCTCGGCGGGTTCGCGGTCGAGCAGCGCGGCGGCCAGAGCGGCTGCTGGAGTGGTGTTCCCGATGCCGATCTCACCGAGCAGCACGACGCGTAGCTCTGAATCGAGATGCGCGACGGCCTCTTCCCCTGCGCGCAATGCGAGCTCCAGGGTCGCGGCCGACATCGCGTCCTCGTGGCGCAGGTCGAAGCGGGGCTGATCCGCGACCGGATGGCGATCGACGATTCCCTCGCAGAGCGGGGCACCGGCAACGCCGACGTCCAGGACGCTCAGGGGGACTCCGAGGCTCCTTGCCAGGACCGTCGCGGCCGCGCCGCCCCGCGCGAGGTTGGCGAGCATCGCGCGGGTGACCTCCTGCGGGTAGGCGGAGACGCCGTGCGCGGTCACCGGATGATCCGCCGCGAAGATCAATGCGGCTGCCGGTCTCGCGCGGGGAATCGCATTCCGCTGGATTGCGGCGAGCTGGAGGGTGAGGGACTCCAAGCGCCCGAGGCTTCCCTTCGGCTTGGTCAGCTCTTGCTGTCGCTCGCTCGCGAGCCGCGTGGCTCGTGCCCGTTCTTCGTCGCTCTTCGACACTCCTGGCTCCAGTCCCTGCCGAGGGCTGGCAGTGTGGAGGATGCAGCGGCAGCTGCCAAGCACGGCGCCCGCTGTCCTGCTCGGGGCGGCCTCGACCGGGAGGCGCTCACGATCTGGCCCACGCTTCGTGGCGCCCAGGCGCTTCTGCACGCGTTATCGTGTGCCGAGGGAGGAGGTTCCGGACGATGACCAGGGCAGGGCGCGTCGCCGGGTCCTTGCTGCTGGCGGGGATCCTGGCGTGCAGCAGCGGCGAGCCCGGCGAGACGATCCGAACACCGGACGAGCGATTCGCCGATCTGCCCGGCTGGAGCTACGAGCCCCGCTACGAGGAGATCTCCGGCCTGCGCATCCACTACGTGGACGAGGGCCCGCGCGATGCCCGCCCCGTGCTGCTCCTCCACGGCGAACCCAGCTGGTCCTACCTCTATCGCAAGATGATCCCGGTCCTGACCGGGGCGGGCCTGCGCGTGATCGCGCCCGACCTGGTCGGCTTTGGCAGGTCGGACAAGTACGTGCGCAAGGAGGACTACTCCTACGCGATGCAGGTCGAGGTGCAGGCCGAGCTGGTGCGCCGCCTCGACCTGCAACAGGCGGTCTTCTTCGGCCAGGACTGGGGAGGCTTGATCGGCCTGCGCGTCGTGGCCGAAGACCCCGATCGTTTCGCGGCGGTCGTGATCGGTAATACCGCGCTGCCGACACCCACCGAGCAGGGCGGCTCCCCCTTCCCCTTCCTCGCCTGGCGCTTCTTCTCCCGCTACAGCCCCGTGTTCCCGATCGGCCGCTTGATCGAGGTCGCCACGATCTCGAATCTCGGTGCCGCCGGTCGTGCCGCCTACGAAGCGCCCTTTCCCGATTCCCGCTACACCGCCGGCGCCCGCGTCATGCCCTCGCTGGTGCCGATCTCGTCGGACGATCCCGCGGTGCCCGCCAACCGCGCCGCCTGGCGTGTGTTCGAAGCCTGGGAGAAGCCCTTCGTACTCGCGTTCAGCGACGGGGATCCCATCACGCGAGGCGCGGATGCTCCCTTCCGCGAGCGGGTGCCCGGTGCCAGGGGCCAGCCGCATGTGACGATCGAGGCGGCGGGGCACTTCCTGCAGGAGGACCAGGGCCCGGAGCTGGCCCGGGTGATTGTCGGCGTGGCCGAGCGGCTCGAAGCGCCGGCGCAGGTCTTCCACGGCGGGCCCATCCTCACCATGAATGCGGCGCAGCCCAGCGCCGAGGCGGTGGTCGTGCGGAAGGGCCGCATCCAGTACGTGGGCTCGCTTGCCGAGGCGCGGGCGGTCGTGTCGGCGCGGGCCGAGTGGGTCGACCTCGACGGCCGGGCGCTCCTGCCCGGCTTCGTGGACAGCCACAGCCACCTCGTGCAGACCGCCCTCAAGCTGGCGACGGTGCCGATGGATCCGCCGCCTGCCGGCGACGTGACGAGCATTGCGGACATCCAGGAACGGCTGCGGGCGGAGCTCGTGCGCGCGCCGCGCGGCCCGGACGATTGGCTGATCGGCTGGGGCTACGACAACGGCATGCTGGTCGAGGGGCGGCACCCGACGAAGGCCGACCTGGATGCCGTAAGCAGCGAGGTGCCGATCTTCCTCCTGCACTTCTCGAGCCACCAGAGCGTACTCAACAGCCGCGCGCTCGAGCTGGTCGGCATCGACGCGGAGAGCGAAGCGCCGGAGGGCGGCGCGATCCGGCGTCTGCCCGGCAGCCGGGAGCCCGACGGAATTCTCGAGGAGACAGCGCACATCCCGGTGTTGATGCGGATCGCAGCGGGCATCCTGGGCGACGACAGCGGCGGCGAGACTCCGCGCCGCCTCATCGGCGAGGCGCTCGAGCTCTACGCGCGCAATGGCTACACCACCGTCACCGAGATGGCCGCCGACTCCAGGATCCTGGGCATCCTCCGCCAGCTCGCCAGCGCAGGGCGGCTGCCCGTCGACGTGGTGGCCTACCTCTTCTACCTGACCACGCCCGCCGAGGAGGTCGCCGCCGCCCATTCCCCCGCCTACACGAAGCACTTCCGGGTCGGTGGCGGCAAGATCAACCTGGACGGCGGCTCTCCGGGCCGCACCGCCTTCCTGCGCGAGCCCTACCACAAGCAGCTCCCGGGCGAGGAAGGCTACCGAGGCTACTCCTCGATCGAGGACCAGGGGCGGCTCGACGATCTGGTCGCGTCCTACTACGAGCGCGACGTGCCGCTGGCCATCCACGCGCTCGGCGACGCCGCCGTGGACCAGTGCATCCACGCCGTTCGCGCCGCCGAGCAGCGCTTCCCTGGCGCGGACCGCCGAACCCAGCTGATCCACCTGCAGCAAGTGCAGGAGGACCAGCTCGATGCCCTCGCCGGGCTGGACGTGACCCTCACATTCCAGGTCGCCCACAACTACTACTTCGGCGACTTCCACCGCGCGGTGATCTACGGGCCGGAGCGCACGGAACGACTGAACCCCGCTCGCTCGGCACTGGATCGGGGGCTCTCGGTCACCCTGCACCACGACTCGCCCGTGCACCCGGTCGATCCCTTCATGTTGCTCTGGGCTTCCGTCGAGAGAACCACCCGAAGCGGCCGGGTGATCGGCCCCGAACAACGCATCAGCACGCAGCAGGCCCTGGAGGCGAGCACCATCGAGGGGGCACGCCAGCTCTTCGAGGAGGAGCTGAAGGGCTCGATCGAGGTTGGGAAGCTGGCCGACTTCGTGATCCTCGACCGGAGCCCCCTCGACGCGTCGGGTGGCCGGCTCAAGGACCTCGTCGTGCTGGAGACGATCAAGGAAGGCGAGACGGTCTTCCGCCGGAGAGAGGAGCGGTGACGCCAGCTCGTCGGTGGGTGGGGCTAGCACCGTCTCCGGGGCATTGCATACCTTCCACGCCCATGGCGGTTCGCAGCGCATGAGTGGAATCGAAGCGGAAGGCGAGCTCGGCTGGCGCAGGGCGCTGCTGCTCCTCGCGGTCATGCTCGTCGCCAGCTACGTGGTCTACGGGCCGGTCATGCACGGAGAGTTCGCCTCCGACGACATCGTGACCATCGTCGAGAACCCCTATGTGCAGGAGCTCAGCGCGGAGAACCTCCGCGTGATCCTGGACCCGAAGGGCCCGGGCATCCTCTGGGGGATGAACTACGCCCCGGTTCATCTCGTCGTGCACGCCGTGCAGCGTCACTACTTTGGAGCGGATACCTGGGGTTACCACCTGGTGAACCTCTTCTTCCACGCCTTGAACGGGCTCCTGGTGGTGCTGCTGCTGCGCTCGTCCCGGTTACCGCTCGCCGTCGCCGTCGCCGCGGGTTTCTGGTTCCTCTTCCATCCGGCGCAGCTCGAGTCCGTGGCGATGCCCTTCCAGATCAAGACCCTGCTCTCGACGAGCTGTGCGCTGGGGTCGATCCTGCTCTTCGGCCGGCGCCCGGTCCTGGCCTGCCTGCTCTTCGCTCTCGCGCTCCTGACCAAGATCAGCGGAGCCTTCGCGCTGCCGGTCGTGGCGCTCTCGTGCTGGATGCGTCGGGGCGAGGCAGAGGCCGGGAGCCCCCGTTGGATCTGGGCGCTGGCCTTCCTCGGCATCTTCGTACTGGTCGCGATCCCGGAGCTGTCCACCTTCCAGAGGGTGGGCGAGCTGGGCCGTTCTCCGGTCGGCGGGCCGGCGGAGCAGGTGCGCTGGATGGTCGCCCTCGCCATGCGCTACTTCGCAATCGCGGCCAGCGGCTTCGGCGTCTCCATCTTCCACGAGCCGACGCCGCCAGGGAGCTGGCTCGACCCCTTCTGGCTGGGCGGCCTGGCCGCGCTGGCGCTCCTCTCCTGGCGCTGGATCGTCGTCCTGCGCCGCGGCGACGAGGAGGCCCTGTATTGGCTCATCGCCGTGGCGGCCTACGCCCCCGTGAGCCAGCTCTTCCCCTTCCTCTTTCCGATGGCCGACCGCTACCTCTACGCGCCCCTGATCGGATTGCTGGGTGGCGCCCTCCTGGCGGCCCGCGCCGCCGTCGCCTGGCTCTCGGAGCGGCGCGGAGCAGGGGCCGCAGGTGGCGCGGAGCTGCCGGTGTGGCTGGCGCCGGCCCTGCTCGTCGTGGCGCTCGGCTTCGGTGTGAAGACCCACCTGCGTGCGCCCGCCTTCGAGAGCAACGAAGCCCTCTTCGAGGAGGCTTCGCGCAACTATCCCAAGGGCATTCCGGCTCTCATGCTGTACGCCAAGCGAAACGCACGCAACGGGGACGTCCAGGCCCTGGGCCGGAGCCTCGAGAAGCTGGAAGCTGCGGGCTACGACGGGTACATCACCTTGATGGAAGACCCCGCGATCCTCCATCTGGCGAGCCATCCCCAGGTCAGGGGCCCGCTCCGCAAGATGATCCAGGTGCGCCTCGCCCGATTGCAGGAGTCGCAAGATCCCTTCCAGATCGAGCTCCTGCTGATCGCGCATGCGCATCAGACCCTCGGCAACGTCGACGAAGCCGTCGCAGCCCTCGAGCGCGCCCGCGAGATGGGGGGGCGCCACCAGAAGGAGGTCGAGGAGAGCCTGCGCTCTGGCGACGCGCCTGCGGCCAGGCGGTCGAGCGGCGGACCCTGAAGCGGCTCGTTGCTATCGTGCGCCGATGCCTGCGGCGCGCGGCTTGACACTGCTGGGTCTGGTCCTGCTCTCCTGGGCGACGGCCTGCTCCCAACCGGCTTCCCCGAACCTCCTGCTGATCACGGTCGACACCCTCCGCGCGGATCGGCTCTCCTGCTATGGCGGGCCGGGCGGGGTGGGCCGCGAGATCTGCGCGCTGGGTGAATCCGGGACCCGCTTCCAGTGGGCCTTCTCGACGGCTGCCAGCACCGCGCCGGCCATGACCTCGATGCTGACCTCGCTCTACCTGCCGCAGCACGAGGTCTGGCAGGACATGCGTAGCAAGCTCGATCCGAAGTTCGAGACCCTCGCTTCGGAGCTGAAGAAGGGCGGCTACCAGACCGCGGCCTTCGTCTCGAACCCGGTGCTGTGGAAGGAGCGGCAGCTCGATCGAGGCTTCGACCACTACGACGACGAGATGTCGCGGCGCGAGCCGGGCCGTCCCAACCTGCGGGAGCGGGCCGCAGCGGCGACGACCGACGCGGCCCTGGCCTGGGCCCGCGAGGCGACGGGCCCCTGGTTCATCTGGGTGCACTACCAGGATCCGCACGGTCCCTACCTGCCGCCGGGCGCCACCCTGCCCGAGGAGATCGAGGGCTCGCGCAAGCTCCGGGTGCTGAACGACGCATCGGGCTTCCGCGGAATCCCGATCTACCAGAAGCTCGCCGATCTCCGGGGCCTGCAGACCTACGAGGAGATGTACCTCGCGGAGATCCGCTACGCCGATCGCCAGATCGGCCGGCTCCTGCGAAGTCTCGACTCGCTCGGGCCGCGGCCCGGCGTGCTGCTGACGGCCGACCACGGTGAGGCCTTCGGCGAGGACGCTTTCTACATGGCCCATGGCCACTCGCCCGCCCTCGAGCTGGTGCGCGTGCCGATGCTCTGGCGGCCGCCGGCCGGCGGGCCCTCCGGTGGTCTGGTCCGGGAGAGCGTGAGCCTCGTGGACGTGGCGCCCACCCTGCTGCACCTGGCGGGCCTTCCGATTCCGGGCTCCTTCCGCGGGAGATCGCTGCCCCTCGACGGGAGCGAGGGCCCCGCTCGGGTGATCTTCACGGAGCAGATGCGTTTCGTCGCTGCCATTCTCGAGGGTCGCTACTACACACGGGAGCGGCATCCCGGTTCACCGAACTGGAACGGCGGCGCCTGGTCCCACTTCTACCCGGACCTGCCCCCGCGCGTCGCCGAGCTGGGCCGCGGGCCGGCGCTTCCACCCTATGTCCCCGCGGCGGAGGCCGACACCAGCGAGATCGAGCCGCCGCTCGAGGCCTTTCTCGGTGCATGGCCCCTGCGCATCGGCAACTGGGCTCGGGAGGAGGTGTCAGACGAGCTGCGCGCCCAGCTCCACGAGCTAGGCTACCTGCTGGAGCCGACACCGCCCGAGAGCGACTCGCCCGGTGGGGTCGACGAAGAGGCCGAGCCCAGGTGAAGGAGCTGCTGCCTCATCGACTCGCGCTCAGCGCGCCTCCCGGGGCCGCGACGGACGCGGGTGGGTAGGAGCGCGTCTCGCCCACCCTGAAGGTCACGAAGGCACCCTCGGCCAGACCGGCCTCGCGGGTCGCGCGGCGCAGGTCCTCGGGCGGCTGGTAGGAGGCTTCCTGGGAGAGGACGAAGGTGCCCCAGTGGACGCCGAGGGAGCTCCGCGCAGCGATGTCGCGGTGGATCTTCACCGCCTCGCTGGGGTTCACGTGCACGGTCTTCATGAACCAACGCGGCAGGTAGGCTCCGATCGGGATGATCCCCAGATCGAAGCCCCCGAAGCGCCGGCCGATCTCCCGGAACTGAACCTCGTTGTAGCCGGTGTCGCCGCCGAACCAGGCCTTCCAGTCCGGCCACTCGATCGCCCAGGCGGCCCACAGGGTCTCGTCGCGGTCGGTGAGGCTGCGGCCCGAGAAGTGCTGCGAAGGAGTGGCGGTGATGCGCAAGGGGCCGCCGCGGGTCTCGAGCTCCAGCTCGTCCCACCAGTCGAACTCCAGGATCCGCTCTCTGCGGATGCCGCGTCGCTCCAGCCATTCTGCGAGGCCGAGGGGTACGACGTAGCGGGGACCGTTCCCGAGGCCCTCGATGGTGGGAGCGTCCAGGTGGTCGTAGTGGTTGTGGGAGATCACGACCGCGTCGATGGGCGGGAGCTCCTCGAGCGCCAGGGCAGGCTCCGAGATCCGTCTGGGCCCCGCGAAGCGGAGCGGGGAGGCGAAGGGGCTCAGGATCGGATCGGTCAGGAGGTTCGCCCCCCGGTGCTGGATCAGCACCGTCGAGTGCCCGATCCACGTGACCCTTGCGTTGTCGGTATGCCCGCCCGCCGGCACCGGATCCGGCGTTGCGGTCGGCACGGTGTAGGAGTCCGGGTCGTGCCCGGGCCAGGGGCCACTGCCAAAGCGGGCGCGGAGGAAGCTCGTACCGGCTCCGCCGTGCGGGAGCTCGGCATGGGGGTTCCGGAAGCCCTCCTCCGCGTGGTGGGCCGGCCGCTCCTCGGCGAGCGCCGAGCCGGCCCCGCAGAGAAGGGCGGCAAGGATCACGAGGGTGCGGGCTCGGGTCATGGCGGCTCGTCGGGGCGCAGACCCAAGAGGTAGCGCCAAACCCGACGCCGCGCGATCAGCTCTCCCCGGGCGTCCAGGCCGGTGCCTCCGCGGTCGCCAGCTCCGCGCCCGCTCGCCCCCCGGCACGGATCGCCCGCGCGTCACGCCAGTCGGCGAAGGGGGCCAGGGTCTGGCCGATGAAGCCGTCCGGCTGCGTGCTCTCCTCGACGCCGTAGTCGAAAGGGGGGACCTCGTCGGGATGCGCGAAGCTGCCGAAGAGCACGTCCAGGATCGGGAAGACATTCGCGTAGTTGCTGCACGAGAGCTCGATGGGTCTTGCGTGGTGGATGCGATGCACCTGGGGAGTCAGCACCAGGCGGTACAAGAAGGAGGGCACCACCAACGACAGGTTCGCGTGTGACACGGGCCCGAAGACGGTCACCGCCGCGGCATAGGAGAGCATCAGCTCGCGAGGCATCCCGATCAGCGCGAGCGGGGCGTAGCAGACGAGATTGCGAAACAGCATGTCGAGGAAGTGTCCGCGGCTCGACTTGATGACATTCATCCGATCGAAGCCCGGGAAACCCCGGAACTGCTCGCGGGCGCGCTCGCCCACCTCGATGAGCCCGGTCGCCGCGCGGTCGAGCTCGCCCCTCTGCAGCATGAGCCAGAAGAGCTGGCCCGCGAAGAGCAGCTCCGCGAAGGGAACCGCCCCACGTCCGCGCTCGAGAGCGGCCCGAATCAGGGTCTCCGCCTCTTCGAAGTCGCCCAGGTTCATGGCCCGGCTGGCTCGCATCATCACCGCGAGGAAGACGAAGACCGGCTGGCGCAGCTCGTCGGCCAACCGTGCGTAGTTCTCGAGCGCGTTGTCGACGCCTGCACGGTCCCCGAGCATCAGATAGGCGCCCACGTCGATCTCCCATGCGATCAGCGCGATGCGTCGATCGCCCAGGCGCCCGGCCAACGCCTTGCCCTCGCGACCCACCGCGAGCCGTTCCTCGATGCGATCCGGTCCGAGTGTCGCCCAGTAGCGTGCGCCCAATGCGTCCGTGAGCACGGTCGGGTCGTCGCTCTGCCGCGCAAGCTCCAGCGCTTCGAGGCTCACCTCTTCGCGAGTCTGCATCGAGAGCGCGTAGGGCGGCGTTCCCGCCAGTCGGGAGAGGAGACGCGATCGCAGCTGGGGATGCTCGTCCCCCAGTGCAGCATGCGCCTCTCGCATGAGCGTCAGGGTCTCCGGCTCCGGTGGAACTCCCATCTCACCGAAGCCCCGGTAGCCGATCGCGGCCCGGGCGAGCAGGTCGGAGCGCCCCAGGCCTCGCGCCAGCTCCGCCGCCTCGCCGAGACGCGCTCGGCCGGCGTCGCGCTCGCCGTTGGTGCGCAGCTCGTCGCCCCAGGCGATCAGAAGCTCGCAGCGTCGCGTCGCGTCGGCCTCGTCTGCGAAGTCGAGGGCCTCGAGCGCGCGCTCGTAGTGCCGCGCGCTCTCCCCGTAGGCGAGCAGGGCGTGGGAGCGCTCGGCCGCGCGCACGCTCCACGCCACGGCCTGTTCGGCCGTCCCCGAGGCCACGGCTTCGAAGAAGTGGTGGGCAATCGTGGCGGCTGGCGCGTCGGGTCTCTCGCCGAGCAGGCTCACCAGGGCCTCGCCCACCTGGCGGTGGAGCGCCACGCGCTGGGGCGCTCGCAGCTCCTCGTAGAGCGTCTGCCGCAGCAGTGCGTGCCGGAATGCGTAGCGGCCCGGTCCCTCGCCGCTCTCGGTCAGGACCTGCGCGGCTTCGGCCTCGCCCAGGAGCTCGAGGAGTGCCTCTCCGTGCGCTCCGCCCACCTGCTCGAGAAGCCGCGTGTCGAAGTCCCTGCCGATCACGGCGGCTGCGCGCAGCAGGGCATTGCAATCATCCGAGAGCGAATCGAGG
>NYZB01000067.1 GCA_002687015.1 Deltaproteobacteria bacterium
CCATCTCGATGGCGCCGTTCAGGACGGCCCCCTCCTGGACGATGAGGCGCGGCGCCCGGACGTCGCCGTCGACGATGCCGCTGGATTCGACCTCGATCTTGTCCGTGGCGACGATGTTGCCGGTCACGTGGCCGATCACGGCCACGGCCTTGGCCGTCACCTCGGCCTTGACCTTGCCGTCGGCACCGATCGTCAGCTGGTTGTTGGGCAGGTCGATCCGCCCGTCCACGTTGCCGTCGATCTGGAGATCCTCATTCCCCGTGAGGTCTCCCTTGATGCTGATCGACTTGCCGATGTTGGCCACCTTGGCTCCTCCTGCCTTGCCGGAAGCTCCCCGTCCAGGAGCTCCAGCGGGTGTGTCGTGGGGCCGCGCGGCGGCCTCGGGTGTGGGCGCAGGGCGAGCGGTGGGTTCGGGAGTGGAGTCCTTCTGACCCTTTCCGAACAGGCTCACGGCACCCTCCTCGCCGCGACCCGGCATGCACCGCGGGGTCGCCCGGCGAACGGCGATCTTACCCTATTTGCGCAGCGGTCGGGCCTCGTCGACGACGACGCCGCGATCTTCGAGGATCGTGCCCTGGGCGCGGTTCAGGGCGGCGACCGAGTTGTGGTAGACCTGCAACGCTCCGATCTTCTGGCTCTGGGCTTCGACCAGGACCTCCTCGCGCTGGAGCACGTCGAAGGGCGTGGACTCGCCGTGCTCGAGGCGGATCTGCTCGGCGCGCTCCTGCTCCTTGGCCGCGATCCGGCGCCGCTCCGCCGCATCGATGCCCAGCTGGGCCGACTTCAGGTTGCGCACGGCCTTGCGCACCTCGATCACGATCTGCTGCTCGAGCCGGCGCACCTGCGTGCGCGCCTTGCGCACCTCGAGGTCGGCCTTGGTGACGCCCGCCCGGCCCGTGCGGTTCGGGAAGGGGATCCTGAGCGTCGCGCCGGCGCTCCAGGTCTTGGCGCCGTCGGCGGAGAAGAAGTCGTCGTCGGCGCTGCTGAAGGTCCGGCCGATATTGGCCGGGGCACGAACGCGCTCGCCCTGGTCGTTGAGCACGGGGACCTCGGTCGGGCGGTTGGCGACCCCGTTGATGCTCCCGCCGACACTGTCAACGCCTTCGAGGGGTATCGGCTCGACGGCCGGTTCGGTCACCCCTCCAAAGATCGGCGGCGTCGGGTTGGTCTTCCCCGCGAGTCCGTTGAACCCGTAGGCCGCTTCGACGTCGAGCTGCGGCAGCCGCTGGTTCCGGGCGAACTTCGCGTTGATCCGGGACTGGGCGACCTGCCGCCGGGCGATCTCCAGCTCGGGGCGCTTCTTGAAGGCCTTCTCCGCCGAGGACTCGGGGTCGAGCTGGAAGCGCACGTACTGGTTCGGATCGTCCGTGGGGACGATCTTCAAGGTGGACGTAGGCGCCAGGTAGGGTCCGAGCACCTGGTCGATCAGGGTGTCCTCGGAGTTCTCGTAGCGGTTGTCCGCGGTGATGTTCCGGAACTCGCGATCCGCGACACCCGCCTCGGCCTCGGTCACCTCCACCCGCGACACGACGCCGACCTCGTACTGGGCGTTCGTCTGGCTGAGCAAGGCCCGCGCCGTCTCCAGGCTCTTCACGGCGACGGCCCGGTTCTGCAGCTCCGCGGAGAGAGCCCAGTAGGACTGCTCGATGCCCTGCACCGTGTCCATGAGCTGGCGGCGGAACTGCTCCTGGGAGATGTGCGAGCCGATCCCGGTCAGCTTGACCTGGGTCCAGGCCTGGCCCCAGAGGAAGCCCTTCAGGATGGGCATGGTCAGCGTGCCCTTGATCCCCGAGTTGTACTGGGGGGACAGCTCCGAGATCGACGAGGTGGTCTGGATGCGCCGCCCCGTGAAGCCCAGGTCGTAGGTCCAGCCCAGCTTGGGGATGAGCCCCGTGAGGCCCGCGGCCCCCGTGGTCTCGCGCTCGACCAGGGCGCCGGACTGGAGGGCGCTGGCGGTCGGGGTCTCCCGGCTCTCGTACTTGAACGAGCCGTAGAGATTCGGGTCGTGAGCCCCCCGGGCCGCCCGGTGGTCCTGCTCGGCGATCAGCGGATCGTGGCGGACCACCTCGACGTCCAGGTTGTTCTCGATGCCCATGGCGATGGCATCGTGCAGGGAGAGGGCCAGCTCGCCGCGCAGGTCGGGCTGGGTGCCCCCCGGTACGGCCGCCGAGCTGCCTTCGGGCGGGGTTTCCGGCTCTTCGGCCAGCGCGGGCAGGGCCAGGCCGGCCGCCAGCCAGACGAGTGTGGCCAGACCGATGGGCAGCAGTCGAGGCATTGCGAGATCCCCTCCTCGTGGCCCCCCGGGCACCGGGTAGGCCGTGCGGCGCGGCCCTCCGAAGGGGGCCAGCAGGCACGCAGACGCACGTTAGCAACCCCGGGGGAGCTAGCGACCCGCTATCCTGCGGCGATGCGCGTGGCCGCTCTGGTGCTGGCCGCCGGCCGTGGAGAGCGTCTGCGCAGGAGCCTGCCGACGCCCTCCGCGGAGGCGTCGCCTCCCAAGGCCTTCCTGGCCGTGGGCGGGAGGAGCCTCCTCGCGCATTCGCTGGCGGCGCTCCAGGCGGCCCCTGCCCTCGAGGGCGTGATGCCCGTCGTCCCGCCCGGCTGGCTGGGCCGCTGGGCTGGCGCGGCCGGAGTGGAACCCGAAGCCCCCGGACTGCTGCCCGCGGTCGAAGGAGGAGCCCTGCGCCAGGATTCGGTGGCCGCCGGGCTGGCCGCCCTCCCTCCGACGGTCGAGCACGTCGCGATCCACGATGCCGCGCGGCCGCTCGTGCATCCGGAGGCGGTGAGCCGCGTGCTGACGGCCGCCCTGGTCCACGGCGCGGCCTTCCTGGCCGAGCCCGTGGCGGACACGATCCACCGCGCCGATGCCGACGGGAACCTCGCCGAGACGCCCGATCGCTCGGACCTGTGGGCCGCCCAGACGCCCCAGGCCTTCCGGGTCGACTGGCTGCGCGAGGCGTTGGAGAAGGCCCGGGCCGATGGCGTGACCGGCACGGACGACGCGGGCCTGGTCGCGCGCTGTGGCCACCCGGTGCGCGTGGTGCCCGGGGATCCGGCGAACCGCAAGATCACCCTGGCCTCGGATCTGCGCTGGGCGGAGATCCACCTGGCGGAGCGAGGCTCGTGAAGGCCCGCTTCGGCGTGGAGCGGCGCTCATGACCGCTCGCATCGGTCAGGGCTACGACGTCCACCAGCTGGTGCCGGGTCGCCGGCTCGTGCTGGGTGGCGTCCAGGTTCCGAGCGAGCGCGGCCTCGCGGGGCATTCCGATGGCGACGCGTTGCTGCATGCGGTGACCGACGCCGTGCTGGGCGCCCTCGGCGCGGGCGATCTGGGGACCCACTTTCCCTCGAGCGACGCCCAGCTCGAAGGGATCGCCAGCCGCGAGCTGCTGGCCCGCGCCATGGCCCTGGCCACGGGGGCCGGCTACCGGGTCGTCAACTGCGATGCGACCGTGGTCGCCCAGGAGCCGCGCCTGGCCCCGCACCAGGAGGCGATGCGCAAGGGGCTGGCCGAGGCGCTGGGCAGCGAGCCCGATCGCGTCAACGTCAAGATCACGAGCACGGATCGCCTGGGCGCGATCGGTCGGGGAGAGGGGATCGCGGCCATGGCCGTCGTCCTGTTGGAGCAGGATTCCGGATGAGCGAAGGGCTCAGCCTCTACAACTCGCGCACCCGTCGCAAGGAGCGCTTCGAGCCCATCGAGGCCGGGCACGCGCGCGTCTACTCCTGCGGGCCGACGGTCTACTCGGCGCAGCACATCGGGAACCTGCGACCCTACCTGTTCGCCGACCTGCTGGTCCGCGCGTTGCGCTCCCAGGGGCTGCGGGTCACCCACGTGGTCAACGTGACCGACGTGGGGCACCTGACCGACGATGCCGATGCGGGCGAGGACAAGATGGAGATGGCCGCCCAGAAGAGCGGCCGCCGCGCCGAGGACATCGCCGCGGAGTACACCGAGCAGTGGCTGCAGGATCGCCGACGGCTCGGATGCGCCGACCCCGACGTGCTCTGCAAGGCCACCGAGCACATCTCCGAGCAGATCGAGATGATCCAGGCCCTCGAGGCCAAGGGCGCGACCTACCGGATCGCCGACGGGCTCTACTTCGACGTCACGACCTTCTCCCGTTACGCCGACCTGGCCCGTCTGGACCTCGAGCAACAGCAGGGCGGGCAGCGCATCGGCGAGGTGGAGGGCAAGCGGAACCCCGCGGACTTCGCACTCTGGAAGTTCGCGGAGGAGGGCGTCCGCCGGCAGCAGGAGTGGGATTCGCCCTGGGGGCGGGGCTTCCCGGGTTGGCACATCGAGTGCTCGGCGATGAGCACCCGCTACCTGGGCCGCCAGTTCGACATCCACACGGGGGGCGTCGACCACCTGCCGGTGCACCACACCAACGAGATCGCCCAGAGCGAGGTGGCCCTCGACGTCCATCCCTGGGTGAACGTCTGGATGCACGAGGAGTTCATCGACTTCCAGGGCGAGAAGATGTCCAAGTCCCTCGGCAACATCTACGTCCTCCAGGACCTGCTGGACGCCGGGTTCCTGGCGCTCTCGTTTCGCTACTTCTTCCTCCAGGCCCACTACCGCAAGCAGCAGACCTTCAACGACGAGGCGATGGCCGCGGCGGACCGCGGCTACCGGCGGCTCGTCGCCCAGGCCCAAGGCCTCTCCGAGGAGGGGAAGGGCGACCCCGAGGCGCTCGAGGGGATTCGGGCCGCCTTCTGGAGCGCCGTCCACGACGACCTGAACGCGCCGCGCGCCCTGGCCCTGGCGGGCCAGGTGGCGCGGGACGAGGCGCTGCCCGAGGGCGCCCGGCGAACCCTGCTGACGGAGTTCGACCGCTGGCTCGGGCTCGACCTGTTGACGGCAGAGCTCCCGGCGGCGATCCAGGAGAGTGATCCCCGCATCGATGCCCTCGTGGCCGAGCGCCAGGCGGCTCGCGAGGCCCGGGACTTCGCCCGGGCCGACGAGATCCGCGACCTGCTGGCCGCCGAGGGCATCGCGATCGAGGACACCCCCGACGGTCCGCTGTGGAGGCGCAACGAGTGAGCGAGGGCCAGGCATTCCGGCTGGAGAGCGAGTTCGAGCCCGAGGGCGACCAGCCCCAGGCGATCGGGGAGCTGGTGGCCGGGATCGAGGCGGGCCGCCCGCACCAGACCCTGCTGGGCGTCACGGGAAGCGGCAAGTCCTTCACGATGGCCTGCGTCATCGAGGCCCTGAACCGGCCCGCGCTCGTGATGGCCCCGAACAAGACCCTCGCGGCCCAGCTCTACGGCGAGTTCAAGCAGCTCTTTCCGGGCAACGCGGTCGAGTACTTCGTCTCGTACTACGACTACTACCAGCCCGAGGCCTACATCCCCTCGACGGACACCTACATCGAGAAGGACTCGTCGATCAACGACGAGATCGACAAGCTGCGCCACTCGGCGACCCATGCGCTGCTCACTCGAAGGGACGTCCTGGTCGTGGCCAGCGTGTCCTGCATCTACGGCCTGGGCTCGCCCGAAGCGTACGGCTCCATGCACGCCTACCTCGAGGTCGGCGCGCGGATCGATCGCGACGCCTTCCTGCGGGACCTCGTGGACATGCTCTACGACCGCAACGACCACGACTTCCAGCGCGGCACCTTCCGCGTGCGGGGCGACGTGGTCGAGGTGATCCCGCAGTACGAGAGCGAGCGCGCCCTGCGGATCGAGTTCTTCGGGGACGAGGTCGAGGGCATCGCCGAGATCGATCCGCTGCGCGGCAAGGTCCTGGCCCGGCCGAAGCGGGCGATGATCTACCCGGCGAGCCACTACGTGGCCACCGAGGAGCGCATCCGCAAGGCCTGCGAGGGCATCAAGGGGGAGCTCGCCGAGCGGCTGGCGCTCTTCCAGAAGGAGTCGAAGCTGCTCGAGGCCCAGAGACTGGAGCAGAGGACGCTCTACGACATGGAGAGCCTGCAGGAGATGGGCTTCTGCCACGGGGTCGAGAACTACTCGCGCTGGCTCGACGGCCGCTCCGAAGGCCAGACCCCCTACACGCTCTACGACTACTTCCCCGAGGACGGGTTGGTCTTCCTGGATGAGAGCCACGTCAGCGTGCCCCAGATCGGTGGGATGTTCCGTGGGGATCGCGCGCGCAAGGAGACGCTGGTCGAGTTCGGCTGGCGTCTGCCCTCGGCGCTCGACAACCGGCCCCTGCGTTTCGACGAGTGGGAGAAGCGCGCCCACACGCGGGTCTACGTCTCGGCGACACCTGGCGACTACGAGATGGAGCGCTGCGAAGGCGTGGTGGTGGAGCAGATCATCCGTCCCACCGGGCTGATCGATCCCCAGGTCGAGGTGCGGCCCGCCGCGGGGCAGGTCGACGCCCTCCTGGCCGAGATCCGCCTGCGGGTGGCCGCCAAGGAGCGGGTGCTGGTCACGACCCTGACCAAGCGCATGGCCGAGGAGCTCACGGACTACTACTCCGACCACGGCGTGCAGGTGCGCTACCTGCACAGCGACATCCAGACCATCGAGCGCACCGAGATCATCCGCGAGCTGCGCGAGGGCGTCTTCGACGTGCTGGTGGGGATCAACCTGCTTCGCGAGGGCCTCGACATCCCCGAGGTCTCACTGGTCGCGATCCTGGACGCGGACAAGGAGGGCTTCCTGCGTTCGGCCCGCAGCCTGATCCAGACCATCGGCCGCGCCGCCCGGAACGTGAACGGCTCGGTGATCCTCTATGCCGACCAGCAGACCGATTCGATCCGCCAGACCCTCGACGAGACGAACCGGCGACGCGAGATCCAGACCCGCTACAACGAGGAGCACGGCATCACGCCGAAGTCGGTGGAGAAGAAGATCGTGAGCCTGCGCGACTCGATCTGGGAGGCGGACTACGTGACCGTGTCCAAGAACGAGGAGCGCAGCGAGCCGGAGATTCCGGCCCACGAGCTGCCGCTCGTGCTCGAGGCGCTGCGCGACGAAATGACCCGGGCCGCCGAGGCCCTGGAGTACGAGCGCGCCGCCGAGCTTCGCGACCGGATCCGCGAGCTCGAAGCCGAGCGCCTCCGGACCACCTGAGCCCGTGCCCGGCGACGCCCGGAAGAGCGAGCAGGGTGGGCGCGGTGCGCGGCTGGCCGAGCGCATCGACGCCCTGCCCACCCAGCCCGGCGTGTACCTGATGAAGAGCGCGCGAGGCAAGGTGCTCTACGTCGGCAAGGCCCAGAACCTGCGCACGCGGGTGCGCTCCTATTGGAGCGGCGGTGATGGCAGGGTGCAGGTGCCCAAGCTCGTGGCCCGGGTGGCCGACGTGGGGGTGCTCGTCACGCCGACGGTGAAGGACGCCCTGCTGCTCGAGAACGAGCTGATCAAGCAGCACAAGCCCCCTTTCAACGTGCGCCTGCGCGACGACAAGCAGTACCTCGCCCTGCGCCTCGACCCCCGGGAGACCTGGCCCCGGCTCACCATGGTGCGGCGCTTCAAGCGGGACGGGGCCCAGTACTTTGGCCCCTACACCTCGTCCACGGGCATGAAGCACGCGCTCTCGAACCTGCGGCGCATCTTCCCCCTGCGCACCTGCAGCGACGGTGTATTCCGGGACTACGCGAGGCGCGGGCGACCCTGCATCGAGTTCGAGATCGGCCGCTGCCCCGGCCCCTGCTGCGATCGGGTCGAGCCCGAGCTCTACGGCGAGCTGGTGCGGGGCACGGCGCTCTTCCTGCGCGGGCGCTCCGCCGAGCTGGTGAACACGCTGCGCGCGCGCATGGAGGCCGCTGCGGCCGAGGAGCGCTTCGAGGAGGCGGCGCGCTTGCGGGATCGGATCCAGGCCGTCGAGAACACGGTCGAGCGGCAGCAGATCGTGAGCGACCGCAGGGTGGACCGCGACGTCTTCGGCATGGCGCGAAAGGGCGGCGAGGCCCTGGTGCAGGTGCTCCACGTGCGCGAGGGCAGGGTGGTGGGCTCGGCCGAGTTCCCCTTCTCGGATGTCCGCATCGAGGACGGCGAGGTCCTGAGCTCCTTCCTCGGCCAGTACTACGGCCTGGACCAGGAGCGCCAGGTGCCCGGGGAAGTCCTGGCGGCCGCCACCGCGGGCGACGAGGAGGCACTGGAGGCCCTGCTCGGCGAGCGCGCGGGGCGCCGTGTGGACGTGCGGGTGCCCCAACGCGGACCGGGCCGCGAGCTCGTCGCGATGGCCACGCGCAACGCTGAGCTCGCCTTGACGCGCCGTCTCGAGGATCGCGACAGCCTGGCCTCGGCTCTCGAGGAGCTGCGCGACAAGCTGGGGCTCTCGGCCACGCCCCGCCGCATCGAGTGCTACGACGTATCGAACCTGCAGGGCACCCTGGCCGTGGCGAGCAGGGTTCGCTTCGAGGACGGCCAGCCCGACAAGAGCGGCTATCGGCGCTACCGCATCCAGGACGCACCCGCCGGGGACGACCTGGCCTGCATGCGGGAGGTGATCGACCGCCGCTTCGCGAAGCGCGAGAAGGACCCCCTGCCGGATCTCCTGATGGTGGACGGCGGCCGGGGCCAGCTGGCCGTGGTGACGGCCCTGGCCCGGGACGAGGGCCTCGAGCTCGATCACTGCGGGCTGGCCAAGGAGCGCGACGACGAGAGCCCCTCGGAACGGGTCAAGCGATCCGGCGGGCTGAAGGCCGAGCGCATCTTCCTTCCGAACCGGGTCAACCCCGTGCTGCTCCCCCCCAGCTCGCGCGGCCTGCTCCTGCTGCAACGGGTGAGGGACGAGGCCCATCGCTTTGCCATCGAGTTCCAGCGCTCCCTCCGGCAGAAGGTGGGTCTCACCTCGATCCTCGAGGAGATCCCGGGGATCGGGCCTGGCAAGCGACGCGCCCTGCTGCGCGAGCTCGGCTCCCTGCGCAAGGTGCGCAACGCAGCTCCCGAGGAGCTTGCAGGGGTCTCCGGGGTGTCGCAGCGGGACGCGCGGCGCATCCACGGCTTCTTCCGCGCCCTGGAGGAGGCCAACGACCCGGAGGAAGTCGCGCCCCCCGAGCCCGGAGCGGGGGCCGATGCGGGCGCGTCGAGGGAAGCGGACTTCCACGATTGAGGTGCGCAACGCCCTCGCGCGACGCCGGGCGCGAAGGCCCGGAACGGGGCGAAAACGACGATCGGGCGGGCGTCTGGTGAGGCGCCTGCCGCTTGCCTGCCGATCGGCTGGGCGCGGCACGGCGCTTGCTCTCTCCCGGGGGCATGGCAAGCAAGACCGCCGACCGGATCCGCATCGATCTCGAAGACCGGGGGGTGCCCGGCAACTTCTCGCGCCCCCTGGCCGAGCGTCTCGCCTCCTGCGACCTGAGCTCCGAGGCCTACGAGGGCTTCCTGACCGGCGCCGCCGTCGCCTACACCGTGCACGAGGAGGGTCTGGTGGGGCTGAAGAAGACGGCCGGGGATCTGGGCGAGATCCAGCGGCTCATGACGAGCTTCAGCACCGAGCTTCGCAAGCTCGACGAGGCTCTCGAGGTGCTGGCGGCCTACGTGGTTCGCATGCGCACCCAGACCGACGGCAAGGACTACACGGTCCACTAGTCCGCGCCGATGCGGCGCTAGTCTCCCGGGTCATGAAGGCGCTGCGCACCGGGTTTCAGGGGTTCTTCGCGGGTCTCCTGGCGTGCGCGCTGCTGGTGGGCTGCAAGCCCACGTCGCTCCTGGGAGACACGGCGGTCGCCTTCTACGGCTCGCTGTTTCCTCCCTCGCGCGAGCTCACCTACCGGCAGGTCGAGGGCGACGACCTGGTCATGGCCGTCTTCGAGCCGCCCGGCGGTCACGGCGGGGAGCCGCGACCGACGCTCCTCTTCTTCCATGGCGGAGGCTGGACGATGGGACATCGGGCGATGCTCTATCCCCAGGCCTCGGCGCTCGCCGACCAGGGCTGGCTGACCCTCTCGGCGGCCTACCGGACCCACGGGAGCCACGAGACGAACGCCCATGTGGCACTCGACGACGCCCGTGCCGCCCTCCATTGGGTGATCGCGCAGGCCGACGAGCTCGGCGTCGATCCCTCTCGACTCGTCGTGGCCGGAGGCTCGGCAGGCGGGCACCTCGCGGCGGCCACGGCGCTCCTCGAGGCCGACCTGTCCGTCGCGGCCATGGTGCTCTTCAACCCGGCGGTCGACACCTCCTTCGAGCAGGGGCCGGACTCCTGGCAGCGAATCGCACCGCTCTTCGACGACCGGGGTCGGGAGATCTCTCCGCTCCACCTCGTCGGAGCCGGGGCGCCGCCCGCCGTCGTCTTCCACGGGACCGACGACGAGATCGTGCCCTTCGACCACAGCCGGCGCTTCTGCGAGCGCCTGGCCGAGGTGGGCAGCGCCTGCCAGCTGGAGGCCTTCCCAGGCGAGGGCCACGGCTTCTTCAACTACGGGTTCGGCCGCTTCGACGCCGTGATGGAGAAGACCCGGGCCTTCCTGCGGGCCCGAGAGCTGGCCCCGGCTCCGGAGGTCTCGGCCGCCGCACGCTAACCTGGAGCTCCCGGTCCCGGGGAAGCAGGTGCGATGGCTCGCTCCTTCCCGGCTCTCTGGCTGGCCGGGTTCAGCGCCGGGCTCCTGGCCGCGGAGGCCGGGCTGCCGGTGGGCGGCAGCTTCGTTCTGGGCACGCACCTCGCCGCCGCGCTCCTCGTCACCGGGGCGCGCGGCTCGGATGGAGGGGGGGGGCTGCTGCTGGCCGCCACGGCCGGGGTTCTCTCGTTGGGCGGGCCCCTGGCCGTCGCCGAGCGCGACCGACCGGCCCGGGCGATCGAGGCCACCCTCGAGGCCGAGATCGCGGGCGCGCGTCGGGTCGGCGGGTCCACCGTCCTGCTCCTCGAGCGGGTGCGCGGCATCGACCGCAGGCCGATCCCCCGGCGGCTCCAGCTCTGGATCGATCGGCCGGGAGAACAGGGGGGCGGGCTCGCCGACCTGCCCCGGGGCTGTCGTCTCCGCGCGCGCGTGCGGATCGCGCCGATCCCGGCGCGGCGCAACCCCGGCTCACCCGATCCCGCCCACCGGGCGGAACGCGAGGGACGCTCGGCGCGTGGGAGCCTGGTGCACCCGCGCTTCCATGCGATTGCCGCCGAGGGTTGCGAGCCGACGCGGTGGCAGCGCTACCGCGCCGCGGCACGGTCCCGTCTCCTGGCCGCGGGCCCCGGCGGTGGCCTCCTGGCGGCGCTCGCACTCGGGGAGAGGGGCGCAGTGGACCCTCACCGCCGCGCCGGGATCGCCTCCCTGGGTCTCTCCCACCTGCTGGCCGTGTCCGGCCTGCACCTCGCCCTGGTCGCCACCCTGGCCTTCGGGGGGGCTCGCCGGCTCGCCACGCACCTTCCCGGGCTGCGGCTCGACGGTCGCCGGGTGGGCCTGCTCGCCGCCCTGGGTCTGGGAGCGGGCTATGCCCTGTTCACCGGGCTCGGAGTTCCCGTCCAACGGGCGGCCCTCCTGCTCGGGGCTCTCGCGCTCGGCGTCGTCCGCCGCCACCCCGTCGCGCCGGTGCGCGCCCTGGTGTTGGCGGCGGGTCTCGTCCTGCTGCTCGATCCCACCGCGCTCTTTGCTCCCGGTGCCCAGCTCTCCTTCGCGGCGACGGCGGGCCTCGTGCTGGCTCGGCGGCGCGAGGCGGCGAGCCTTCCGTCGTTCTGGCTGGATCTCGCGCGGGTGTCGGCCACGGCGCTGCTCGCGACGGCTCCGCTGGCCGCCGTCCACTTCGGGCAGACGACCCCCCTCGGGCTCGTCACCAATCTGGTGGCGGTGCCCGCCACGGGCATGGTGCTCCTTCCACTGGCCCTGGCGACCGCGTTGCTCGCGCCCTGGTCGGGCTCCGCTGCGCTGGTCGAACTGGCCGCCGGGCTGGCTGGGCTTCTCCTCGACGGCGCCCTGGGGTTGGCGGCCTGGCTTCCCGTCGTGGCACCTCGCAGGCCGGGCCTGGCCAGCCTGGTGGCGAGTCTCGTCGTCATGGGGTGGGCCCTGCGCAAACCGGGGACCCGCCCGCGCGTGCTCGGCGCACTGGCGGTCTGTGCCGTGCTCGGCTTCGGCCCCGGCTCCGAGTGGCGACCCGCACGACCCCGGCTCGTGGTGTTCGATGTCGGCCAGGGCGACGCGATCCTGGTCCAGACCGCCGAGCATGCCGTCCTGGTCGATGCCGGTGGCGCCTTCCGCAGTGGCGGCGACCGCGGCCGTCAGGTGGTGGTGCCCGCGCTCGCCGCGCTCGGCGTGCGCCGCCTGGACCTC
>NYZB01000068.1 GCA_002687015.1 Deltaproteobacteria bacterium
CAGTGAGGCCCTGCTCGCCGAGCACGCACCGAAGGCGCTTCGCTTCGAGGTGGAGCGCACCCCGGTGGGTACCCGTCCCCTGGCCGGCGGTCCGCCCGAGCCCGCGGGCGCCCTGGTCGGGCAACCCGTGGGCCTGCTCTCCGGGCTGGCCCGTCCGGCCTCCTTCCGGGAGACCGTCCTCGCGCTGGGGGCGCGCGTCGTCGCCGAGCGCGCCTTCGCCGACCACCATCGCTACCGCGCCGAGGATCTGAAGGGATTGCTCGACGAGGCTCCGCTCTGGCTCACGACCGAGAAGGACGCGGGCAAGCTGCTGCCACGCTGGGCGCAGGAGGTCCCGATCCGGGTGCTCGCCCTCGAAACCCGGGTGCGCGAGGAGGAGGCCTTCGTCGACTGGCTCGAGGACCGCCTGCGCGCCAAGGCCGCCGGACGAAATGCGGCGGTGCCCAGTGCGCTCGCTCCTCCCCGCGCCGCGCGAGATCGCTCCACGCTGGATCGGGCGGGTCAGTGAGGGGGTCGCGCTGACCCTCCCTTCCGGTAGCGCAGCGCGTGCAGCGCGACCTTCCGCTGCTCCCGACCGACGCGGCGCAGGAGGGCCCGACGCAACGACCGGTCGCTTCCGCAATAGGCACCGAAGAACGCGGCCAGACCGCGCGGGCCCACGCCGCCGAGCAGCTCGCGCTTCAAGAGCGAGCGGAACAACCGCATGATCTGCGCCATGCGCTCGCCCGGCGTGAGCCCCGGTGTGACCCGGGCGCGATCGAGGTCGATGACCAGCACCTCCGGTCCGGCGTCTCGGGGACGCAGGAGGAGGTTCTTGATGTGAAGGTCTGGATGACGTCCGCCGGCATCGTGGAATACGCGCACGGCCCGCCCCGCGGCCCGCGCCGCGGCCAGCAGCGTGGGCCGGTCTGGCGCGCTCTGCAGGAAGGCCAGACCGTCGATCGTGCCCTCCTCGTAGACCGTGGCGATGAGCGGCGCCCAGAAGGGCCCGAAGAGAGGCTCTCCCGCGGCCAGGACGGGTTCGGGCACCGGCGCTCCCGCCGCCCGGAGGCTCGCCGTCACCCGCAGCTCGGTCAGGGCGCGGCCCAGGCCCAGGTAGGCGCGGCCCAGCAGCGGCCCGAGCAGGCCGCCGTGGAGGTAGGATCGGACCAGCAAACGCTGGTGCGGGCCGCGCACCTCGAGGAGCGAGACGGCTCCGCGCCCCTCCCCCGCGACCTCGCGTCGCTCGAGCAGCGCGGCGAAGCCCCTCCGGAGGTCCAGGGCGCCGATCGCCTCGGCCCACGCCTCGCTCACGATGAGCCGGACGGGGCCCGAAGCCGACTCGACGAAGCCCGGCGGAAGCGCAGCCACGGCGCCCGGTTCAGATCTCCGCGTGGCGGGCGCGGTACAGGAGGAGGACCGCCACCGCTGCGAACACCAGGTTCGGTAGCCACATGGAGGCGGCCGCCGGCAGCATGCCCTCCTCGGCGATGTACTCGCCCGCGGAGAGCAGTGTGTAGTAGACGAAGACCAGGCCCACGCAGAGCAGGACACCCCAGGAGCGCGCACCCCGCGATCGCTGCAAGCCCAGGGGGATGCCCACCAATGCGAAGAGCAGTGGGGCGACGGGCAGGGCCAGGCGGCGGTGCAGCTGGATGTCGTATCGCTCCCGCGTCTTCACCCGCACGTTTTCGGGAGCTTTTCCGATCAGGTCCCACTCGTCCAGCACGGCGCCGATCTGTCCGTTCGTCATCTCGCGGGGCCGGATGCGATCCCAGCCCGGCTTCACCAGACTGCTCAGGTCGAAGGCGTACTCGAACTCGGCGAAGGAGATGCGCTGGTAGCGTTCGTCACCGGCGTCCTGGCCCTCGAAGTGGATGTCGCCGTCGAAGAGCCGGATGTGCGCCGAAGCGTCCTCCTTCTCGAAGTCGAAGCGGCCGCGATTGGCAACCACCGTGAAGGGCTTGGTCGGATCGGTGCGGTCCGAGATCAGCACGCCCAGCAGCTCGTTGCCGTCGGTGCGTTCGTCGACGAAGAGAAGCCGCTGCCCGGTGGTGTCGAGCTCGTTGAAGGCGCCGGCCTCGATGATGCCGCCCCTCGAGGCCACGTCGCCCAGGAAGCCACGCAGGTCGCGTCGGGCCTTGGGCTCGACGACGCTCAGCAGGAGGCCCGTGGCGATGGAGACGACGACGGCGACGATCGAGACCGGCACCACCAGCTGGCCCAGGCTCACGCCGAGCGCGCGCATCGCGGTGATCTCGGAGTCCGACGACATCCGACCGATCGCCACGAGGATGCCGAAGAGGAACGCGATCGGGATGGCGTAGGAGGCCAGCATGGCGAGCAGGTAGGTGAGCAGCTGGAGGGTGTCCCCCAGCCCGATGCCGATGCCCGCCATGTCGTTGAGCTCGCGCAGCACCCGTTGGGAGAGCATCACCGATCCCACCGCGAGCAGTCCCAGGCCGGCGTATTGGCCCAGCTCGCGCAGGACGTAGAAGGACAGGGTGCGCGGGATCCGCATGGGCGAGTATCCTACCCACCGCCGTTCTCCCCCGCGAGGCTCGCCATCCACACCTGCACGAACGCCCTGGCGGCTCCCCGACCGGCGCAGCGCATCCTGATTCTCCGCCTCGGCGCCGTAGGGGACGTGGTGCGGACCCTCCCCGCGGCCTCGGCACTTCGGGCCGGATACCCGGAGGCCCATGTGGCCTGGCTGGTCGAGCCCCCCTCGGCCTCCCTGGTCGAGGGCCTGCGGTGGATCGACGAGGTGCTGGTCTTTCCGCGGCCGGAGCTCAGGGCGGCGCTGCGCGCGGCAAGGGGGATCACCCTGGCGCGCAGGGCGACGGGCTGGCTGCGGGAGCTACGGGCCGGGCGCTTCGACCTGGTCGTCGACTTCCACTCCATCCTGAAGAGCGGTCTGCTCTCCCTGGCCTCTGGGGCGGAGCGGCGGGTGGGGCTGGCGCCACCCTTCGGGCGCGAGGCTTCACACCGTTTCGCGACGGAGCTGGCCCGGCTTTCCCCGCCGAGGCAGAGCCGTTTCCTCCGCAACGACGGGCTGGTTCGCTACCTGGGGATCGATGCTCCGGCGGCCCCCCAGCCGCTCGGCGTCGAGCCCGAGCGCCTGGCTGCGGCGCGAAAGGCCCTGGGAGAGGGGCCCGCTCCCGTCGCCATCCACCCCGGCACCAGTGATGCGACGGCCCACAAGCGTTGGAACGCCGCCGGCTACGGGGCCGTGGCCCGTGCGCTGCGCGACGAGGGGATCCCCTCGGTGGTGACCTGCGGACCTGCCCGGGACGATCGGGCCTTTGCGGATGCGGTGCTGGATGCCGCGGGCGGGGCCGCGTGTCCTGCGCCGCCGACCCCGACCCTCCACGACCTGGCGGCCCTGTTCCAGGCCTGTCGGCTCTACCTTGGAGGTGACACCGGCCCGCTCCACGTCGCCTCCCTGGTAGGAACGCCGGTCGTCCAGCTGATCGGGCCCACCGACCCCGTCGAGAATCAGCCCTTCCCCGGCACCCCTTCGCGTACGGTGCGGGTGCAGATCGCCTGCAACCCCTGCCGGCGCGGCTGCGCAGGGGCGGCTTGTATGGGGGCAATTCACCCCGATTCGGTGATCGACGGGATTCGCGAGGTCCTGGCGGCGCATCCGTAGCGTTCTGGCGACGGATTCGGTGCTTCGGTAGGTTCCGCCGGCCGTAACCCATGAGCAATCCACAGGAAATCCTGGTCCGGGGCCCGAACTGGACCGGTGACTGGATCATGGCGACGCCGGGCTTCAGGGCACTTCGTGCCGGATACCCGGACGCGCGCATCACCCTTCAGGTGCGATCCGGTCTCGAGTCCCTCGCCGCAGGCGCCCCCTGGTTCGATGATGTGATTCCGGTCGCGTCGTACGGACAAGGCACCCGTGCGCTCGTCGCCGAGGCGCTCGCCTTGCGCGCCCGGCGCTTCGACCTGGGCGTGTGCCTGCCCGACTCCTTTTCGGCCGCCCTGCTCATGCGCCTGGCCGGGGTGGCGCGAGTCGTCGGCTACCGGCGTGGCTGGCGTCGCCTGCTCCTCCACGAGGCCGTGGCCTTGCCCGTCGGCGCCGGACGTCGCCTGATGGTGGCGCGGGAGCTTCACGTCCTCGGACTGGTCGAGGCGGCCGGCTGCGCGCGTCGGGGCACGGAGCTCGAGCTCCACGTGACGAGCGAGGAGGAGGCCGAGCTCGGGCGGACTCTCGAGAAGAACGGAATCGCCCCGGACGCGAGCTACGCGGTGCTGGCGCCAGGTGCTTCCTACGGCTCGTCCAAGTGCTGGCCGCCTGCTTCCTTCGCCGCCGTCGGGGACGCCCTCGCCGAGGCCGGGGCCCACGTTCTCGTGGTCGGCACCTCGGGCGAGGCGGAGCGGGTGGGTGAGGTGGTCGACGGCATGGCGCGGGAGGCCGTAGGGCTTGCCGGTGCGCTCTCCCTCGGCGCCCTCAAGCCGCTCCTGCGCGGCGCCCGGCTGCTGGTATGCAACGACGCGGGTGCGCGCCACATCGGTGTGGCTTTCGGAGTGCCCTGTGTCATGTTGATCGGGTCGACGGCCCTCGAGAAGACCGCCCTCAACCTGAATCGGGTCACCGTGCTGAGCGCCGACGTGGATTGCCGCCCCTGCTACCAGCGCGAGTGTCCGATCGATCATCGCTGCATGACCCGCATCCCCGCAGAGCTGGTCGCAGCGCAGGCCCTGCCGGCCCTGGCCGAGGGTGCGGCCCGCGACTGGCGCGGCGACCAATGGATCGTGAGCGAGGGCGGCGAGCTCTCGAGGGGGGTTGCCGTGTGACGGACCTGTCGATCGTGATCGTGACCTGGAACGCACGCGACGTCCTGCTCGACGCCCTGGAGTCCATCGAGCGCGAGATCCTGGGTCGCCAGGACGAGGGGCGCATCGAGGTCGAGACCCTCGTCGTCGACAACGGCTCCAGGGACGGCAGTGTCGAGGCCGCGCGCGAACGCTTCGGGTGGGCCGAGGTGATCGCCCTCGACGAGAACATCGGCTTCGCGGCCGGAAACAACGTGGGTCTGCATCGGGCCAAGGGGCGCCACATGGTGCTCTTGAACAGCGACACCGTGGTCCTTCCCGACGCCCTGGAGCGCTGCGTCCGCTATCTCGACGCGCACCCGGAGGTGGGTGTGGTGGGCCCCCAGCTCCTCAATCCCGATCGCTCGAAGCAGAACTGCATCCACAACTACCCGAGCCTGGCGACCGAGCTGGTTCCCAAGGGCCTCCTCGAGAAGCTGCTCCCGGGTCGCTACCCCTCCAAGCGCTACGAGCACCCGGAGCCGATCCCCGTCCAGGCGGTGCTGGGCGCCTGTCTCTTCGTGCGCAAGGAGGTGGTCGACCAGGTCGGCCCCATGCCCGAGGACTACTTCTTCTTCCTCGAGGAGACCGACTGGTGCTTCCGCATCGCCCAGGCTGGCTGGCGGATCATGCACATCCCCGACGCCCACGTGGTGCACATCTTCGGGGTGAGCACCAAGAAGAAGATCCCGGCCGACACGCGCATCGAGTACCACCGCTCCCTCTATCACTTCTTCCGCAAGAACCGCAGTGCGGGGATGGCTGCAGCCATCAAGGCCCTGCGCGTGACCAAAGCCCTGCTCTACGTGATCATCCGGGGGCCCGGGGCGCTGCTCTCGGGCAAGCTGCGGGATCGCTTTCGCCAGGACTGGATCGTGCTGCGATGGCATCTTCGCGGTTGTCCCAGGGACGAGGGTCTGCGCCAGGTCCGGGGCCCGGCTGCCAAGGAAACGAACGAGTCGAGTGATCAAGGGGGAAGCTCCAGGTGAAGGTGCTGGTGACCGGGGGGGCGGGTTTTGTCGGCTCCCATCTCGTGGATGCCCTGGTGGCCCAGGGCCACCGCGTTCGCGTGCTCGACAATCTCGACCCCCAGGTCCACGGCGAAGGGGCGGGCCGACCGGACTACCTTCACGCCGATGCCGAGCTCCAGGTCGGCGACGTCCGCGACCGCAAGGCCCTGGCGCGCGCCCTGGACGGGATCGAGGTCGTCTTCCACCAGGCGGCCGCCGTGGGTGTCGGCCAGTCCATGTACGAGATGGAGCACTACGTCTCGGTCAACAGCGTGGGAGCCGCCGTTCTGCTCGAGGAGATCGTCCGTCGCAAGGACCAGATCCAGAAGATGGTGGTGGCGTCTTCGATGTCGATCTACGGCGAGGGCGCCTACCAGGCGCCCGACGGCCGCATGGTCTTCCCCTCCCTCCGCAGCGAGGAGGAGATGGCCGCCGGACGATTCGATCTCGACGAGGCGGGCAGCGCGCTCGCACCGGTCCCGACCCCCGAAACCAAGCCCCTGCTGCCGACCTCGATCTACGCCATCACCAAGCGCGACCACGAGGAGATGTTCCTGGCCGTGGGCGCGGCCTACGAGATCCCGGCCGTCGCACTGCGCTACTTCAACATCTATGGGACCCGCCAATCCCTGAACAATCCCTACACCGGCGTGATGGCGATCTTCTCTTCGCGCATCCTGAACCGCCATCGGCCCATGATCTTCGAGGACGGTCTCCAGAGCCGGGACTTCGTCCACGTCTCGGACATCGTGCAGGCGAATCTCCTGGCGATGGAGCGGGAGGAAGCAAACGGCCGCGTCTACAACGTCGGTACCGGCAGGGCGACCTCGGTGCTGCAGGTCGCCGACCTCCTCGCCGAACAGCTCGACTTCCCCGAGCCCGCCGATGTGGTCGGCAAGTACCGGGCGGGCGACATCCGCCATTGCTACGCCGACATCGGGCGGATTGGGAAGCAGCTGGGCTACACGCCCAGGATGAGCCTCGAGGATGGGATGAGGGAGCTGCTCTCCTGGCTGCGTCATCAGAAGGCCGAGGATCGGGTCGAGCAGGCCGCCCGCGAGCTCGAGGCCCGGGGACTCACCCGCTGATGCCTCGCGTGGACATGCGGCGGCTCGAGAGGATCGTCGAGGGTCTTTCCCGCGTGCGTTTGCTCGTGGTTGGCGACGTCATGCTCGACGAGTACCTCTGGGGAGACGTGGAGCGGGTCAGCCCCGAGGCGCCGGTGCCGGTGGTGCATGTGACCCGCGAGTCGATGGACCTCGGCGGCGCCGGAAACGTCGTGCGCAATGCGATCGCCATGGGGGCCACTTGTCGCTTCTGCGGGGTGGTCGGCCAGGACCGCGCCGGTGACCGGGTGCTCGACCTGCTGAAGGACCTGGGCGTCGACGTCAGCGGCGTGGTGCGGGTCGAGGGGCGGCCGACCACGCGCAAGACCCGGGTCGAGGCCCGCTCCCAGCAGATGCTGCGCTTCGATCGCGAGACCGAGGACCCGATCGCGGCGCCCAATGCCCGGGCGCTCGTGAGGGCCGTCGAGGCCGCCATGCCCGGCTGCGACGGGCTGGTCCTCGAAGACTACGGCAAGGGCGTGCTCCACCGACGCGTGCTCACGGCCATCATGCGCAAGGCTGGCGCCGCCGGTCTCCCGGTGACGGTGGATCCGAAGCACGACGTCGCCAGCTTCAAGGGCGCCGACCTCGTGAAGCCGAACCTGCGCGAGGTCGAGACCCTGACCGGGATCCGGATCCGCAAGGAGGAGGACCTGCGGCGCGCCGTGGCGAAGCTGCGCAGGAGCCTCGCCGGCTCGGACGTCGTCGTGACTCGCGGGGGTGATGGCATGACCCTGTTCGAGGGTGAGCTTGCGCCGGTCGACGTTCCGATCGCCCACAGCGAGGTCTACGACGTCCAGGGTGCGGGAGATACCTCGATCGCTGCACTCACCCTGGCCCGTCTGGCCGGCGCGACGCTGCACGAAGCGGCCATTCTCGCGAACGCCGCCGCGGGCGTGGTGGTCGGGAAGCTGGGCACGGCCACGGCCAGTCCGGAGGAGATCCGCCAGTTCCTCCCCGAGGCCGCGGGCGCGGCTCGCAGGGGGCGTCGCCGGTGATCTGCAGCATGACCGGATTCGGGCGGCGCGACCTCGAAATCGAGGGGGTCAGCGTGTCGATCGAGGTGCGCTCGGTCAACCACCGGCACCTCGACGTCTCGGTGCGGCTGCCCCGTCTGCTCGCCGGCCTCGAGGGGCCACTCAAGAAGCGGCTGCAATCCTCGTTCTCGCGGGGCAAGGTCGACGCGACGATTGCCTTCGGCCAGAACAGCATGCCTCGGGCTCGTCTCGAGCTCGATCGTGAGGTCGTCGCCCAGTACCGGGCCTTCGCGGCCGAGCTGGCTGGCGACGCGGCTCCCGTCGACCTTCCGGTCGATCGGCTGATCGCGCTGCCCGGTGTCGCCCGTCTGGTGGAGCAGGAGCTCTCCCCGGATCGGGCAGGCCCTGCTCTCGAGACCGCGCTGGCCGCCGCGGCGGCCGACGTCTCGGCCATGCGGGAGCTCGAGGGGGAGGCCCTCGAAGGCGACCTGCGCGGGCGCCTGGCCCGGGTCGCCGGATTGGTGGACTCCCTCGCCGAGCGCTCCGAAGAGGTGGTCCTCGCCGCGCGGGAGCGTCTGCGCAAGCGAAGCGACCAGCTGCGCGAGGAGACCGGGCTGCTCGACGAGGCGCGCCTGCACCAGGAGGTGGTGATCGCGGCCGATCGACTGGATGTGAGCGAAGAGCTGACGCGGCTTCGCAGCCACGTCGAGCAGTTCGCCGGGGTCCTGGCGGCCGACAGCGAGGAGCCCTGCGGTCGGCGGCTCGACTTCCTGCTCCAGGAGATGATGCGCGAGGCGAACACGATCGGCTCCAAGGCGGGTGACGCGGCCCGCGCGCACCGCGTGGTGGATCTCAAGACCGAGCTGGAGCGCATCCGCGAGCAGGTCCAGAATGTCGAGTGAGGGAGCGCAGCGCGGCGAAGGCGCAGGGCCATGGCGGAGGAGCGGGGCCCGAGGCTGCTCAACATCGGCTACGGCAACCTGGTGCTGGCCTCTCGCGTCGTCGCCATCGTCTCGCCCCAGTCCGCACCCATGAAGCGGCTGCGCGAGGAGGCGGCCGCCCGCGGCAAGCTGCTCGACGCCACCCAGGGGCGGCGCACCCGCTCGATCCTGGTGACCGATGCGGACCAGGTGATCCTCTCCGCGATCCATCCCGAGACGATTGCCTCTCGCCTGACGGCCGAGGAGGACGGGGATTGAGCGAGCGCGGAATTCCCTTCGTGGTATCCGCTCCCTCCGGAACCGGAAAGACCACGGTCTGTCGCGGGGTGGTCGAGAGAGACCCGAAGATCGGATTCTCGATCTCGCATACGACCCGGGCCCGCCGACCCGATGAGCTCGACGGTGTGCACTACCACTTCGTCAGCAGCGAGGAGTTCGCCGAGCTGATCGCGGCGGATGGCTTCGTCGAGCACGCGGAGTACGCCGGGAACCAGTACGGCACCAGCTGGTCCGCAATCGACGGCCCGCTCTCCCAGGGCCGCGACCTGCTCCTGGAGGTCGAGGTGCAGGGTGCGCGCCAGCTGCGCGAGCGCCGCTCCGACGCCCGTCTGGTCTTCCTGCTGCCACCCTCCTGGGAGGAGCTCGAACGCCGGCTGCGCGGCCGGGGCACGGACGGCCCCGAGGCGATTGCAAGACGTCTCGACGTCGCCCACATCGAGCTCGCCGCCGTTCACCAGTTCGACTACGCCGTGGTGAACGACGAGGTGGAGACGACCATCGACGCGGTCCTCTCGATCGTTCGCGCCGAACGCGACGGGGATCCCGCCCCGGTCCTCGCCCGCTACGGGCGCGCCCGGGTGGTCGCCGAGCTCGGAGAGGTGCTCCCGATTCCGGGAGCCTCGCGCGGCTAGGCGGACGGGGATCGGTCCCCGTCGACCCTCCCTGCCCGCTCCGGTAACCTGCGGAAACGACCGTTCGCAAAGCGTTTTTTCTCCATGCTTCGATTCAACGACATCGCCGACCGGGTCCTCGACTATGACCCCAACGCCGACCTGGAGCTGCTCCAGAGCGCCTACGTGTTCTCGGCCAAGGTGCACGAAGGCCAGGAGAGGCTCTCCGGCGAGCCCTACCTGGTCCACCCGCTCGAAGTCGCGGGCATCCTCGTCGACATGCGGCTGGACGACGTCACGATCGCGGCGGGCATGCTCCACGACACGGTCGAGGACACCCTGGCCAGTCTCGAGGAGATCGACCAACTCTTCGGCGAAGAGGTCGCCTTCCTGGTGGAAGGCCTGACCAAGATCTCCAAGGTCCAGTTCCGTTCTGCGAGGGCGCGCCAGGCCGAGAACTTCCGGAAGATGCTGGTCGCGATGTCGAAGGACATCCGCATCCTGCTGATCAAGCTGGCCGATCGAATCCACAACATGCGCACCCTCCACTTCATGGAGACCGACAAGGCCCAGGGCATCGCCCACGAGACCCTCGACATCTACGTGCCCCTGGCCCACCGGCTCGGCGTCAACTGGATGAAGCGGGAGCTCGAGGATCTGGCCTTCCGCATCCTCCAGCCCGAGCTCTGCGGGGAGCTGGAGCGCATGCTGCGCGGCCGCCATGCCGAGCGGGAACGCTACATCGAAGAGGTGAAGGGCATCGTCGAGGGGAAGCTCGAAGAAGCTGGCCTGAGTGGAGAAGTGACGGGCCGCCTGAAGGACCTCTCCTCAATCCACGCGAAGATGACCGCGCAGGGCCTGAGCCTCGATCAGATCTACGACGTGATTGCGTTCCGGATCGTGATCGAAGGGGAGGCCGAGCACGTCTATGCGGCGCTGGGTCTCATGCACGCCACCTGGCCCCCGGTTCCAGGTCGCTTCAAGGACTACGTCGCCCTTCCCAAGCCGAACGGGTACAAGTCTCTCCACACCACGGTGATCGGGCCCTACGGCGAGCGCATGGAGCTGCAGATCCGCACCGAGGAGATGCATCTCCACGCGGAACTCGGGATCGCCGCCCACTGGAGATACAAGGGGCACGGCGGGCGCGAGCAGGACGACGAGCAGTTCAACTGGCTGCGGCAGCTCCTCGAGCGCCAGCGCGAGCTGGACGATCCCCATGAGTTCCTCGACACCGTCAAGGTCGATCTCTTCCGCGACGAGGTATTCGTCTTCACTCCGCGGGGCGACGTCCTGAACCTGCCCCGGGGCTCCACGGCCCTCGACTTCGCCTACGGCATCCACAGCGAGGTCGGCGACCATTGTTCGGGGGCCCGCGTCAACGGCACGATGCGGCCGCTGGCCCACGTCCTGGAGAGCGGCGACACGGTGGAGGTGCTCAACAACCCGAACCAGGCGCCCAAGAAGGACTGGCTCGAGTTCGTCGTGTCGGGCAAGGCCAAGGCCCGGATTCGCCACGCCGTCCGGCTGGCCGAGAACGAGAGGAGCCGGGAGCTCGGTCGTGGCATCCTGGAGCGCGAGTTGCGCAAGTCCGGACTCTCGCTGAACAGGCTGGTCGAGTCGGGAGAGCTCGAGCCGATTTCCGGAAAGCTGGTGAAGGGCGGAGTCGAAGACCTCTTTGCCGCGGTGGGCTACGGCCGGGTCGCGGCCCGTTCCGTGGCCGAGGCGCTTCGCCCCGAGCTGGCCGAGCCCGTCGAGGAGCCCGAGGCGCGCGGACGGAAGCTTCGCGACCTGTTCCGGCGCGAACGGAAGACCGGCAGCGGCATCCGCGTCGATGGTCACGGCGACGTGATGGTTCGCTTCGGTCAGTGCTGCTCCCCGCTTCCAGGCGACGAGATCATCGGCTTCGTCACCCGGGGGCGAGGCGTCACGGTGCACAACCGGGAGTGCCGCGTGGCCTTTGAGCTGGACAAGGATCGCTGCATCGAGGTGGAGTGGGAGACCGAGACGGACATCAAGAGGCGCATCCGCATCCGGGTCACCTCCCGCGATACGCCCGGTCTCCTCGCCAAGGTCACCAAGACGATTTCGGCGGCGGGCATCAACATCGGCTCGGCCCGCATCGACACCCATGACGATCGCACGGCCACCCAGACCTTCGACCTGTGGGTGAGCGACGTGCGCACCCTGAAGGCGATGATGAAGGAGATCCAGAAGATCAAGGGGGTCCAGGCGGTCGACCGGGTGCGCGCGTGAGCGAGCCCACGGCCGGCGGACGCACCGGGCCCGGCGATCCCGCGCGCCTCAGTGTCTGCATCATCGCCTGCAACGAGGAGCGCGACCTTCCGCGCTGCCTTGCCTCGGTCGCCTTCGCCGACGAGATCGTCGTCGTCGTGGACTCGCGCAGCGGGGATGCCACGGAGAAGCTCGCACGGGAAGCGGGTGCGCGAGTGCTCGTCCACCCCTACGAGGGCAACATCGAGCAGAAGAACCTGGCCCTCGAGCATGCCCGCGGCGAGTGGGTCCTGGCCCTGGATGCCGACGAGGCCATCAGCGACGAGCTGGCCGACGAGATCCGCACCTTCCTCTCTGCACCGGGATCGGCCCCGGGGATGGAGATCAACCGGGTCACCTGGCACCTGGGCCGCTGGATCCGCCACGGCGAGTTCTTCCCCGACTGGCAGCTGCGCATCTTCCGGCGTGGGGCCGGCCGCTGGGAGGGCACGAACCCCCACGGTCGGGTGCAGCTCGGTGCGGGAGCGAGCTCCGGGCGCTTCCGCGGTGAGGCCTACCACTGGAGCTACCGGGATCTCGCGGATCAGGTCGATCGCATCCAGGACTTCAGCTCGATCCAGGCGGCGGCCAACCGCGAGCGGGGCCGAGGGCATTCGCTTCGAGACATGATCCTGCGCCCCCCCGCGCGCTTTCTCCGGGCCTACCTCCTCAAGCAGGGTTGGCGCGACGGCGTCCCGGGCTTCGTGATCGCCGCGGCCACCGCCTTCCACGTATTCCTGAAGTACGCGAAGCAATGGGAGCTGGAGCGAATCGGGGTGCAGGCCGAGCCTCCTAGCGCAGGCAAGGCGCGCCGGACCTCGTGAGCGTTGCGGATCCTCCAGCTCACCAGCGACTGGAAGTGGACCGGACCTGCGGAGCCCATGCTGCGCCTGGCGCTCGGCGAGCAGGCGCGGGGCCACGAGCTGTGGATTGGCTGCCCCGAGCCGCCCGCGGGCGCCGATCGCTCGGTGGGTGCGGAAGCCCTGGCCCTCGGTCTGGAGCCTGCGCTCTGGCTGCCGCGGGGTCGCGGTGTCCGGCCCCTCGCCGATCGCAGCGCGGTGGCCGGCCTTCGCCACTTCGTGGCACGTCACGAGATCGGGGTCATCCATGCCTGGCACACCCGCGACCACGTGCTCGCCCTGCGCGCGGCGGGTCGTCCGGGGAGGGCCGGTCGACCCGCCGTGGTGCGCTCGTATCGGCTGGCGGAGCGCATCCCCGATCGGCCCTGGAACCGCTGGCTCTTCGGCCGCCGTACGGATGGGCTCCTGTGCGTCTCGCCGCGTACCGCCGACCTGAACCGCGGCTTGCGCTCCGGCCGCCCGATCGCCGGCGCCTTCGGTGCCGTCGATACACAGCGTTTCCAGCCGGGCATCGCTTCTGCGGAGCTCCGGAGCGAGCTGGGCCTCGCTCCCGGGGACCGCGTCGTGGGGATCGTGGCACGCGCTCAGCCCCACCGACGTTTCGACCTCCTTCTGGAGGCAGCTCGGCGCCTGGCGGGCCGTGATCCCCACTTCCAGCTCCTGGTCATCGGGCGCGGGACTCGCCGCCGGGAGCTCGCAGAAGAGCCGGCGCGTGCCCTCGGGATCGCCGACCGGGTGCACTTCGCCGGCTACCGCAAGGGCGACTACGACCAGGTGCTGCGCAGCCTCGACCTCTTCACCTTCCTCGTGCCCGGGAGTGACGGGACCTGCCGTGCGCTGCTCGAGGCGGCGGCCTGCGGGATCCCCGCCGTCACGACGCGGCGCGGGGCCCTGGACGAGATCGTGGTCGACGGTGAGACTGGAATCCTGGTCGACGAGGACCCCGAGGCGTTGGCGGCGGCCTGGCAGACGCTGCTGCAGGACGAGGATCGGCGGCGCGCCCTCGGTGCGCAGGCCCGAAAGCGCGCAGAGCAGTGCTTCACCCCCGACCGTCTGGCTGAGGGGGCATTGGCCCTCTACGAGGAGGCCCTCGGGTGAGCTTGCCCCTCTTCGTTCCCGGTCGCCTCTGCCTGCTCGGAGAGCATTCGGATTGGGCTGCGGGCTATCGCGTCACCCACCCCGAGATTGCGCCCGGCGGATGCCTCGTCTCCGGCACCGACCAGGGGCTTCGCGCGGTCGCTGCGCCGATCGCGGGAGCCCTGGAGATTGAGACCACCCTGCCGCATGGCGAGGAGATCGGCCCCGCTCGGCTCGGTGCCGAGCCGGAGGAGCTGGGCCGTGCAGCATCGGGTGCGGACTTCTTCAGCTACGTGGCGGGAGTCGCGGCCGAGGTCGTGACGCAGCATGGTGTCGGTGGTCTGCGGATCCGGATCGAGTCGGACCTCCCCGTTCGCAAGGGGCTCTCCTCCTCCGCGGCCGTCTGTGTGCTGGTGGCGCGCGCCTTCTCCCAGGCCTACGGGCTCGGGCTCACGGTGGACGAGGAGATGGACCTGGCCTACCGCGGGGAGCGGCGAACTGGCTCCGAGTGCGGCCGCATGGATCAGATCTGCGCCTTCGGCCGACGCGTCACCGCCGTCGACTTCGATGGCGACGGGTTGCTGGCCGAGGCGGTGGAGCCGGGCGGGGTCTTCCACCTCCTCGTCGTCGACCTGCGTCGCGGCAAGGACACCCGGCGCATCCTGTCCGACCTGAACGCCTGCTTCCCCGACGTGCCTGGCGCCCTGGCGGCTCGGGTCCGCGAGGCGCTGGGGCCTCGCAACCAGCAGCTGCTGGCGAAGGCCCGCCGTGCGCTCGAGAAGGGCGACCCGGCGGCGCTGGGCACCGCGATGAGCGAGGCCCAGGAGCTCTTCGACTCCCACGTGTCGCCCGCCAGCCAAGAGCTGCGCTCCCCGCGCCTGCACGAGATCCTGGGGCACCCCGCCGTCGCGGAGCTCGGCCATGGCGCCAAGGGAGTGGGCTCGCAGGGCGACGGCTGCGCCCAGGTCGTCACCCGGAGCGCGGAGGCGCGCCAGGAGCTCGCGGCTCGCCTCGAGCGGGACGAAGGCGTACATGGCTACCCGCTCACGATCGAGCCCGCCGTCGCCGGCGCCAGCTCGGGGAACGCCGGTGGCGACCTCTGAGGGAGGCCCCGGTCTGGAACGCAACCTTCGCCTGCTGGCCTGGTTCGTCCCCGCCTCGCGTGTCTACTTCTGGACTCCGGTCTTCTTCCTGTTCTTCTCCGAGCGCTTCGGGGTGGCCGAGGTGCTCGAGCTCGAAGCCATCTACTACGCCGGGGTGGTGCTGCTGGAGGTTCCGTCGGGGTACTTCTCGGACAGGGTCGGCCGCCGTCTCACCCTGTGGATCTCGTCCGCGGCGACCTCGTTCGCCTTCGTCCTCTTCCTGTTGGGGGGCGAGGAGTTCCACCTCTTTGCCCTGGCGCAGCTCGCCAAGGCCGTGGGCTATGCCTTCCTCTCGGGTACGGATACCTCCCTGCACTTCGACACGCTCTCGGCGCTCGGGCGCGAGGACGAGTTCGCCCTGCGCGAGGCGCGCTTCGCCCGCAACGGCTTCTGGGCCGCCGCCGCGGCTGCGGTCGTCGGTGGGGCCGTCGGGAGCTTCGACCTGCGCGTTCCCTATCTCTTTTCCCTGGTGACGGCGTTGCTGGTGCTCGGCCTGGGGCTCAGGTTGGGGGAGCCGCCGCGCGAGAAGGGCGGCTACGCGTCCGACGGCTTCACCGGGCAGCTGGTCGCCTGCCTGAGCTTCCTTCGCCGTCCCTTCCTCGCATGGCTCTTCGTCTACTTCGTCGTCAAGATCACGATGGAGCACATCCCGTACACCTTTACCCAGCCCTACCTCCTCCTCGTCCTGGGTGAAGAGGTCGGCGACATGCGCACCACGCCCCTGGCGTCGGGCCTCCTGGTCGGGGGGATCGCCTTCGTGGCTTCCTTTGCCGCGGCGCAGAGCGTGGCCCTGCGCGATCGGCTCGGTCTCGGGGGTGCGCTCCTGGCGGTGGCCGCGGTGCAGACCGGCCTGATCGGGGTCATGGCCTGGGCTCTCTCGCCGTGGGTGGTTCCGCTGCTGCTGCTTCGCAGCGTCCAGGGGGCGGTGGCCAACCCCCTGATCAACGCAGCCATCGCACCGGCCGTACCGCAGGCCCGCCGCGCCAGCTTCCTCTCCCTGCACAGCCTCGCAGGACGGCTGGGCTACTCGGGTGTGCTGGTGGCGCTCGGTGCTCTCGTCGGGACGCGCCAGGCGGACGACCCCGAAGCCCTGGCCTCCCTCCTCTTTGCTGGCGCCGTCTTCTCGGTCACTGCGTGGTTGGGGTTGGCCGCGACGATCGGCGCGCTGCGCCGGGGCGGGGACCCGCCCCGCAACGGGTCATGAGCTCGGGACGCTGTGGTCCTGCTGCTGGAGGGTCATCAGCTCCGAATAGAGCCCGCCTCGCGCCATGAGCTCCTCGTGCCGGCCCACGTCCTCGACGCTTCCGTTCTCGAGGACGAGGATCTTGTCGGCGTGGCGTACGGTCGAGAGGCGGTGGGCGATGATGAAGACGGTGCGCCCGCCGAGCAGGGACTCGATCGCCTCTTGTACGTACCGCTCGCTCTTGGCATCCAGGGAGCTCGTGGCCTCGTCGAAGATCAGGACCTCCGGGTCGCTCAGGATGGCGCGCGCGATCGTGACGCGTTGCCGCTGCCCTCCGGAGAGCCGCACCCCGGCGTCGCCCACGTCCGTGTCCAGGCCTTCGGGAAGGGAGGCGACGAACTCATCGACGTGGGCGGCCCGTGCCGCCGCGAGCACCTCCTCGTCGCTGGCCCCGGGTCGGCCGTAGCGGATGTTCTCGCGAATCGTGGTCGCGAACAGGAAGGGATCCTGGGTCACCACCGCGACCCGGTCGAGCCAGCTATCGCGCTGGATCCTCCGCAGGTCGACGCCGTCCACCTCGATCGATCCCGCATCGGGGTCGTAGAAGCGCAGCAGCAGGTCGGCGAGGGTGGTCTTTCCGCTGCCCGTCGGGCCGACGATGGCGATCACCTCGCCCGCGGCCACGTCGAGGGAGACGTCGCGGAGCACGGGCTCCCGGCCGTAGGAGAAGGAGGTCTTGGAGAAGCGGATGCCCTGCTTCAGCGCCGGCAGCGCCACGGCGTCTTCCACGTCCGGGGGCTCGCCGCCCCGGTCGAGCAAGGCGAAGAAGCGCTCTGCCGAGGGCAACGCCTCCTGGAGCTTGGTCCAGCCCTTGGTGAGCTCCTTCATCGGGCGGTAGGTGGACTGCATCACCACGATGAAGGCCATCAGCGAACCCAGGGTCAGGCCCCAGAGCTGGCCGGCCACCACACCGACGCCGAGCAGCAGCACGGCGATGCCCGCGCCATTGGTCAGCCCCTCGATCACGGCCCGGGAGAGAGCCCGGTTCTTGACCACCTTCATGTTGCGGCGAAAGAAGCGGAGGTTGTGCTCGCCGAAGGCCGACTCCTCGCCCTCCTGGGCGCGGAAGGCCTTGATCACCTTGATGCCGTTCAGGATCTGGACCAGCCGCGCCGTGACGTCCCCCTGGCTCTTCTGGCGCCGAGCAGCGCTCTTGCGGATGCGCCGCCCGAAGAGCGCGATGGACCCCGCGACGGGAGGTGCGACCGCCAGGAGGGTCAGGGTCAAGGGCCAGGAGAGGTAGAGGAGGGTGGTGATTCCGATGCCAAGGGAGAGAACGGCGACG
Source organism: Deltaproteobacteria bacterium (assembly GCA_002687015.1). Classification (GTDB taxonomy): domain Bacteria; phylum Myxococcota_A; class UBA9160; order UBA9160; family UBA6930. The sequence goes on from NYZB01000068.1 coordinate 17,609, forward strand.
ACCACGTCCGAGAAGAGCAGGTCCAGGGATTGCTGGGCGCGCTGGGCATCGTTCATGACCCGCGAGAGGGTGTCGCCGCGACTCGTCTCGTGGTGGAAGCGCAAGGGCAGGTGCAGGAGCTTCGCGCAGAGCTGACGTTGGATGTCGACCAGTACCCGCCCGAGCACGAACTCCGAGAGGTAGACCTGGCCGAAGTGCGAGAAGGGGAGCACGGTCAGGATCAGGAGCGCCGCGAGGAGGATCCGTGGCAGGGTCTCGCGCACCTGCGAGACCACGGCGTCGGTCTCGGGCTCCGCCTCGGGATCGAGGCGAGTGGAGGGAGCCTCCGCAGCGGGCTCCGCGGCCCCGAGCCCCGGACGGAGGGCGCCGAGCCACGAGTCGAGATCGGGTGTCTCGCCCGAGGCCGCCTGGGGAAGCACCACCTCGTCGAAGAGCGGCTGCACGAGCAGCGCGCGCGCCGTTCGCGCCCCCGAGTACACGAAGGCCGCCGTGATCGCGATGAGGAGCACCGCGAGGTACGGACGCACATAGCCCAGCAGCCGCCAGAACGGCGAAAGCGAGCTTCCATCGCCGCC
>NYZB01000069.1 GCA_002687015.1 Deltaproteobacteria bacterium
CAACATGAGCTCCCTGGGCGGGCTTCTGGCCGTGCCCCACTTGAGCGCGTACACCTCGGCCAAGTTCGCGATCGAGGCCTTCAGCGAGGCCCTGTACCACGAGCTGCGGGGCGAGCCCATCGACGTCGTCATCATGCAGCCCGTCGCCATGCGCATGGATCGGCCCGAGGTGGGCTCGCACCTGAAGCCGGCCCAGAACCTCCCCGCCGACTCAGCGACCCACCGGATGATCGCGCGGATGGGCCAGGACTCACGGGAGAGCGGGCTCACGCCGCAGGCCGTGGCCGAGGAGATCCAGCGCGTGATCCTGCTCGACAAGAAGCCCCTGCGACGCCCGATGGACCGGGCCAAGGCCCTCACCTGGGTCAAGCGCCTGGCGCCCCAGGCCGTGATCGACCGCATGATCGCCGGGCTGCTCGGTGGGTAGCCGCCGGGGCCGGCCGGCCCCGCCACAAGCAGAAGGGGCCGGCGGCGGAATCGCCACCGGCCCCTCGTGGGTGCGGATCGCTTGGCGGATCAGTCCGTGCCGAGAGCCAGCTCGCCGAGCTCGACGCCCGAGTCGCCCTCGCGCAGGCGCGCCAGGGCCCGGGCCTCGAGCTGGCGCGCTCGCTCCCGGGACAGGCTCAGCTTGTCGCCGATCTCCTGCAGCGTGTGCTCCCGTCCACCGTCGAGCCCGAAACGCCAGGTCAGGATCTGGCGCTCGCGATCCGGCAGCCGCTCGACCGCCGAGAGCGCTGTGTGCTCGAGGCGCGTGCGGTCCAGATCGTCCATCGGGCTGGCGGCATTCGGATCGGCCACCAGCTGCTCGAGCCGCCGCGGCCGACTGGAGTCCTTTCCAGCCACCTCGGCGTCCAGGCTCACCGGCTCCGCCGCCATCATCTCCAGCTCCTCGACCCGATCCACCGGGATGTCCATCTCGTGGGCCACCTCGGCATGGGTCGGATCGCGCTGCAGCTCCTTCGCCAGCCGCGCCTTCGTCTGGTCGAACCAGCGCAGCGTGTCGTAGTGATGGCTCGGGATCCGGATCGTCCGCGAGTGGTTCTGGATGGCGCGGATCAGCGCCTGCCGGATCCACCAGACGGCATACGTGGAGAACCGGAAGCCGCGCCGCCAGTCGAACTTCTCGACGGCGCGGATCAGCCCGGTGTTCCCCTCCTGGATCAGGTCCGGGAAGGAGAGCCCCAGGTTCCGGAAGTCCTTCGCCACCACGACGACCAGCTTCAGGTTGTGCTGGACGAAGCGGTTCTTGGCATCGCTCATCCGGTCGAAGGCATCGTCGAGGGCCGCCACCCGGCGCTTGTACTCCGCCGCATCCAGCTCGACGGCCGCCGCAAGGCGAGCCAGCTGGCCGCGGTGCTTGCGCCGCAGCCCCTCGAACCCGCTCAGCACGCGGCGCAGCAGCTCGATCGAGAGATCGGCTTCGTGCAGCAGCTTGACGATGCGCTTGTCCACGCGGCCGAGCGCGGCCGCATCGGCCTCGCCCGCCTCACGCAGCTTGGAGCGTCGGGCCAGCGTGCGCTCGAGCTTGACCATCGCGGCGTCGAGCCGCTCGCCAGCCTCTGCGGCGCGATCGCCGAAGGACTCGGAGAGACGACTGGTGGTGCGCCCGCCGCTGCGAGTCTCTCGCCAGATGCCAACAAGTTCGTGCGCGGTCCACGGGATCGTGTAGAGCCCCTCGCGGAAGGCGTGGGTCGCCGCCTCCAGCTCCTTTGCGAGAAGGACCTGTTCCTCCCGACTCAGGGTCGGGATGTGAGCGATGTCCGCCAGGTAGGCGGCAAGCGGTTCCCGGCGCGGATCGGTCCGGTCGTCGCGAACCGGAACCGGGCGCGCCGGAGCCTCCGCCCGGGTCGGCCGCGCGGGGGCTTCCCGTGCTGCCGTCCGATCCTCGCGGCGCAGCGAGCGCCGGGCGGGCCGGGGGCGACGTCGCTCCTTGGCCTGATTCGGCTTCTGGCTCATGTGTCCTCGTTCCCTCCTGAGGGGCGCATGATCGGAAGGTCTCGCGACCTTCCTCTTCGGGTCCCCGAAGCCTCCGCCTCGGATCCCACCTCCGGCCGTGAGCCGGGCGACCGCCGGAGCCTGACTCCGACACCCACCGGTCTCGACCGGTTCTCCTGCTGGATCGTCTTGTTCGGGCTCGTCCGGACCATCTCGCGGAGGGGCGCTCGAGATGTCGAAACCCTCAACCAGGCGGACACCGCCGGGTTGCGGAAGGCCTCAAGAGTGAGATGCCCTGACTCCCCAGGTGGTTCACCCGGAGCTGCAGCTCCAGCGTCCCGTACCCACAGGGAGATCCGCGCGGAGCGCTCTCGCTCCACGACGGGCACCATCGCTCGGCCTGGCCCTGGCCTCACCCGATTTCCATCCTCTCGTATTCCCCCATCTCCATCGGCCTTCTCATGCGAGAAGGCCACCCCCGGGGACAACGTCCGGACCGGGGATTGGCGATGCGACCACCATCACCCAGGCAGGCACAGATTTCCACCCCCCAGGGAGGGGTGAGGCAAAAAATCCACCAGCGGCTAGAATGGGCTTTCCCTTGGGGGCCAGACGCCCACGCCGCTGGCACCCCTCCGGCCCGCCGACCTCCGGCCGGCTGCCCGAGCCCGCCCGAGGCTCCCGGCGGCCACCGGCCGGACCCATCCGCCGGGGCCCGCCTTGGTCAAGTCCCACGTCGAGGAGAGCCTGGGGGCCAACCCGGCCGACGCGGCCCTGAACCCGGCCGACTCCGTGGCCATGGGTGTCCCGGCAGCGCGGGCACCCCGGCTGCTCGAATCCCCGCGCGCGCGGGCCTTCCGTGCGCTCCGCAACCCGCCCTTTCGTCTCCTGTTCAGCGCCTTCCTGGTGAACCAGACTGGCTTCTGGATCTCGCACGTGTCTCTGCAGGGCTTGATGGCGCACCTCTCGGGGAGCGACGCGACCCAGCAGGGCCGCCTCTTCTTCGCCATGTTCATCCCGGCCTTCGTGCTGGCTCCGATGGCCGGCGTGGCGGCCGATCGCTTCGACCGCAAGCGGATCGTGCTCGCCTGCTACGCCGGGGTCGCCGCGGTGACCGCGGCCCTGGCCGTCGCCGCCGCCTCGGGAAGCGTGACGCCCCTCTCCCTGCAGGGCTTCGGCTTCGGGCTGGGCCTCTGCTTCGCCTTCTCGGGGCCGGCCAACATGGCGCTGGCCGCCAACTCCGTCCCCGACGACGATCTCTCGAGCGCCGTCTCCCTGCAGTCGACGGCGAACAACCTGACGCGGGTCGTCGGGCCCGCGTTGGCTGCGCCGCTCCTCGCCACCTCGCGCTTCGAGATCGCCTTCGCGGTCTTCACCGTCGCCGCCATCCTGGCCGCCCTGCTCACGGCGCGCATGAAGCCGCGGCCCTACGAGCCGGAGGCCGAGGAGGGTGGGATCCTGGCGCGACTCGCGGCCGGCCTGGCCCATGCTCGCGAGCGCCGCCCCGCCCTGCCCGCCCTGATCACCGTCGCGTGGGTGTCGCTGTTCGGTGTCTCCCACGTCGCCCTCACGCCGATCTTCGCCAAGGAGGTGCTGGGGGACGCCGATTGGTTCGCGTGGATCGTGGTCACGACCGGCATCGGCGCGATGGCCGGCGCGCTCACGAGCGGCTACCGGGTCGGCCGGCCGACCCTGCGCGCGGCGGCCGGCCAGACCTTCGCCTTCGGGATGAGCCTGCTCGCCTTCGCGGCCTCCACCTCGCCCCCGGTGGCCCTCCTGGTGCAGGTGTTCGTCGGGTACTTCTACTTCGCGGTGATGACGAACCTCCAGCGGCTGATCCAGGAGATCGTCGCCGAGCAGCAGCGCGGCCGCGTGATGAGCCTCTTCCAGGTGGCCTGGGGCGGGATCGTCCCCTTCGGTGGGCTCGCCATGGGCTACGCCGCCGATTCGCTCGGCACCTCCGTCACCATTGCCGTCGGCGGGGCACTCCTCGGGGTGTACGCGTCCGTGCTGGCGCTCGTGGGGCCGAGGCTGGACCCGCTCAGCGCGGACGCCTGATCCCCGGGGGCGCAGCGTTCGGCGCGTCCCTCCGATGAGGCGCACCATGGACGAGAACCGCCCCCCGCTCTCGGGCGCTGCCCGCGCCGGCCTCTGGCTGGGTGCCTTTGGCTGGCTGATCGGCCTGTGCGCCGTGACGGGGCCCGACACACTGGCGTTCGCCGGCCCGCTGGCGGGCGGCGCTTCGCTCACCGTGGCTTGCGCCCTTGCGATCGAGGCGATCTGGCGCCACGCGGCGCGGCCCCAGCTCGCGCTGCCGGGCGCCATCTGGTGCGCGGCGGCCGCGGTGGCGGCCTACTACGGCCTCATCGTGGAGCCCTCGGTACGTGCCGTTCCCGAGCTGGTCGATCGATTGGCACCGTACGGGGTCTCCTTCGGGCTGCCGCCCCAGTGGGCGGCCGTCGCCTTGTTGGTGGGTCTTCCGCTGCTGCTGGCGGGCCTGCACCGCTCGGAGCCAGTCGCCGCCGAGTAGCCCGGGCCCCGCCGCTCAGGAGCCGCTTCCGGCGCACCCCATGCCCGGGAGCTCGACACACAGCACGGTCCCACCCCCCTCTCGGGCCAGGGCCCGAACCTCGCCACCGTGGTGTCGCGCGATCTGCCGCACGATCGCCAGCCCGAGACCCAGGCCTCCCTGAGCGGCGGGGCCCTTCGTGAAGGCCTCGAAGAAGCGCTCGCGATCCTCAGGCGGAATCCCGGGGCCGCGATCGGCCACCTCGAGCACGACGCCTGGGCCCTCCGGCGCGGCCCGCAGCTGGACCTCGACCGGTGTCCCCGGCGCGTGGCGCCCGGCGTTGGCGATCAGATTGCGGAGCAGATGCCGAAGGCTTCGCGCGTCGCCGAGCACCTGCGGGATCGGAGTCTCGTCGCACGCCTGGAGCTCGGCGGCGCCGTCGGCTCGCGCCACCTCCTCCGCAGCCAACGCCACCATGTCCACGGTGGCGTGGCTGGCCGTGGCATCCACCAGATCGAGCCGGCTCACGATCAGGAGCTCCTCCACGCCCGCATCCAGCTCGGCGACATCCCGGGCGAGCTGGGCTCGCAGCTCGGCCAGGCGCTCGGGGGAGAGCTCCGCACCCTCGCTCAGGATCTCGGCCGCGATGCGCAGGCGCGCCAGAGGGGAGCGCCGCTCGTGGGAGGCGCTCGCCAGCAGGGTCTGCTGACTGCCGACCAGCGCCTCGATGCGCTCGGCCGTCTCGTTGAAGCGGGTCGCCAGGTGCGCGACCTCGTCGCGTCCCTCGACCGGCGCCCGGGCGCCGAGGTCGCCGGCGCCGAGGGCCTCGACGCTCTCGGAGAGCCGCTCGAGCCGGCGCGTGATGCCCCGGGCGACAGGGTACGCGCCAATACCGAGGGCGAGGGCGAAGAGACCGAGCAGCGCGAGCAGATGACTCACATCGCGGGGCCCGCGCTGCACTTCGACGACGAGCCAACGCCGATCCGGAAGGCGGATGGCGACCGCGCCCGCGCCCCTCCGCATGCCGCCGACCCAGTGATCGTCGTCCTCGTCGAGATCCGGGAGCGGCACGAAGCCCCCGGCCTCCGCGAGACGCTGGCCGTCCGCCCCGAACACCGCAAAGCCGGCCTCCGCCGCGCCGGCCAGGCGTTCCAGGGCGGCCTGCAGCTCGGCGGGCGGCGCTTCCGCCGCAGGAAGCAGCAGGGCCGCCATCCGGCTTGCGCCCTCCATGGGGCCCCGGTGACGATCCCGGTCGTCGAAGGCCCAGAAGAGCACGGAACTCATCGCGAAGAAGAGCAGCAGCGCCAGGACGAAGGCCAGATAGATGCGCAGCGAGAGTCGGTTCACGGTGCCGGCTCGTCCTGACGGGAGGCGAAGACGTATCCCACTCCCCGTACGGTCAGGATGCGCCGCGGCTTGCGCGGATCGTCCTCGATGGCCGCCCGAATGCGGGAGACGTGCACGTCGATGCTGCGGTCGAAGGCCTCGAGCCCGTGGCCGCGCAGGCGACCCATGATCGCGTCGCGCGTGAGCACGCGACCCGGCCGATCCGCGAGCACGCAGAGCAGATCGAACTGGTGGCTGGTGAGCTCGCGGCGCTCGCCGTCGAGGAGGATCTTCCGGGCCCCGCGATCGATCTCCAGCCGGCCGAAACGCTGCACCGCGGCCTCCCCGGGCGAGGTGGGTCCGCGGCGGAGCACGGCGCGCATGCGGGCCAGCAGCTCTCGCGGATTGAAGGGTCTGGGCAGGTAGTCATCAGCGCCGATCTCGAGACCCAGGATCCGATCGGTCTCGTCACCTCGCGCCGTCAGCATGACGATCGGGGCGCGGCGACCCGCGTCGCCTCCTTCTCCCGCGCGCAGGCGCCGACACAGGTCGATTCCGTCGCCGTCGGGCAGCATCACGTCGAGCAGCAGCAGGTCGTAGGCGGCCGCAGGTTCGGCGAGGGCCGCGAGACCCCGCTCGATCGTGTGGCGGGCATCCACACTGAGCCCGGCTTCCCGCAGGTAGTCCGTGAGCATGTCGGCCAGGGCCACGTCGTCGTCGATCAGCAGGATGCGCGGAGCCACCCCGAGACCGTGCTCCTGGATCGCCTCCAGCGCCAGCCCCGGGGTGCCTGCCTCGCTCCTTCGAGCCGGCTCAGTGCCAGCGGTGGCGACCACGGTGTCGTGCGTGCTTCTCCAGGAGCTCCGCCCGCTGCTCGGTCGTCAGCACGTCGCCGATGTCGGCCAGGGCGTCCGCAAGGCGCCGACTGGCCTCGTCGGCCCGGGCGAGCATCTCCTCGCGCTGGGTCTCGAGAGCTTGCCGGTCCACCCGCTCCCCGGAGAACGCGGCCGTGACGGCCTCGTGCCGGGCCTCCCGCTCCCCGTGCAGGCCCCAAAGGTCGGTCAACGCCGCGGCGGCGATCTCGACGATGCGATCGACCTGCTCGTCACTCGGGTCGGCGCTCCGCAGGACCCAGCGGGCGCCGTGGCGCAGATGGTCCTTGTCGACCTCGCCGCCCTCGCCGAAGGGGCCGTGATGCCCCCGGCGGTGGTGCCCACAACCCAGCGGGCCGGCCAGGGTAGACGTCGCGATCAGCGCCACGGTGGCGGCTGCGATCCACAGGCTTCGTCGTCGCATCGGTTCTCCTTCGAGCGCGTGAGGAGAACATCGGCCCGGTCGGTTGCGGTGCCATGTCGGGCGCGTAAAGAACTGTAAAGCCCGTCGGGCAGGTTCAGGAAGGGGACCAGAGGGGGCGCGCTTCCATGGCTGCGGCGCGATACACCCGGTCGATCGCGTCCATGTTGGCCACCGCGTCCCCCCGGCCTCCGAAGGGCGGCTCGTAGGGCCAGCCCCGAGCCAGATGGGCGAGGAAGGCCTCGAGCTGGAAGTCGAAGGTCGGGCGGCGGGTGAGAGAGTGGACCACCGGCTCTCCGTCCATCGGCCACCATGTGATCTCGTGGCCGATCATGGGCGCCTGGAATCGGGTCACCTCGAGGGAGCCGGCGCTTCCGCGGGCACGGAACACGCTCTCGAAGGTCGCTTCCGAGCCCATTCGGGCGATCATGCGGCCGCGAACACCGGAGCGGAAGCGGAGCTCGGCCTCCATCGACGTGTCGATGCCCACGGGTCCCTGCTCGGCCGTCGCGGCCACCTCCTCGGGCTCCTCGCCGGTGGCCATCCGCAGGACGTGCAGCGCGTAGCACCCCAGGTCCATGGTCGCGCCGCCCGCCAGGGACAGATCGAAGCGGATGTCGTCCTCGGGGATCGGCGCACTGAAGATCGCCTCCACCTCTCGGAGCTCGCCGAGGCGGGCGGCCTGCCCACGGCAGCAGGCGCGGATGTGCTCGGCGACCGGGTGGTAGGCGTAGTGCATGGCTTCCATCAGGAAGAGCCCGCGCCGCTCGGCGAGATCGAAGAGCTGGCGCGCTTCGGCGGCGTTGCTGGAGAGCGGCTTCTCGCACAAGACGTGCTTGCCCGCCTCCAGCGCGGCCCGGGTCCAGGCACCGTGCAGGCCGTTGGGCAGGGGGTTGTAGACGGCGTCCACGCCCTCCCCTGCCACCAGCTCCTCGTAGCTTCCGACGACCTGTCCGATCCCGAAGCGGTCGGCGAAGGCCTCCGCGCGCTCCGGGTCGCGCGCCGCGACAGCGACGACACGAGCCCCTTCGTGGTCTCGAGCCGGCGCCACCAGGGCCTTGCCTGCGATCCGGGCGGCCCCCAGGATTCCGAATCCGATCGTGCCGGGGCGGGGAGACGCCATGGGGCAAGCCTAGCCTGGGATGGTCTAGGCTCCTGCGCCGAAGGAGAGCCCCATGGCCGATCGCAGCGCATTCGACCACGACACCACCACCGACCAGGTGCTCGAGGGCCTCGACCTGACGGGCAGGACGGCGATCGTCACCGGCTCGTCGGGCGGACTCGGCGCCGAAGCCGCCCGGGCGCTCGCCTCGAAGGGCGCCTCCGTCACGATCACGGCGCGGGACGTCCCGAAGGGGGAGAAGGTCGCGGCGGAGATCCGGAGCAGCACGGGCAACGAGGCCGTCGAGGTGCGGCGGCTCGAGCTCGGCTCCATCGACAGCGTGCGCGAGTTCGCTGCGAGCTGGCGAGCGGATCACGGCCCTCTTCACATCCTCCTGAACAATGCCGGCGTCATGGCCTCACCCTTCGAACGCACCGAAGGGGGCTTCGAGCTGCAATTCGGGACGAACCACCTGGGGCACTTCCTGTTGACCGGCCTGCTCGCACCGGCCCTGATCGAGGGGGCCCCCTCGCGGGTGGTGTGCGTGAGCTCGGGCGGCCACCGGCTGTCACCCGTCGTGTTCGAGGACATCCAGTACGAAGAACGGCCCTACGACAAGTGGGAGGCCTACGGCCAGGCCAAGACCGCCAACGTCCTCCACGCCGTCGAGCTCGATCGGCGGCTCCGGGACAAGGGTGTGCGCGCCTTCTCGATCCACCCGGGCGGAATCATGACCGAGCTCGGGCGGCACCTGGACGAGAACGACATCAAGATGCTCGCCGACCGCGGCATGGGTTCGACGATGCGCTTCAAGCAGATCCCGGCCGGCGCCGCGACCGAGGTCTACGCGGCGACCGCTCCCGAGCTCGATGGCCGCGGGGGGCTCTACCTGGAGGACTGCCACGTGGCCGAGATCGCCTCCGACCCGACGAGGACCGACGGGGTCGAGGCCTATGCACTGGATCCCGAGAATGCGCGACGGCTCTGGGAGGAGTCCGAACGACTCCTGGGTGTCCACTTCGAGCTCTAGGCTTCGGCTTCGCGCTGCAGCCAGCGCAGGTAGCGCTTCGGCGGGAAGAACGAGAGCCACACGGCCGTGGCCGCGGCCGCGGCCACGATGCAGCCGGTCACCACGATGGGCGGAACGAGCCAGCGGGCCTGCTCCGGATTGCCCGTGATCGGCGAGCCGGTGGAGAGCGCCCACAGGCGGACGGCCACGACGACGGCGCCGAAGATCCCGAGCGCTCCGGTCCAGACCGCCCAGAGCGCAAAGCGGTTGGCCACCACCGGATCGGCCAAGCCCACCTCGCGGCGTCGAGCCATGAGCCGTGCATGGTGGGTGCACTCGAAGAAGGGCCATAGGAAGGGCAGGACGCGGGCGGAATTCGCCGCGATGACAGCCGGGTGCAGCTCGGCGCGCGCCTCGGGGGCCAGCAGGACCCACCCCGTCGTCACGCCCACCGCGGTGACGCCTGCGAGGGAGAGCCAGCGCGCCCAGCCGACCTCGGCGCGGAAGGCCGAGCGGGTGAAGCCGTAGAGCGCGGCGATGCCCAGGGCGAAGGCCAGGTGACCGAAGGCCCCGAAGCCCGACTGCAGCGCGGGAGCGACCAGGTCCGGAATGACCCCGATCACCCGCGACGGGATGCCGACCGCCAGGCCAGCGAAGAACAGGGCCAGCCAGCGCTCCGGCGCCCGGCCCGTCTCGCGCCACAGCCGCCACAGGCGGCGCGCGAGAAGGAGCATCGGGAGGGAGACGAGCGAGAAGACGAGTGCGCGCAAGACCCCCCCCTGTTCCCTCTACCGGATCGGACGAAACCCCGATGCTCTTGAGGGCGGGGCCGGCGAGACCGACGCCGGCACCCCATTGGGCGGGAGGGCGGAGCGATCCCGCGGGGCTCAGACGAGGTCGGCGAGGACGGGGGCGTGGTCCGACGCGGTCAGGCCGTCCTGCTTCTTGCGGTAGTCGCGGTCCACCCACACCTCGCGGGTGCGGGCGCGCACGGGCTCGGTGCCGAGCAGGAAGTCGATGCGCAGGCCGTGGCCCCGGTGGAAGGCTCCCCCGCGGTAGTCCCACCAGGAGAAGACCTTCTCCTCGGGATGGAGGGCGCGGAAGAGATCGACGAGCCCGAGCTCGTAGAGCCGGCCGATGCGAGCCCGCTCCCCATCGGTGTGGAAGATGTGGCCTGCGAGCCGGGTCTCGTCCCAGCTGTCGAGCGGCGTCGGGCAGATGTTGAAGTCACCGCACAGCACCGAGGCGTCTGCAGACCCCGATCCCTCGAGATGGGCGGCCAGCGCGTCGAACCAGGCCAGCTTCCGGGGGTAGTCCTCGTGGTCCAGGTTCTTGCCGTTCGGGCAGTAGACCGTCGTAAAGGACAGGCCCTCGACGTCTGCGGTGAGCAGACGCGCGCCGAAGCTCTCCTGTCCGGGCAGGCCGGTCTGGCGAACCGACAGGGCCTTGCGACTCAGGATGGCGACGCCATTCCAGGCCTTCTGGCCGTGGGTCGCGGCGCGGTAGCCGGCTCGCTCGAAGACCTCGTGGGGGAACTGCTCGTCGGTGAGCTTCAGCTCCTGCAGGCCCACCACGTCGGGCTCGCGAGCCTCGAGCCAGTGGAGCACGAAGTCGAGGCGGGCGCGCAGCCCGTTGACGTTCCAGGTGGCGATGCGCATTGGGGGGAGCAGGATAGCGGCCCTCGCTAGGCTTCTGCTCTGCATCCGAGGAGGACCCCATGGCGCTCTTCCGCAAGAAGGCCGAGATGCCCGCCGCCGACGAGGTGTTGCCCGGACGGAGCGAGAAGATGCCCGTCACGGACCGGCACAGCGTGCTCGGCCACCCGATCCTGCCCCCGTTCCCCGAGAACCTGGAGCTGGCGATGTTCGGGATGGGCTGCTTCTGGGGGGCCGAACGCAAGTTCTGGGAGGCACCGGGCGTGTGGACCACGGCCGTCGGCTACGCGGCGGGCGGCACCCCCAACCCCTCGTACGAGGAGGTGTGCAGCGGCCTCACCGGACACAACGAGGTGGTGGGCGTCGTCTTCGATCCGACACGGACTTCCTACGAGGCGATGCTGCGGGTGTTCTGGGAGAACCACGACCCCACCCAGGGCATGCGGCAGGGCGGCGACGTGGGCACCCAATACCGCTCGGGGATCTACACCTCGGGCGATGCCCAGCACGCTCGGGCGCTGGCCTCCCGCGAGGCCTTTGCCAAGGAGCTCAGCGCAGCCGGCTACGGCGCGGTCACCACGGAGATCCTCGCCGCGAAGCACTTCTACTACGCCGAAGACTACCACCAGCAGTACCTCGACAAGAACCCGGGCGGCTACTGCGGCATGGGCGGCACCGGAGTCAGCTGCCCCCTGTGACCCCCCTTGGTTCACAAGGAGGTCTGACCCCTTTGTGAGCTGCCAGGTTGGCGTTGGGGAGGGGCGAGACTGGGGGTGCGCATGCCCCGTGGCTCGGGCTCGCCGCGGTCCAGGCCCTCCTGCTCGGTGCGACGCAGGTACTCCTCGAGGTTGGGGCCAGCGTCCGGGTCGAAGCGACGACCGGTTCGCTCGACGGTCTCCATGCGGTCCGGACGGAAGCTCCGGTAGTCCTGGCGGAGCTCGCACCACGCGGCCAGGGTCCATTTGTTGCCCCAGAAGTAGAGGCCGAGCGGGCGGATCTCGCGCTCGCTGACCTCGCCGTCCTCCCGCGTGTAGCGCAGCCGGACGACGTCGCGAGCCGTGATGGCGTGACGAACCAGGTCGAGATAACGCGCCATGTAGGCGGCGCGGCCGTAGCCGGGCGCGAAGAGCGGAGCGTCGAGGAGCGCCTCGCGCAGCCCGCCGGGTATCACGGCCTCGATCTTCGAGATCGCCGAGGCCACGGCCTTCGCCAGCTCGTCGTCGCCCCATGCGGAGACGATGCGCGCGCCGAGGGCCAGGCCCTCGAGCTCTTCGCTCGTGAACGTGAGGGGCGGCAGCTCGAAGCCCCGCTCGAGCCGATAGCCGACACCGGCCTCACCCCGGATCGGCACTCCCGACCGCTGCAGATCCTGGACGTCGCGATACAAGGTCCGCTTCGAGACGCCCAGGACGTCCGCGAGCTCCTGACCCGTGGCGAAGCGCCGGGTGCGCAGCGCCTGGATCAGCTGGAAGAGTCGGTCGGCTCGTCGCACGGCGGGTTCTCCTCATCGGGCTTCCACGCGTCGAAGGTCCCCGGGCCCACGCCGCCCGGCGAGCGGAGCCCGCCCGGGGCCCCGCGGCCCGCGCGGGCCCCATCCTGCGGTGCCAGCTGGAATCGCCAACGCCGCTCGAAGCCCGTTCGCCCCGATCGCTGGTTGGAATCTCCGGTCATCTCGTGCCCCTCCTCGGCCGCCCCGACCGCCCTGCGCGGTCCATCGCGACACCCACTCTACAGAGGGGCTCCTGCCATCATCGTGGCAGCAAGTTCGGAAGAAAACCACTGAGAGCACCTCTCACTGACGCCGGGTGTCAGCAAGTGACATCCCCGGGGGTGCTTTCGTGGTGTTTTCGCTCCTCCTCTGGACGCTCCCGGCGGGTGCCGTCATATTCCGCCGCTCCTGCGCGGGAGGATGGAAGCCATGGCCCGAGTGCTACGTGACGGAGCCTTCGAGGGAGAGACCCACATCGTGACGGGTGCCGCCCAGGGCATCGGGAACGCGGTTGCCACGATGCTGGCCGAGCACGGCGCCCAGGTGGTGCTGGTCGATCTCGACCCCTCGCGGCTGGAAGAGGCTGCCCAGGAGATGGCCCGGGTCGCGTCCGTCTCTCCGATCGCGCACGCCGCCAACGTCACCGACGAGGCACAGGTGCAGCAGGCCGTGGGGGCAGCGCTCGACGCCACGGGGAGCATCCATGGCGTCGTCAACGTCGCCGGAATCACGAAGGACGCCCGCATCGCCAAGAAGTCCTACGACGACTTCAAGGCCGTGCTCGCCGTGCACCTCCACGGCACCTTCCTCTTCACTCGCGAGGTCGCCGCCCAGCACTGGCACCCGCTCTTCAAGGCCAACGGCAACGAGCCCCTGGACGACGGCGTGAACCGCTTCGTCCTGAACTTCTCGTCGGTGAGCGCCCGCAACGGCAACGTCGGGCAGGTCGACTACACCGCCGCCAAGGGCGCCATCGAGTCGGTCACCAAGACGACGGCCCGCGAGTTCTCGAGCTACCGCGCCCGGGTCAACGCCATCGCTCCCGGTCCGGTGAACACGCCAATGCTCGAGGCCGTCGGCGAGGCCGGCATCGCGGCCATGGGCCGCGCCACACTCACCGGCAGGATCGCCGAGCCCGAGCAGATGGCCGCGGTGATCTGCGCGCTCGCAGACCCCCTGATCTCGGGGTACATCACCGGGCAGGTCCTCCAGGTGAATGGCGGGATGTACCTGGCCTGATGCCGTGCCGGGAAGGGGCTCCTTCCCCCCGGAAGGCCGCGTGCAGCCGGGTCGGAGCGCCCGAGCTGACGTCGGCCTTCCAACGCCCGGCTAGAGAACCCTCGGCTCCTGGTCCCGGGGGAGCCCTCGCTCCGCGATGAGGTCGAGGACGCGCGCCGAGTAGCCACCGCGAGAGCTCTCCCCGGTGAAGACCCGCGTCACGTGGCGCGAGACGTGGTGGTGGAGCCAGCGCCGCGGCCCGCGCTCGGGCCTCTTCCCTCTCAGCCGGAGCAGGGCGAAGAAGCGACCGTCGTAGTAGGTATCGACCGCGCGTTGCCACGTGACGAGATGGTCGCGGTGCCGCGCGTCGTAACGCCGGAGGTCGCGGGGCCGGCCCCGCGTGATGGCATCGGCCAGGTCCCGCGCTCCCTGGAGCGCGAGATAGACACCACTCGAGAAGATGGGGTCGACGAAGCCGAAGGCGTCCCCGACCAGCGCCCATCCTTCTCCCACGGCCCGCCGGGTCGTGAGCTGGTAGTTCGTGTAGCGGAGGACCTGGCTGACTCGCCGCGCGCCGCCCGTGAGCTTGGCGAGATAGGGGTCGCTCCGGCACAGCGCGTCGAGCTGGGCCTCGCGATCGGGACCGAGTGCGCGCGTCACCTCCCGGGGCAGGACGACGCCCATCGAGACCACGCCGGGCAGTGGAATGCGCCAGCACCATCCGCGTTCGAGCCGATCCGAGTAGACATGCCCCGGCTCCTCGACCGGGATGCCCTCGAAGTGGGCGAAGAGAGCATCGTCGCGGCGCGGCCCGACGGAGGCAGGGAGATCGAGGAGCCGCGCGAGGAGCCGGTGGCGGCCGGTCGCGTCGACCAGGAAGTCGGGTGGACCGCCGAGGGAGGCGGCCAGCTGCTCCCGGCTCTCGCCCACGAGCACCGGTCGGCCGGTCGCGCCGTCGCGCTCGACTCCCGCGGCGGCGTCGAGGATCTCGGCACCGGATTCCCGGCACACGGCGAGCAGGGTGTCGTCGAAGCGTGCTCGCGGCACGTTGTACGCGTAGCCGGGGACCTTGGCGCAGGCTTCGGCGAAGTCGATACCGAGAGCGTCCCCGTCCCGGACGACGAAGGTCGCGCCGGGCTTCCGCTGGGAGTAGGAGCGGACCTCGTCCTCGACGCCCAGCTCGCGAAGCAGCGGCACGGCCGCCGGGACCAGCGACTCCCCCACGACGAGGCCCCCCGGCCGGCCGCGCGAGAAGAGCGCCACGCGAAGCCCGCGCCGCGCCAGGTGGGTGGCCAGCGCACAGCCAGCCGGCCCGTCACCGACGATCGCGACCCTTCGGATGCCCATCCACGGCTCCCTTCGTGGCGAGATCAACGCCGAAGGAGCCGACTCAGCAGACTCTTGCCCGCCCGTACGACACCCTCGTCCACTCTCCCGTCTCCGTCGCTGTCGAGAAGGCTCCCCAGGATGCCGAAGCGCTCCCCGAGCGATTCCTCGCCGACCTTGGCGACCCGGCCGAGCTCGTAGCCGAACTCCTGCGGGCCCATGCGATGCTCCTTCTGGGCACTTCCGAGCGAGCCCATCACCAGGGGGACCACTGCGGCCAAGAGCTTCGAGATCGACGCTCCGTCGAGGCCGGTGGTGCGGCCGAGCTCTTCCTCGAGGTGAGCCTGCCGGTCGCCCAGCACGTGGCCGAGGATGCTCTCCCCGGAGCCGCCCTCGACGCCTCCGCCGGCGAGGGAGCCAACCAGGTCGTCCAGGATGCCCCCGTCGTGGTCGCGCTCGATGGCCCCGAGGAGGGCCTGGGCACCCCGGGCCGAAACGGCGTTGCGGGACAAGGCTCCGAAGAGCACGGGCAATGCGCTGCGCGTAGCGTCGGCCGTCGCCTCCTCCGTCGCCCCGACCCGTCGAGCCAGGGTCTCGAGCCCCTTGCCCTGGACCAACTGTCCGAGTAGCTCCTCGAAGATGCCGTCCACTCTCGATCCTCTTTTCGCAAGGGGCACGAGGGTATCGAATCCGCCCGCACTCCTCCGGTTGCCCTACCCTCGACAGGCCTTCGAGGAGCCGCGAATGATCCCCGCTTCGACCACGGCCGAGTCCTCATGGCCTGCAATCGGCCCGATTCCTCCGGAGCCCTCGGTCTTTCTGGTCCCGAGCACCCAGCCAGTGTCATCCACCCCGCGCTGAGGCGACCATGGCGATTCCGATCCGGGCCATCGCCCACGTGAACCTGAATTGCTCGGAGATCACCACCTCGAAGAGCTTCTTCGAGCGGACCTTCGGCCTTCGGGCACTGATCCACACCGATCCGGGCCCCCAGGACTGCACCAGCTTCGGTCTCGACGAGCCGGGCCAGTGGGATGCCTGGATGATGCATGACGGCCAGGAGGACGGAACGCCCGTCGACCTGCTCGAGTGGAAGCTCCCGAAGCCCTGCGGCACGCCCCATCGAGAGCCGGGGCACGTGGGGCTGCGCCGCCTCGGGTTCTCGACCGGGGATCTGGCCGCGTGCCGCGAGCGCGCGCTCGCGGCCGGCGCGGCGGGTGCCTTCGAGTGCGTCGACCTGGAGCTTCCTGGCGGTGAGAGGCGCCGCGGCTTCGGCCTGCGCGATCCCGACGGCGTGGACATCGTCGTGCGGGAGGGAGTGGCCGATCGCATGGACCACGTCCAGATCGGCTGCCGCGGCCTCACGCGATCGGTTCGCTTCTACGAGGAGGTCCTGGGTCTCGCTGCCGTCGCCCGACACAGTGCCCTCGAGGCACCGGGCGCTCCCTTCGGGCGCGAGTCCCCCGTCGCATGGTCGGCCACACTGCTGCGCAGAGCCGAAGCCCAGGAAACCGGTTTCGGGATCGCCCTCATGCAGTGGCAGCACCCCGCCCCCCACTTCCCGGCCTACGACCGGGCCAACCACCGCGGGCTCTACCGGATGGCCTTCCTGGTGGACGACATCGCCTCCTGCCACGACGAGCTCGCGCACCACGGTGTCCCGGGCCTCACCCCACCCGTGGAGCTCGACCTCGGCCCCTCCTGCCCCGCACCCACCTGCCACGCCCTCTTCTTCCACGACCCCGACGGCACCTGCCTCGAGCTGATCGAAGCACCGGGTTCGTAGCGGCACGCGAGCCTCTCTTGGCGAGTGGGCTGGAGCGGCGATGGGCGGTGGGTTCTTGCCTTCGCCGGTCCCCGGCGCGGAACCCGTTCGGCAGGTGCTTCCGAGGTTTCGCAGCGGATGTGCGAGTGGATCCGTTCCGTCGGCCGGAGTGAGAACGACGCGTTCCTTGGAGCCGTTCGTGCGCGGGTCGTTGCGGTGCTCAGGGCCTGCCTCACGACCGGTCGAGCGGGGTCCCGGAAGGTTGGTGAGGGAGGTGGTTCGCGTTGCTGGGGGTTTCGTCTCGGGGCGTGCGTGCGGACCCGGGCTGCCGAGCGTCCGGCGCGGGGCGTGGGGGCTTCGTTGGGGGCTTGTTGCCCGAATGAGAGAAAGTGCTTGCGTTGGATA
>NYZB01000070.1 GCA_002687015.1 Deltaproteobacteria bacterium
CGCCGCCGCCGCGGGGGCGTTCGCGCCGAGCCAGTCGAGGCACTGCATCATCACCGGGTGCTCGCGGCCGGAGAGCTCGTGGCTCACGTAGCTCCTGTAGTGGGCGAGCTGATGCTCCAGGCCCGGTCGGCCCGCGCCCGAGGGATCGAGCCAGTCGAGCCCCGCCTGGCGCCAATCGAGGGTGTGCAGCGCCGCCATCGTCTCGATGCCGTTCCTCACCATCCTCTCGCGCTCGGCGGGGCTTGCCTCCTCGGCCACGAAGCCCGCCTGGGAGTAGCGGGGCACGTCGGCGGGGATCTCCCCGGGCACGAACTCCATCACGAAGAAGGGCCGGCCGAGCACCGAGCGGTCGCCCTCATAGGGGAGGGTTGGGGGGACGGGCGCCACGCCCGCGCTGCGCACGACCTCCATGATGCGGTGCTGCACCGCCACCGAGACCTCGCAGGCGGGTGTCTGCACGGGGAAGATCCCGCCGTCTTCGGGCTCGATGCGCGCGACGTAGCGCGCCGTCCGTTCGCCCCCCTCGTCCCAGGAGGCCGAGAAGAAGACCGTCTCGTTCGAGAAGCCCGTGGCCGTCGGCATGTCCACGGAGTGCACGCGCAGGTCCCGTCGATGCGGGTGGGTCCGGGTCATCCAGGCGTCGAGGGCGCTCCGGTAGGTCTCCGGGTCGCGTACGGCCTTTCCCGGGTGCTCCCCGGTCGTTTCGGACATCGCTTCCTCCAGGGTCGGCCCGGCGGCACAGACTACCTGAAGCTCCGGCGCCGGGCGTCGTATACTCCCTGCGCCCCCGAAAGGAGCTCCCCATGCCCGAGTCCACGCCCGGTCCCCTGGACGGGATCCGCGTTCTCGATCTTGCCACGCCCCTGGCGGAAGCCACCGGCCGGGTCTTCGCGGACCTGGGCGCCGAGGTGATCAAGGTCGAGCCGCCCGGCGGCTGCGCCGCGCGCCGCACGCCCCCCTTCGAGGACGGACGCGAGGACGACCCCGAAGGCTCGCTCTTCTGGCGCGCCTGGGGCCTCGGCAAGGCCAGCGTGGTGCTCGATCTGGAGGCCACCGCCGATCGCGAGAGCTTCCTCGATCTCGTTCGGGGCGCCGACGTGCTCGTCGAGAGCGACACGCCCGGCGTCATGGAGGCCCGGGGCCTCGGCTTCGAGGCCCTGCGCCGCGAGAATCCGTCCCTGCTCTACGTCTCGGTCACGCCCTTCGGGCAGACCGGGCCCGAGGCGACGAGCCCCGCGACGGATCTCACCCTGGCGAGCGCCGGCGGGCTCGTGAACCTGCAGGGCGACAAGGATCGCCCGCCGGTCCCGATCGGCCACCCCGAAGCCTCGCACCACGGCGCGGTGCAGGGTGCCGCCGACGCCATGCTGGCCCTGCTCTCGCGCAACAAGGACGGACGCGGCCAGCACCTGGACGTGTCGACGCACGCCGCCATGGTCTGGACCCTGCTCTTCGCCGAGGCCTTTCCCGTGCTCCTCGGTGAGAACCAGCCCGCCTCGGGTGAGAACCGGGCCCAGCCCCAGGAGCTGCTCCCCGGTGTCGTCATCCCCGACAAGGCGGCCTGCAAGGATGGCTTCCTCGTGATGACGCTGGTGCTCGGCGAGGTCGGCGCCAAGAGCTTCGGTGGCATGATGCGCTGGGCAGCCGAGTGCGGCGGGTTGGATGACGATCTGGCGGGTCACGACTGGGCCGTGATGTTCGAGCTGCTCGGTCAGGGCAAGCTCACCCCGCCGGACATGGCGCGCGGCTTCGAGCAATTCGTCGCGTTCTTGAAGACCCGGACGAAGGGAGAGGTGCAGCAACGCGCGCTCGAGAACAAGTGGCTGATCGGTCCGGCCTGGACCGCGGCGGACCTCCAGGCCGACCGGCAGCTCGCGGCGCGCGACTACTGGCGGGAGGTCGCCGGCACGACCCACCCCGGGCCCTTTGCACGGCTCTCGGAGACACCCGTCCAGTACCGCCGTCCGGCGCCGACACTCGGGCAGGATCAGGCGCTGGTCTCGAGTGCGCGCCGCTCTCCGGCCCTTCCCGCGCAGCCGAGTGCGCCGCGCGCCCAGCTCTTCGAGGGCCTCAAGGTGGCGGACTTCTCCTGGGTCGGTGCCCTGCCGCTGGTGTCGAAGGACCTCGCGAACCTGGGCGCGACAGTGGTGCGCATCGAATCCGAGAAGCACGTCGACCCCGTGCGTATGATCCCGCCCTGGACGGACGGCATCCCCAACATCAGCACCGGGTACGTGATGGCGAACTTCAACCAGTCGAAGCTGGGCCTCGCTCTCGACCTGGGGACACCCGAGGGACGGGCGGTGGCGCTCGAGCTGGTGGACTGGGCGGACGTCGTGACCGAGAGCTTCACGCCGGGAAGCGCCGCGAAGCTGGGCCTCGACTACGAGACCCTGCGCAAGCGAAAGCCCGACCTCGTGATGATCTCCTCGTGCATGCGCGGCCAGACCGGGCCCGAGGCCGCCTACACGGCCTTCGGCCTCCAGGGCGCCGGCCTGGCGGGCTTCGTCGCCGTGACGGGCTGGCCGGATCGCGTGCCCTCGGGGCCCTGGGGCGCCTACACGGACTTCATTGCCCCGCGCTACTCGCTGTGCGCACTGGCGGCCGCGTTGCTGCACCGAGAGAAGACGGGCCAGGGGCAGTACATCGACTTCTCGCAGGTCGAGGCGGCGATCCACTTCCTCGAGCCGATGGTGCTCGACTACACCGTGAACGGGAGGATCGCCGACCGGGCGGGCCACGACTCGCAGCGCGCCTGTCCGAACGGCGTCTTTGCCACCGAGGGCGTCGAGCGCTACGTGGCGATCTCCGTGGAGGGACCCGAGCAGTGGGCGGCGCTCCGGTCCGCCCTGCCGGAGCTCACGGGCTTCGACGATCCAGAGCTCGAGCCGCTGGCCGGCCGGCTGACCCGCAAGGCGGAGCTCGATGCCGAGCTCGCCCGGGTCTGTGCCGGGAAGGAGCCCTTCGCCCTGGCCGAGGGCCTGCGCCGCGCGGGCGTGCCTGCGTACATCGTGGCACGCGGGACGGATCTCCTCGAGGATCCCCAGCTCCTGGATCGGGGCTTCTTCGTGGAGCTGGATCACCCGCGCATCGGGCGCGTGCGCTTCGACGGGGCCGTCACCAGGTTCTCGGCCACGCCGGCGCGTCCCACCTGGGCCGGCCCCACGATCGGCCAGCACACCTTCGAGGTGCTCCAGGACGTCCTCGGCTACGACGAAGCCCGCATTGCGGAGCTTGCCGAAGCGGGCGCCCTCACCTGACCCGGGATTCCGCCCGCCAAGGGGCCTGCCCCCGTCGCTAGCGGCCTTCTCGGCTGGTGGTGTCGATGTAGCGCTGGCGGTAGGCGGCGAAGTCGCGGGCGATCGAAGCTTCGCTGAGGCCGAACTGCTCGAGAGTGTAGGCGTGGCTGGCGCGCTTCTCGCGGGCGTTGGCCTCCGTCCACTGGCGCATCTTCTCCTCGGCGATCGGGGTGAGCTCGCGGCCCAGGAACTCGTAGACCCGGGCCACCGTGCCGACCGGATCGCGCACCGAGTCGAGGAACCAGAGATCGAGGAAGCGGTCCGCGGGTGCTTCGTCGCGGTAGGCGAGGGCGCGCTCCAGGTAGGTCGCCCAGGCGGCGCTCCAGTGGGCGCCCGTCGCCCGGGGATCGGGGGCGTCGCTGCCCATCGTCTCGAGGTGGTAGCAGAGGCTGCAGATCGAGGGGATCGAGTCCATCGGGTCGCGGTGGGTCTGGACCACTGTGGCCGCCGGAAGGACCTGGAAGAGCTCTGGCAGGAAGCCCAGGTGGTGGGGTGACTTCAGCACCCAGCGATCTCGCGCGCGGCCCTGCCGCCGGTGCTGCCACTGCAGGAACTGGAGCAGGCGCACGAGGTACCGGTAGCCGGGCAGCTGATCCTGCTGGTCCAGCCAGGCGGAGAAATCGGGAAGGTGGCAGTAGGACTCGGGTGTCCGACTGAAGAAGGACTGCTCGAGGAGCATGATCTCCTCGTCCGGGCTGGTCGCGTCGAAGGGGTGGATGGCCATGAGCTCCGGTGCCAGCTCCAGGGTCATCCGCACCTCCTCCTCGGCGGCGGCGATCCGCGCGTCGGGCAGCTTCGGATCCCACCCTTCGAAGGGCGCCGGATGGCGGACCTCGTACCAGAGAGCGGCGTCGAAGTCCGGATCCTCGGCGATCACGCGATGCAGCAGCGTCGTTCCCGTGCGCGGCAGGCCACAGACGACGAGTGGCGAGCCGATCTCCTCGTCGCCGATCTCGGGATGCCGCACGAACCAGTCTTCGACGCGCAGCCTCGTCACCAGGATGGCGAGAACGCGCTGCCGCTGGGTCGCGGTGCCGACCTCGTTGAGCCCGGCCTCTCCCGCGAGGGCCGTGCAGAGGCGCTCCATCGGCTCGCGGAAGGATTCGTCTCCGAAGTCGGTGAGGCCGGTCTGCCGCTGGGCCTCGCCGAGCAGGGCGGCGGGTTCGAAGGGCGCGGGCATGGCGGGCTCGAGGGTACGTCACCCGCTGGAGAAGACGAAGGCGTGTGGAGTGCTAGCTTCCCTTTCTCCCGGTCTCCTCCGAGGTCGTTCGTGACGATGGATCTGGATGGAGCGCTCGAGCGCTTCGGGTTGGAGAAGTTCCGCGCGGGACAGCGCGAGGCGGTCGAAACCCTCTTGCGGGTCGGCCAGCTGCTGCTGGTCGCGCCGACGGGTGGCGGCAAGAGCCTCGTCTATCAGCTCCCCGCGAGCCTGCTCCCCGGCACCAGCCTGGTGGTCTCCCCGCTGGTCTCGCTGATGCAGGACCAGGTGACCGCCCTCGATGCGGTCGGAGTGCCCGCAACCTTCCTGGCGGCCACCCTCGGTGGCGACGAGCTGCGGGAACGGATGCGCGCGCTGGCCCAGGGTCGCTACAAGCTGGCCTACGTGGCGCCCGAGCGCCTGGCCTTCGACGGGTTCCGGTCGCTGCTCGCGGATCTCGAGTGCCCGCTGGTCGCCGTCGACGAGGCCCACTGCATCAGCGAGTGGGGACACGACTTCCGGCCCGAGTACATGCAGATCGGCGACGTGATCGCCGAGCTCTCGGACGCTCGTGTCCTCGCCTGCACCGCCACCGCCACACCGGTCGTGCGCGACGAGATCCTCGAGCGACTCGGCCTCCCCGCCGAGACGCCCCAGCTGGTACGCGGCTTTGCACGCCCCAACCTCGCACTGCGGGCGCGCGAGGTGAGCTCGAAGAAGGAGCGATCGAGCGCGGTCGACGCCGTGCTGCGGGAGGCGATCGGTGAGGCCGGCGCCGTCTCGGGGTGCGCGATCGTCTACTCGCCGACCCGGCGCCTCTCCGAAGACGAGGCGACGCGCCTGGGCCGGCTCGGCTACCGCACGGAGGCCTACCACGCGGGGCTCGGGGGGGCGATCCGCGAGAGCGTCCACCAGGCCTTCTCCGACCGCGAGACCGAAGTCGTGGTGGCGACCAACGCCTTCGGCATGGGCATCGACCGTCCGGACGTACGCGCTGTCGTGCACCTGGCGCCGCCCAGCTCGATCGAGGCCTACTATCAGGAGGTCGGGCGCGCCGGGCGCGACGGGGCGGAGGCCTTGGGCCTGCTCCTGGTCTCGCCGGGAGACCTGCCTCTGCGTCGCCGCCTGATCGAGAGCGACGTGGACGGCATCGCCGCCGATCCGGAGATCGTGCGCCACAAGTGGAACCTGTTCCTGGAGCTGATGCGCTGGGCCGAGGGCGGGAGCTGCCGCCACGACGCGATCCTCCGCTACTTCGGCGACGAGGAGGAGACCCTGGCGGGCTGCGGGCGCTGCGACGTGTGCCTGGACCTCGTGGCCCACGGCGAGAGCGACGAGGAGGCCGTCACCCTGGCCGTCCGCAAGGCGCTCTCGGGGGTCGCGCGCGTACACGGCCGCTTCGGCCTGCAGATGGCCGCCAAGCTCCTGCGCGGCGCCAAGGACGAGCGCCTCGTGAGCTACCGGCTCGACCAGCTCAGCACCTACGGAGTCATGTCCGACAAGAGCGAGCTCTGGATCACGAAGCTCCTGCGCCGCTGCGTGACGGCGGGGTGGATCGACTTCGTGGGTGGCGATCGGCCGATGGTGGTGCTCACCGAGCCCGGCGTGCGCGTGATGCGAGCCGAGCTCCCCGCGCGCCTGGTGCTGCCGCCCGAGGGCGTCTCCTCGCCGGCACGGGCGACCGGCTCCGGCAAGCGGGCCTCCCCCGGCGCCCCTGCCGACGTCCCCCTGGATGGAGCCGGCGAGGCGCTCTTCGAAGCGCTGCGCCACCACCGCCTCGAGGTCGCCCGCGGCGCCGGCGTCCCGCCCTACGTCGTCGCCAGCGACCGCACCCTCCGCGACATCGCGCTGCTGCGCCCGCGGAACAAGGAGGAGCTCCTCCTCGCCCACGGGATCGGCCCCGCCAAGGTCGACCGCTACGGGCCCGGCCTCCTCGAGATCGTCGCCCAGCACGGCTAGCGCGGGCGACGGCTCGTCAGCGGAGCTGGCGGAAGCAGGTACGGATCTCCTCGACGTAGAGCTCGGGCTGCTCGAAGGCGGCGAAGTGGCCCCCCTTGTCGAGCTCGTTCCAGTGGATCAGGTTCGTGAAGCGCTTCTCGGCCCAGCGCCTGGAGCAGCGGAAGATCTCCTTGGGGAAGATGCTGCAGCCCACCGGGAGGCTGACCTTCGCCATGTCCACCTTGTTGAAGCTCTCCCAGTACATCCGTGCCGAGGAGGCCGCCGCGCCCGGCAGCCAGTAGAGCATGACGTTGTCGAGGAGCTCGTCGCGGGTCAGCACCTTCTCCGGGTGGCCCTTGCAATCGGTCCAGGCCCAGAACTTCTCGAGGATCCAGGCTGCCTGGCCAGCGGGCGAGTCCACGAGCCCGTAGCCGACGGTCTGGGGGCGGGTGCTCTGCTCCTTCGAGTAGCCCGAGTCCCATTGCTGGTAGTGCTCCATCGAGGCGAGGGCGCCCTTTTCCTCCTCGGTGAGCTCGGTCATCGTCTCCGGATCGGGCCCCACGATCGGCATGTTGAGGTGGATCCCCCGGCAGTTCCCGGGGTCCTGGATGCCGATCGAAGTGGTCACCATGGCACCCCAGTCGCCGCCCTGCGCGCAGTACTGGTCGTAGCCGAGGCGCGGCATGAGCTGCGCCCAGGCGGCCGCGGTCTTGTCGACGCCCCAGCCCGGGCTCGTCGGCTTGTCCGAGAACGCATAGCCGGGCAGGGAAGGGCACACGACGTGGAAGGCATCGTCGGCGCTGCCACCGTGGGCCGTCGGGTCCGTCAGCGGCTCGATCACCTTGTGGAACTCGACGATCGAGCCCGGCCAGCCGTGCGTGATCACGAGGGGCAGCGCATTCTCGTGGGGCGAGCGCACGTGGGCGAAGTGGATTCCGAGCCCATCGATCTCGGTCTTGAACTGGGGGAAGCGGTTGAGTGCCGCCTCCCGCGCGCGCCAGTCGTACTTCTCGGCCCAGTAGGCGGTGACTTCCTGGACGTAGGCCAGCGGAATCCCCTGGGACCAGTCGTCGGGGGTCTCGGCGTCGGGCCAGCGGGTGTTCTGGAGCCTGCGGCGCAGATCCTCGAGCTGCTCGTCGCTGGCCTGGATCTGGAAGGGCTGGATGGTGTCGGACATGGGGTCTCCCGTCGGGTGCGCAGCACGCCGGCTCCCACGTTGTCACGTCGAGAGCCGCGCTGCCAGCGGCCGGAGGGGCCAGTCTCCCACGACGCCCCGGATCACCCGGTCGGGCGCCGCGCCCCAGATCCCATTCCTCGAGGCCGGAGACTCCGGGCGGGGGCGCTGGCAGCTTCCTCCTTGAACGCCGGGCCAATCTGTTCAAAGGTGCGGGGGTGGGTTCCTCTTCCCGGCTCGTGCACAAGACCTGCAACCTGTGCGAGGCCATGTGCGGCCTCCGTATCGAGGTGCAGGGGCGCCGCATCGGGCGCATCGAGGGTGATCCCGACGATCCGATCAGCAAGGGGGCGATCTGTCCGAAGGCGATCGCCTTGAAACAGGTCCAGGAAGACCCGGACAGGCTCAGGCGACCCCTCCGGCGGCGCGGTCGCGACTGGCAGGAGATCGGCTGGGACGAGGCGTTGGCCGAGGCGGCCGAGCGCATCGCGGCGATCCAGGGGCGCGACGGCGACGACGCCGTGGCCAGCTACCTGGGCAATCCCGGTGCGCACAATCTCGGGATCCTGCTCGGCCTGGTGCCCTTCAACGGGGCCCTGGGCACGGCCAACAAGTACTCGGCGAGCTCCCTCGACCAGAACCCCAAGCACGCGAGCTCGCTCATGCTCTTCGGGCACTGGCTGCAGATCCCCATTCCCGACGTCGACCACACCGGATTCCTGCTGATGCTGGGCGCGAACCCGGTCGTCTCGGGGGGCAGCCTGATGACGGCGCCGGGCTTCCGGAAACGAATCGAGGCGCTCCAGGCGCGGGGCGGTCAGCTCGTCGTCGTCGATCCGCGGCGCAGCGAGACGGCGCGGCTTGCCGACCGCCACCTCTTCATCCGCCCGGGCGCGGACGGTCTGCTCCTGGCGGCCCTGGTGCAGACCGTGCTGCACGAGAAGCTGACCCGTGAGCGGGGCGCGGCCTGGCGAGGCATTCACGCCGAAGAGCTGGCGCGCCTGCTCGCTCCCTTTGCCCCGGCGCGGGTCGAGGACCGCCTCGGGATCCCCGCGGCCGAGGTGCGTGCGTTGGCCCGCACCTTCGCTGCGGCCCCTGCGGCCGTCTGCTACGGGCGCACCGGCACCAGCCAGCATCCCTACGGCACCCTGTGCAGCTGGCTCGCCGACGTGCTGAACCTGTTGACGGGCAACCTGGACCACGTGGGCGGCGCCATGTTCACGACGCCCGCTGCCGACTTTGCGGGCTTGATCGCGATGCGCAGTGGCGGGGGCGAGCTCATCACGGGTCGAACCCGGGTGCGCGGAGCCCCCTGTTTCAACGGCGAGTCGCCCACTCCCTGCCTGGCCGAGGAGATCGAGACGCCCGGGCCGGGGCAGGTGCGCGGGCTGGTCACGGTGGCCGGCAACCCGGTGCTGAGTGCGCCGAACGGTGCCGCACTCGAGCGGGCGATCGCCGGCCTCGAGTGCTACGTGGCGATCGACTTCTACGTCAACGAGACCACCCGCCACGCCGACCTGATCCTGCCACCGAGCTGGTCCCTGGAGCACGACAACTACGAGGCGCTCTTTCACGGCTTCGCGGTGCGCAACACCGCCCGCTACTCCCCGGCCGCGATTCGCGCCGATCCCGGCCAGCGAGAGGACTTCGAGATCCTGGTCGAGCTGGCCCTTCGCCTCGGCCAGCGCAAGGCAAGGGGGCCCCGGCGGCTGGGCTGGCGTGCCCTGCGCGCACTCCCCAGTGTGTCGCCCCGGCGGCTCCTGAAGTGGATGCTGCGCGCGGGGCCCTATGGCGATGGCTTCCGGCCCTGGCGCGGCGGCCTCTCCCTCGCCGACCTCGAGGCCCGGCCGAGTGGGATCGACCTGGGAGCCCTGGCTCCACGGCTCAATGAGGTGATCCTGAGCGAAGGTGGGCGCATCGACCTCGCGCCACTCCCGATCCAGGAGGAGCTGGCGCGGCTGAACGAGGAGCTCGAAGCCGACCCCGACCCGCCGGGCGACGAGCTCGCCCTGATCGGCCGTCGCGACCTGCGCACCTGCAACTCGTGGCTCCACAACACCCGGGTCTGCACGCAAGGCCTCGAGCGCTGCACCTTGCTGATGCATCCCGACGACGCCTCCCGTCGCGGGCTCGAGGATGGAGGTCGGGTGCGCATTCGCAGCCGGGTCGCCGAGGTTCTCGCGCCGCTCGAGCTGTCCGAGGATCTGATGCCCGGCGTCGTCAGCCTTCCGCACGGTTGGGGGCACAGGGGGCCGGGCCTTCGTATGGCCGTGGCGGAGGCCCACCCCGGCGTGTCCTGCAACGACCTCGTGGACGATCGGGTCCTCGAGGGGGTCGTCGGAAACGCGGTCTTCAACGGAGTACCGGTCACGGTCGAGGCCGTGCCG
Organism: Deltaproteobacteria bacterium; assembly: GCA_002687015.1. GTDB lineage: Bacteria > Myxococcota_A > UBA9160 > UBA9160 > UBA6930. The sequence goes on from NYZB01000070.1 coordinate 9,997, forward strand.
CCCGTGGATTCATGAGGGAGCGGTGCCCTTTCCGGTAGACGAGCCAGCACCCATCTCCCGGGTTCGAGCGCTCGGGAGCTCCCGATGGCGGTGGGCGATGAACAGTGCATCCCGTTCGTCCTGGGAGACGTAGCCCTCTGCCGAGCCGGCGGCGCGCAGGGCCTTCCGCAGGGGACGGGCATCACTTGCGAAGAAGGCGTCGAGCAGGCGCAGATCCTCACCCACCTGCGCGGCGTCGCGGCGGGCATCCGGCTTCTCGAGGAGCTGAGTGGCCAGCGCCCTCAGCACCGTCGCGGACTCTCCCGCGAAGAGCCGTTCGAGGGAAGGCAGCCAGGCCTCGATCCGTCGGAACGCCACGATCCGGGAGCCCCTGACCCGGGGCAGCTCGCGGAGTCGGGAGCGCGGCTCCTGGTGGCCGATCAGATCGAGGAGCGCGACCAGGGCGTCGAAGGCGTCGCGAGCCCGGTGCCGCGATCGGAACACGCCGTGCCAGTGGAGGCCCAGCCCCTCGAAGGCCTCCCTGCGCGTGGTGATGCAGAGCAGGGACTGGTGCCCGCTCACTCCGAGGCCGATCGCCGGGTAGAGGAAGGTATAGGCCCCATCCACGTTGTAGCGGGGCCGGTGCTCCCGGATGAGCTGGTTCTCGAGGAGCAGGGCCTCCCGCTCCGAAGGCTGGAGCCGGATCTCGAGCGAGCTCGCGGCCCGAACCAGGGCCCGCATCTTGCGGTGGACCTTGCGACGGCTGGCGTTGCGGTAGCCCTGCAGCCGACGACGGATGTTCTTCGCCTTGCCGGCGTAGAGGACGCTTCCATCCTCGTCCTTGAAGAGATAGACGGCCGGCGCGGCCGGCAGCTCGCGCAGCAGGTCGCGCCCGAACTTGCGATCGAAGGTCTTGAGTCCCACTCCGCATGGAGCCTAGGAAATCCCGTCGAGCTGCTCCCGGCGCCGGATGCGCTGCTTGGACCCGGTTCCGAGCCATCCATCTTCGTGGCCCGCAGCGGCGGGCTATGGTCCCGGGGTGACCCTTTCCGACGCCTTGGAGGAGCAGTACTGGCGGGACGGCTTCGTCCTGCTGCGCGGCCTCTTTCCTCCCGAGGATCTCGCGGGCTTCGACCGTCGCTTCGAGGACCTGGTCGAGGAGCGGGCCCCGCGGCCCGAGGGGATGGTCTTCATGCAGGACGTGATGGTCGTGAAGGGTGCCGTGGCCCCGTCCTCGCGCCTCCACGGAATCAACAAGATCCTGAGCTTCGAGGAGGATCCGGTCCTCTTCGACTACGCCGTCGACCCACGAGTCCTGGGGCCGGTGCGCAGTCTGATCGGCGAGGATCTGGTCACCCTCTCGACC
>NYZB01000071.1 GCA_002687015.1 Deltaproteobacteria bacterium
ACGCTGTCCACGCCGCTGCGCGGGCCACCCTGTCCCGGCCGAGCCATTCTGAGGAATGAACCCCGCCCCGCCGCGCGTCAAAGAAAGAAGCGAAGCGGCACTCCCAACCCAAGCCAGTCCCAAGCGAGGCGAACAGTCAAGATCTTCCCCCGCACAAGAGGACCGGCGCGATCCGCGTCCTTCCGCTCCAGGTCTCGTCGCGCGGGGTCGCTCCTCGTCGTCGTCTCCTCCGCCAGGCGGGGGAGGCCGCATGGAGCGTGGTGGGTCGGGCTATGTTGGGGCGAATGCGCATCATCATCGATACGGATCCGGCGATGGGGACGCTCGGGGGCGATCCTGAGGATTGCTTCGCCATCATGCTGGCGCTGAACTCACCCGAACTCCGCGTGGACGGCATCACCGTGGTGCAGGGCAACGTCCCGGCCGAGAAGGGCTACTCGAACGCTCGTCACCTGCTGAAGCTCCTCGGTCGCGAGGAGGTGCCGCTACGGCGCGGTGTCCTGCGGCCGATGAACCCGGAACGGAAGATCCAGGTCGGCTGGCTCGAGCGGCGCTACGGCGCCAGGCAGATCACGGAGATGGTCGAGCCCGAGGGAGAGGAGGCGGATGCCGTCTCCTTCCTGCTCGAGACCGTGCTCGCGAGCCCCGGCGAGATCACCCTGGTGACGATCGGCCCGCTCACCAATGTGGCGACCGCCATGCAGCGGTCGCCCGAGTTCGCCCGCTCGCTGAAGGGAATCGTCATGATGGGTGGAACGGCGGAGTGCGCGGGGAACATCTCTCCCGCAGCCGAGTTCAACTACTGGCAGGACCCGGAGGCCGCGGACATCGTGTTTCGCTCGGGTGCGGATCTCACCATGGTGGGCCTGGACGTCTGCCACCAGACCCATCTCTACCCGGAGCAGGTGCAGGAGTGCGCAAGGGCCGGCACGGGGCTCGGGGCCTTCGTGCTCGAAGCCACGGCACCCTGGTTCGAGATCATGGCGGCGGGTGCGGGCTCCGAGATGCTGCATCTCTACGACAGCCTCGCGATGGCCGTGGCGATCGATCCAGGCCTCGTCACTCTCGAGGCCTCCTTCGTCGAGATCGAAGTCGGCGAGGGGCCGGCACAGGGCATGAGCGTCTCCTACCACAAGCCCTTTCAGCGGACGATCTTCGGTCGTCCGGCGACCAACGCGAGGGTGGCCCTGGAGGTTGCCGTCGAGACCTTCGAGGAGCTCTTCCAGAAGAGGGTCCTTGGCTTCATCGGCGGCGAGTCCTGACGGCTGGGCGCATCAGCCGCTCGACGCGCTGCGGATCTCCGGCATCACTCCAGGTAGGGCTCCAGCAGGGGCTGCACGCGCAGGTGCTCGGGGATCCTCTCCACCCCGATCACCCGATCGATCTCTTCGTGCACGTGGTAGATGCGGCGCTCCTGATAGCTGAGCGGGATCCCCGACAGGGCAGGTGACTCGACCGACTTCTGCACCCAGGGAAGGAACTGCGTGTCTTCTGCGAGGACGGTCCCGAAGCCGTCGATCAGCATCCGCCAGAGCTTCGGGACCTCTCCGCTGCCCCAGTCTGCACCGAACCAGAGCGCATCGAAACGCGTGGTGCGGATGTCGAGGGGCCAGAAAAGGAGGATCGGGAATCCGGTGGGCTCGAGTGGCGTGACGAAGTTCGGGAAGATGGCGTAGGCCAGGTTCGTGATACGCCCGATCTCGCCGACGCTCGGGATGTCGAGCGGGCTCGCGCCCGGCTCTCGCGATTCCAGACGCTCGTCCCGAACCGGAGTGGGCATGCGCGAGTGGCCGTTCCGCATCAGCCCCATCGTGGAGCCGCGGTAGTCGAGGAGCTGGTGCACCGTGTCGGGGTGGATGTGCTTGAGGTGGTAGGTCTCGAGGAAGGCATCCATCGCCACCTTCCAATTGCATTCCAGAGTCGAGCTCTGCTTCTCGACGAGGCGTAGCTTGTCGACTTCGTAGTCGGCGATCTCGTCGGGGATCGTGCCGAGGTATTCCTTCAGGGTCGGGGCATCCGGGTCCCGGTTCACGAAGATCCAGCCGCCCCAGGTCTCGCAGCGCACGGCGGCCAACCCGCGGCAGGATCGGTCGAGGTCGACGAAGTCGCGTTCGTCGGGAACGGCGATGAGCTCTCCCTCGAGGTCGAAGGTCCAGCTGTGATAGCCGCAGCGGAAGGCCCTGACCTTGCCGCTCGCCTCGGTCGTCGCCGGACCTCCGCGATGGGTGCAGGTGTTGTAGAAGCTGCGGATCCGCCGATCCTCGCCCCGGACGACGATCAGCGGGACGCCGGAATCGTCCCAGCGGAAGAAGGAGCCCACTTCGGGAAGCTGATCGACGTGTCCGGCGAGCAGCCAGCTTCGAGACCAGAGGCTCTCGCGTTCGAGCTCGTAGAACACCGGATCCGTGTAGCGCCCGACCGGGATGTCCGGGAGCCTGGGGAAGCCCTTCGGAACCTCGCTGCGCGCCAGCTCGAACTCGATTCCGCGTTTGATTCGCTCGGTGGTCTGCGGATCCATCGTCGCCTGCTCCCTACCTCGACGGTCTCCGCCGCCGGCTCGGGCCCGAGGCGACGCCGCGGCGGATCTGCGTCCCCGAGGCTACTCGAGCTTCGAGGGGCCGCGCACCGTTCGCTCCGCCCCACCTGCCCGGCGCGGGAGAATGGTGCATCAGATCAGGCACCTGGGCTCCGGCCATCGACGACCGCGAGAATCCGGCGGGCGAGGCTCCGGGGCGAAGCCTGCTGTGGGATTGGAAGTTTCCGCCCTTCGCCTAGCGGGGGAAACGCGGAGGCCTGGATCGACACGAAACCGGCACCATTCTCCATTCATTTCCGTCTCTCGACCAGACGATGGGAGAGGCCGGGTTCAGGCGAGTCGTCTGGCGGGGACGGAGATTCTGGGGATGGGCGGAGTCGAGCTGCTCCAAGCGGTATCAGGTGGTCTGTATCTCCTGGCGATCAGTGTCGTCGGCTTCCGGCTTCTCGCCCTGGCGAAGCGCAATCGGGCCCTCCCGGAGCTCTATCTGGGCCTCTCCCTGGTTCTCGGCGGTTGCCTGGGAGCCTCCCTCGAAGCGGGGGCGATGGTTGCGGCCGAAACGCTGGAGACCGCTCCACTCGGCATGATGATGGCGGTCGGCAAGGCCTTCGGGCTGCTGGGCCAGGGTATCCAGGCGGTCTTCGTCTGGCGGGTCTTTCGTCCCAACGCCCGCTGGGCTCTCGGCCTCGTGGCCCTCCTGTGGTTCGTCAATCTCTCGACCTACGCGGCCTTCGGATTCAGCGGCACCTTCGTCACGGGCGCGATTCCCCATGGCCTCTTCCTGGTCGAGTTCCTCGCCCGCATCAGCGCCTCCATCTGGCTCACCATCGAGGCCTTCCGCTACTACCGCTTGATGCGAAGACGGCGAGACCTCGGCCTCGCCGACGCCATCGTGACGAACCGCTTCCTGCTCTGGAGCCTTGCGGGGCTCAGCGCTCTCGTGATGCTGTCGACCTCGGTTCCTCCGGTCTTCTTTGCCGACTCCGAAAACCCGCTCATGTTGCTCGACCTCGTGGTCTTCAGCGCAGCGGGCATCGTGACCTCGTTCCTCTACCTCCTCACCTTCTTCCCTCCGCCGGCCTATCGGCGCTGGCTCGTCGGGAGCGAGGAAGGCAGGGCCTGAACTCCTGGTCGGAGCCCGGTCTCGAGCCGGGCTCGCTCGCTTGCGGCGACCGCGAGAGGTGAGGCGAAGACCCCGTCGGGGTGTCTTCGATACAAGGGTGCGGGATTGGACATCGAAGCGAGGTCCCCGGCGCGCATTCCATCCGCGTTCGGTTGGTCCGTGGGGTATCGTCTCGGAATGCGAGCGAAGCCCAGTCGAGCCGTCACCACGGAGGAGATCGAAGCCCTCCGTCGCGACGGCGCCGTCCTGATCAAGGGCGTCCTGACACCGGAATGGGTCGACGTGCTGGCCGAGGGCCTCGATGCCGCCATCGCGGTGCCCGACACGATGACCCACGACCTCGGCCCGGAGCTGCGCTCCGACCAGTTCCCGTCGGCCCATTCGCCGGCTCTACGGCGCATCGTCGACGAGTCCCCGGTCGCCGAGATTGCGGGCCGTGCGGCGCAGAGCCCGGTGCGCTTCTACATGGACCAGCTCTTCTACAAGCCCCAGGGGCATGTCCCGCCTACGCCGTGGCACCAGGACACCTGCTACTACAACGTCGAGGGACACCATCTGATCAGGACCTGGGTGTCGCCCGATCCCGTCCCGCGGGATGCCAGCATCGAGGTCGTGCGCGGTTCCCATCTCTGGAACGTCACCTACCGCTCTCTCGCGGGCCGCGACCCGGAGCTGGATGCCGAGGCGAGGGAGATCCAGGAGAAGGCCGTGCCGGGCGTTCCCATGCTCGGCGTCGAAGCCCACCAGGGTTGGTCCTACTTCAGCGGGGTGCGGGACATGAGCGCCCCCCTGGTTCCCGACATCGAGGCGCACCGGGATTCCTATGAGATCCTCGGCTGGGACTTCGAGCCGGGGGACGTCCTCGTGTTCCACGCCCACATCCTGCACGGAGCCCGTGGCGACATCACCTCTGACCATGCGCGTCGTGCCCATGCCCTGCTCTGGGCTGGGCACGACGTGCGCTACCTGCACCGCATCGGTCAGATCATCCCGGATCCCGCGGGGCTCTACGCGCACGAGCCGAAGACGGGCCAGCCCCTGGGCGACTTCCCCGACGTCTTCCCGCTGGCCTGGGCACCGGGCGAGTAGCTCCGCGAGGAGCCGGCCTCCTCCGGGAAGCGGCGATCGGCAGGCTCGGGGGAGGAATCGAGATGTTCACACGGGTCTGCATGAGCGTTGGTTCCGCGACCTACACGACGGGGCTCTATCAGGTTCCCCTCGACGCCGCCCGGAGCATGGTGCCCGACGACTACTTCCGGGTGGCCGAGGTCTTTCCGGACAAGGCCGTCTTCTTCATCGGGACCGGGGAGTTCCGCCAGTGCGCTCTCGGTCCCTATCGAGAGATGTACCTCGGCTTCTACACCGAGAACCGCGAGCGGGAGGAGGCCGCGACCCTCGACTCCAATCTCGAGGAGTTCTCGAGGAACGAATCCAGGATGTACATGTGGAAGAACTGGGTGACGACCTCCGCAGCTCTCGACCGGATGCACGTCGCCGGATCGACCGTCTTCCGGCGTGGAGAGATCGATCGGCATGACGAGGCGACCCACACGACCTTCTCGATGAGTCATCCCGAGGAAGGCAAGATCCGGTTCTCGACTCCGCGAGCCAGCGAGCACGTCGCGTCCCACCAGCGGATGAAGAGGGTCCACTACGGACGTCTTCACGGCGAGCCCTCGCGTTGCACGCTCGATCTCGACATCGACGACATGGTCACGAGCCCGGGGCAGGGCTCCCTGGAGCTCGAGGGCAGGGTCGCCGAGGAGTGCGCGATCCTCGGGCCCCTGGACCAACCCCTGGTCGCCATCTGGATCGGCGAGATGCGTTTCGACATGCACAAGCCCTTGCTGCTCCCCACGGAGCCCAGGCCCGGCTGAGCGGGCGTCACTCGCTGGGCCTGCCCCTGGCAAGAGCGCAGCGATCTCTCGGCCTGCCGAGTCGTCAGAGGAGAGGACGGGAATGAAGATCGGAGTGGTCGGGATCAACATCGGTGTGAGCAGCGGCGAGGAGATGATCGGGTTCGCCCGTCTGGCGGAGGAGATCGGCCTGGAGTCGGTCTGGACCTTCGAGCACGTGATGGTCCCCGTCGACTACGCGTCGACCTATCCCTACACGCAAGACGGCAAGATGGCCGCCACGCCCGAGACGAACATGATCGATCCCTTGATTTCCCTGTCGGCCGTCGCAGCGGAAACGCGAACCCTGAGACTCGGAACGGGGATCAACATCCTTCCCCAGACGAATCCCCTCTCCCTCGCAAAGCAGGCCGCGAGCCTCGACTTCATCTCGGGAGGCCGCTTCATGCTGGGCGTCGGGATCGGCTGGCTGGCCGAGGAGTTCAAGGCGATGGGAGTCCCCTTCGAGAAACGCGGAGCCCGCCACGACGACTACATCCAGGCCCTGCGGAAGGTCTGGGCCGGAGAGGTCGTCGAGCACCAGAGCGAGTTCGTGGATTGGAGTGGATTCAAGAGCTACCCGCTCCCCGTCCAGCGGCCGCTGCCGCTGGTGATCGGCGGCTCGAAGGGCAGGGTCTTCGAGCGCGTCGCCCGCTACGGCGAGGGCTGGTTCTCGCCCACGACGAGCCTCGAGCAGATCCTCCCCCTGCTGGATCCACTCGACGCCGCGCTGGCGGCGCAGGGGCGGGAGCGAAGCGCGGTCGAGATCACGACGATGTGGGTTCCACCGCTCGAGCCCGTCGAGCAGCTCCCCCGCTACGAGGAAGCAGGTGTCCAGCGGGTCCTGGTGCCGATGGTGTTGATGGGCGAGCAGCCCCAGGAGGGGCTGAAGCGCTTCGGAGACGAGGTGATGGCGGCACTCGCCTCGCCGAGCTGAGGGCTCGCCTTCCACACTTCCGCGGCGCTCCGGGCCTCCCACGCCGCGTCCGGCCCTGCATCCCCGAAGCCTCCTGGGGTAGTATCGCCGGCTCTTCGACCCTGGTGGTGCGGGTGTCCCAGAGAGGCCTCCATGACAGCGAGTACGACGCACGACCTGGTGATCCGCGGTGGACAGATCGTCGACGGAACCGGAAGCGAGCCGGTTCCGGGTGATCTGGCGATCGATGACGGGCTGATCACCGAGGTCGGAGTGGTGCGCGGCGTTGGCTCCCAGGAGATCGACGCCGAGGGTCACATGGTCACGCCGGGCTTCGTCGACCTGCACACCCACCTCGATGCGCAGATCGGCTGGGATCCCCTGCTGACGCCGATCAGTTGGCACGGAGTGACGACGGCCCTGCTCGGAAACTGCGGCATGACCTTCGCACCCTGCCGGCCCGAGGACCGGGAGCTGCTAGCCGGCATGATGGAGACCGTCGAGGACATCCCGAGGGAGGCGATCCTCGGCGGCCTGCCCTGGACCTGGGAGGACTACGGCGGCTACCTCGACACCCTCGAGGGCATCGCGCCCGCCATCAACGTGGCTGGCCTCATCGGCCACTGTGCCCTCCGCTACTACGTCATGGGGCCCCGCTCCGTCGAGGAGCAGGCCAGCGATGCCGAGAAGACAGAGATGGCCGAGATCGTCGCGCGTGCCATCGATGCCGGGGCCTTCGGCTTCTCGACGAACCGGCTGCCCGCGCACGTGGCCCCGGACGGGCGCCCCGTCCCCGGGACCTTCGCGGACGCGGAGGAGCTGATCGAGATCGCCAGGGCCGTCGGTCCGCGCGACGGTCTCATGCAGAACGTCCTGGACTTCACGGATCCCGTCTTCTGCAAGGATCTGCTGCGGAACCTCGCGCAGACCACCGGAGGGCGCATCCTCTTCAGCTACGGCGTGGGTGCGGACCCGGGCTCGGGCAAGGGCTCGGCGGCATTCCTCGATCAGATCTGCGAGGGCGGGCTGGACATCACCGCGATCTCGCAACCGCGAGGCTCGGGCTTCATGCTCGGGCTGCAGGGCCTCCTGCCCGTGCGCAGCCCGGCGTGGAGGCGCCTCCGGAGGATGGACTTCGAGAGCCGGCTGGCCGCGATCGACGACGCCGACCTGTGCCGCGAGCTCGTGGCCGAAGCCAAGGCCGAGCAGGGCCAGACCCTTCCGGCGGATCAGGTCTTCTCCCTGGGCACCGACCGGCTGCCGAACTACACGGCGCCGAGAGAAGAGAGCCTCGGCGCCACGGCGAAGGCGGCCGGCGAGCACTGGTCGGAGACCTTCCTGCGGATCGCGCGCGAGAGCCGCGGCAAGGCGCTCTTCACCTTCCGGCAGTTCAACGCCAGCATCGAGGCGCTGGAGGAGCTCTTCAAGAACGAGCGCGCCTTCCCGAGCCTCGGCGATGCGGGGGCCCACGTCTCGCAGATCATGGACGCCGGCTGGGCCAGCTTCGTCCTCTCCTATTGGGTTCGAGACCGAGGCCTGTACTCCATGGGCGAGGGGGTCCGGAGGCTCAGCTCTGCACCGGCACGCGTCGTCGGCCTGAAGGATCGCGGAGTCCTCACACCCGGAATGTGCGCCGACGTCAACGTCTTCGACGCTGAAACGGTGGGGGAGCTGCAGCCGGAGATCGTGAACGACTTCCCGGGCGGCGCGCCGCGCTTCATCCAGAGATCGCAGGGCTACCGCGCGACGGTCGTCAATGGTCAGGTCGCCGTCCTGGACGGCGAGCATACCGATGCCCGTGCTGGCGCCGTACTGCGCCACAGCTACTGAGGCCGCGCGAAACCCGAGGGGCAGGCCAGCCCCGAATCGGCCGATCCTCGCGACATCGGGAAGCCTCGCTGGGCGTTGCTATCTTCGGCCGATGATCGTGGGAAAGAGCTGGCTCGGGACGGTCCTGCTACTCGGTGTGCTGCTGCCCCAGCTCGCCGGCGCGTCGGAGGCGCAGGCCCCGCGGGTCTACGGCGCACCGCTCACCCTGGAAGAGGCCATCCCGCTCTCCCAGGTGCTCGCTGCACCCGAGCGCTACGCGGAGGAGCCGGTGCTCCTGCAGGGTCGGCTGACGGACCTCTGCCAGAGGAAGGGCTGCTGGACGGTGCTGCAGGATGGCGACGCCGTGGTGCGGGTTCGCTTCCGGGACTACGGCTTCTTCCTCCCGAAGGACGCGCTCGGCTCCGTGGCGCTCGTCGAGGGCGTGGCGAGCGTGCGCGAGCTCTCCGAAAGGGAGGCACGGCACCTCGAGGCCGAGTCCAGGGGCGGAGATCCGGCCCGCATCGAGGGCCCCCAGCGAGAGGTGGGCATCGTCGCGTCCGGGGTGCGCCTCGCGCCCGCCGAGTGAGTCTCGCGGAGAGGGGGCACTCGGGCGGGGCATGCCGATCCGTGTGAAGACGGGGCCACCAGGGGCTGGGCTCGTCACGGGCCTGAGGCCGATCCCACTCGGCCGGCTTCCGGCGCCAGCCGGACCCGCCCCCACGGCGTTCCGTAGTGGACCCGCCTGCCGTCCGGGTAGGGGCTCGAGGTGTAGGCCCCGAAGTGCGCCGGGCCGACGTGGGCGTACTGGATCTCCGCCGCATCCAGGGGCCTTCCCGGATCTTCGGGTCCGCGCACGGGGAGGGCATCCTGCTGGCCCGGGTCGCCGTGCCCGAGGGGATAGACGGAATCCGCGAGATGGGGATTCCGGGGAGGCGGCAGCGAGGCTCCCAGGGCGCCCGCCGCAAGGGCCATCGCGACCATCGCCAGGCCGAGCCCTCTTGCCCCGCGCATCGCTCGGGGTCGGTGATGGATCGGTCCACACCTCATCTCGTCTCTCCCTCGATCGGGCCCACCGCGGTTTCGGGGTCCTGGAACTGCGGGCTTCGCTTCTGGAGCTTCGCCATGACGGCCTCGATCTGGTTGGGTCTGCCCATGAGCCCCGAGGAGGCGGCCATCTCGTTTGCGAGACCCTCGGCGAGCGGAACCAGCCCCGATTGGTTCAGCAGCTGCTTGGCCGCCCGGACGGCGTCGGGGCTGCGCCCCGCGATCACCCGAGCGAGCTCGGTGGCCGCCTCGACGGGGTGGTCGCTGAGCTCGGTGCCGAGCCCGAGTGCGACGGCCCGCTCGCCGCTGATCACCTCGCCCGTGAAGATGAGCTTCTTGGCGACGTCCAGCGGGACCAGCCTGCGAAGTGCCTGGGTCCCGGAGAGATCGGGCACGAGACCCCAGGTGATCTCGACGAAGGCGATGCGCGCATCCGGCGCGACGATGCGGATGTCGGCACCCAGCGCAATGTGAAGGCCACCACCGAAGGCCACGCCCTGGACCGCGGCGATCACCGGAACTGGCAGCTCCTGCCAGAGCCATGCGAGCTGCTGTGCGCGGTTCGCGCCGTCCCGGCTCAGGTCCCGCGTGGCGGCCTGGATGGACTCGCTCTCGGGGTCCAGATCTCCACTCACCATGTCGCCGAGGCTCGAGCTGAACGAGTCCCCCGCACCGGAGAGGACGACCGCTCGCAACGACCGCTCGTGGCGAAGGCTGCGTGCTACGGACAGGAGGCCATCGAACATCCCCGCATCGAGGGCGTTCTTCTTCTCGGGACGGTCGAGCCGCACCTGGGCCACGCCGTCCTGTTGCTCCACATGGACGCGTTCGGTCATGTCGGTCCCTCCACCCGTTCAGAGCTCGCTCAGCCAATCGCCGAATCCCAGTCGCTCGATCGCGGCGACGCTGCGGCGAAGGACCGTACGCAGGGTGTCGTCTCGCTCGGTCAGCGAGCCCAGCCCGATCGAGGTCACGGCCACCATCAGCGTCTGGAAGGAGAAGGCGCGGTATTGGTCTCGCGCCTCCTCGACCTCGAGCACCACTCCCCGCTCTTCCAGGGCCTCGAGGTACGCCTCGATCAGCTCGCCCTCGTGCTCGGCGAGGATCCCGGGTTCGAGGGAGTTGATCAAGAAGTACTGGACGTCGCGGATGCCCTTGCACCAGTGCATCCCCTGGAAGTCGATCATCCCGATGCGGGGACCCTCCGGCGATGAGTACTCGAAGCAGTTGGCCAGGTGACTGTCGCCGTGGATCAGGGTGAGCGGGCCGCCGTACCAGGCATCGATCAGCGCGTCCCACTTCTCCGTCGCCCTGCGGAAGAGGGCCGCGTGCTCCGCTCCGAAGATGTCGGGCGCGGCTCTCTGCGCCGGGCCGATCGCAGCCGCGTTCAGCGCCCGGGTCATCTCGCGGCCACCGGGCGCGAGGTAGGTGTGGAGACTCGCAGGCACCAGCGCATCCCGCTGCTCGGCGGTCCATCCCCAGAAGGCGGCATGGAGCTGGGCGAAGCTGCGGAGGCACTGGCGCGCCCGCTCGGGGGTCGTGCCGGCGGCCATGTCCCGGTTGATGAACATCCTGGCGCCGGGCAGCTCCTGGAGGTTCTCCAGCAGGAGGACGAAGCGGGCACCACGGCGCGCGACGGCGTAGACGCGCGGCACCCGGATCGGGACACGGGCGGCGACGCGTTCGCAGAAGGTCGCCTCCACCTCCCAGAAGCCGACTGCGTTGGCGAAGGCGCGGGTCCCGAGGTCTCTGCAGGGGAGCTTCACATAGGCCGTCCTGGGCAGGGGCCTGCCCACCGGGTCGTCGTTCTCGAACTCGAGCTCGACGAGGAAGTTCGTGCAGTTGCTGCTCTCGAACTCGACACCCGGCAGACGAACCGCGCGAAGGGGAGGAAGGGGCTCCGAAGCGGCGGGCGCGTACTCCCGGATCAGCGCGTTGACGACCTCGGGGCGCGCGAGCTGCTCGGGCGTGCGCGGCAATGCCCTGCCCAGCCCCTCTTCGAACCGATCCGCCACGATCCGCCCCATGGCGCCCGCTGCGCGGGAGCCGAGCACGAACCCGCCTCGGATGTCCATGTCGCTGCTCCTCACGCCGGGCGTCTCGAGGCAGTCGAATCGCCAGGAATCCTAACTTATCGCTTGATAGAATCAAGCGATAAGTTAGGATTCGGGCATGGGAAGGCCCTCCGCCCGAGAGAAGCTCCTGGATTGCGCCGAACGTCTCTTCGCCGAGCACGGCCTGGGGGGTGTCTCCCTGCGCGCGATCAATGCCGAGGCGGGGCTCTCGCCGGCGGCCCTCCACTACCACTTCGGGTCGCAGCAAGCCCTGGTCGAGGTGCTGCTCGAGCGGCACATGCCGGCCCTGATGGAGCGCCGCCGCCGCCTCCTCGACGCCCTGGACCGGCGGGCGGAGCCGCCCACGACCCGCGAGGTCCTGGCTGCGCTGCTCCGACCCCAGGTCGAGCTCCTGGCCGAAGGCGGCGGGCATGGACTCCGCTACCTGCGCCTCGTCCAGCGCCTGCAGGCCGACGGGGATCTGGATCCCCGCTTCGTGATCGAGCGCTGGCCCGGGGGCGTCGATCGGCTGGTGCCCCTGCTGAACAAGGCGAACCCGTCGTTCCCCGTGGCGCTGATCCACCTCCGCCTGGGTCTCGCGATCGACGTGATGCTGCGCAGCCTCGCGCACGGGCCGGCTCCCGCGGCCGGCGGTCTCGAGGCGCACGAGTCGGCACTGCTCGACTTCCTCACAGGTGCCTTCGAGGCGCCCGTCACCCCACCCGGAGGATCTTCGTGAGCCCCCCCATCGACACGCTTCCCATTGCCGGTGCCCTTGGCGCCGAGCTCCGCGGCCTCGATCTCTCCCAGCAGCTCGACGACGCATCGGTCGATGCGGTGCTCGAAGCCCTCTACGAGCACAAGGTGATCTTCCTCAGGGCCCAGCACCTGACGCCGGAGCAACACATCGGCTTCAGCGCGCAGCTCGGCCCGATCTTCACGGACCATCCCGCCTACCTGCCCACGCTCGAAGGGCATCGCGAGATCGTGGCCCTCGATGGCCAGCAAGGAGGCCGGGCCAACCTCTGGCACAGCGACGTGTCGATCTCGGCGAAGCCTCCCAGGGGCTCCGTGCTCTACATGAAGAACGGCCCCGCCTGGGGAGGCGACACGATGTGGGCGGACATGAGCGCCGCCTACGATGCGCTCTCCGACCGGATGAAGGCCTATCTCGAGGGCCTCGACGCCGTGCACGATCTTGCGGGGACGGTCCGAAACGTCGTGCGGGAGCGGTCACAGCAGACGAAGGCGCCCGCCGGCAAGCTGCCCGACATGGCGTCGCTGCCCCGCGCGATCCATCCGGTGGTGTGCACCCATCCGGTGACCGGTCGCCGCTTCCTCTACGTGAACCCGACCTTCACCGCCCACATCGAGGGGCTCCCGCCCGCGGAAGCCGACGCGGTCCTCGCCTTTCTCTTCCGACATCAGGACCAGCCCGAGTTCCAGTGCCGCTGGCGTTGGCAGACGGGCGACGTCGCGATCTGGGACAACCTCGCGACCCACCACTACGCCATCGCCGACTACGGTGACGAGCCCCGAACCATCCACCGCGTCACCCTCGAAGGCGAAGCACCGGCCTGAGGCGGGCCGCACCCCGCGCGGCCCACAGGAGCCCCGACATGCCCCACCCCCTCGTCATCGCGATCTTCCTGGCGACCTGGGTTCCCATCGCCTCCCTGGCCTCGGAGCTCGCGCTCCCGTCCGCCAATCCGTGGGCCGCGGCGGGGCCCTATCCGATGTCGCACCACAATCCGGCCCAGAGCGACGTGACGGTCGTCGACGGGCCGACCCGGGGCAAGAAGCTCACCCGGGCCGAAGTGAAGACCGTCCCCGTCGTCTGGTGCTCGGCACCCATCGTCAAGGAAACCGGCGGTCACACCACCGTGATCGCGGGAACGGCCCATGGGCTCGTCAAGATCGACGCGACGGGTGAGGCCTTCGAGTTCGTGTCGCTCATGCCCTATCCCGGGCTGGAGGACGAGCATACCGACGTCGGCCCCGAGCACATCGCCTGGCACATGGAGCGCATCGACGAGAAGCGCAGGAAGAAGCAGGACCTGCGCCTCCTCTTCCATTCGGCCTACATGCTCTGGGGCCTCGAGCTCAATGTCCGCAACGGCGGTTCTGGGGCCTACGGTGTGATCGACAAGGACGGGTATCACTACACCTTCTTCGACGCGACGCGGCTGGTGAAGTCCTTCGACGACAACGAGCCGCAGGCGCCGCTCCGTCCCGTGCGTCACGTCGGGGTGGCCGACGGCCTGCCCGAGGAGATCGCCAGCGGAATCACCCGGATCCTCGGCATCTCGCTCACCTACGACGGCCATATCGCCGTTGCGGCGACGGGTGGTCTCTTCATCTTCGATCGCGACCTCGAGCGCAAGGACTACGTCCTCTTTCCCGGTGAACACGTCGAGAACTCGATCGCGCTCGACGAAGAGCGCATCTACGTCGTTACGTCGAAGCACATGCGCGGCGTCGTGTGGGATGGCGAGAACCTCTCGGTCGACGAGAAGGATGGCGCCTGGAAGAGCGAGTACGAGGTCATGGCCGAGGGCGAGGCGATCGAGCGCGGCGCGGCCTCCCACGGCTCCGGCACCACCCCTACGCTGATGGGCTTCGGCAGGGAAGAGGACGAGCTCGTCGTGATCTCGGACGGAAGCCCCGATGGCGCCCAGCTCGTGGCGTTCTGGAGGGACGAGATTCCCGAGGACTTCGTCCAGAAGCCCGGGACGCGCTCCCGGCGCATCGCCGACCAGATCCGACTGCGCGTGAGTCCGCTGACGGTCGAGGCCTCGCCCGCTGCCTACGGCGCCGGCGTGATCGTGCTCAACTCGACCTATCCCGACTCGGCTCCAGCTCCCCTCAACATCCTCGGCAATGCCTTTCTCGCGGGAGAGACCCGGGAGGCGCCGCTCGGAGCCCAGAAGCTGGAGTGGAAGGCGGACGAGGACCGCTTCGTCCCGAGCTGGTTCCTGGACGACATCGACAACACGGACTGGATGCCCCCCGCGATCTCTCCCCACAATGGGCTCGCCTACCTCGCCACCAAGGTCGACAGCGTCTACGAATACCGCGCCATCGACTTCGAGACCGGCAAGGTGGTTGCGCGCTGGCCTTTTCCGGACGACAGCGTCCTCTGGAACAACTGGGGAGGCATCACGACCCTGCTCCAGGATGGTGACCTGCTGCTGGGGGGCTTCTTCGCGGTGAAGCGGTACGACATCGGTCACCTTCGTTGAGTCGTGCCGGGCGGCCACCTGCCCTTCCCTGGCCCGGCTACGGTGTGGCGGGGAGCCTTCTCGTCGAAGCGACTTCGAGCGACTCGCCGGCGTGACCCTCCCGGCTCTGCCGGGGGATCGTCGAGTCAGTATCCCGTTCCGTGTCTTTTCCCCGTACCGAGGAGGGGTGTCCCGTGCGTCGTGCCTCTCGACTGCGGTTTCCCCGGGTCGGTATTCTCCACGCCGTCTGGGCGACTGGATTCGTTCTCGGTCTTGGAGGCAATGTGGCCACGGCTGAGCAGGAGGGGCGGTGGCAAGCTGGCGAGCCGCAGCACCGCCTCGACCGGGCGCAGACGGGTCCGCTCCGCCGCCCCGTGGTGAAGGGCATCGTCGCCTCGAACGGTGACCCGGAGGGACTGGGCAGAGTCGAGGTGAGCTTCCCGTCGATCCCCGGGTCGGACACCTCCCGCTGGGCGCCGATCGTGGCGGTCGGGGCCGGCTCCGAGCGCGGGTGGTTCTTCCGGCCCGAGGTGGGCGACGAGGTGCTGGTGGTCTTCCTGGGCGGCGATCCCGGGCGGCCCGTGGTGCTCGACAGCTTCTGGAGCGCCGAGGTGCTCCCCATGAGGCCCGGTGGGCCCGCCGTACCCGGGGGCAACCCGGAGCGGGCCAGCCGCGGCGTGCAGCGCGGAATCCGCCAATCCGTCGAATCGGGGAGCGGATTCCTCGTACTTGCGGGCATCGTCGTCGAACCAGGGGATCGGAACGCGAAGAGCTCGTACAAGGTCAAGGTCAAGTTCCCGTGGCTTCCCCGGGATGACCAGGAAGAGCTCGGATCGGTCTGGGCGCACGTGGTACGGACGGCCGGCTCGGGCCGTGGCAGCTACACCCTCCCCGAAGTGGGTGACGAAGTGGCCGTGGCCTTCCTGCAGGGCGACCCTCGGCAACCCGTGGTCCTCGGCTCACTCCGGGGCAGGGAGCTCCCGCCCGTCGGGAGGGTGGAACCCGGCGCACCTCCACGTGAGGAGCCGTCTCACGCCCCGGAGCTACCGCGCGGCGAAGGGTGGTGCTGCCGCCGGGGAGAGATCTTCGTCGCTCCGCATGGAGAATGCCGGAGTCTGGGTGGAGTGACCTTCCCGAGCCCTGAAGAGGCCGAACGCGCCTGCGGCGACCCGGGGGCGGGCCGGTAGCGTCGGCCCTTGCGGTCTACGAGATCCAACGGACTCCGTCACGCCGTCGCCCCACCCCGTCGAGAGCGATTGATCCCGGTGTCCGCGTGGTAGAGAATGGGCAGACGAGGGAGCCACGCCATGCAGCCGCTTTCAGGCGCGGATGCCCAGTTTCTCTACGCGGAGACGCGGACCCAGCACTATCACACCATCAAGGCGCTGGTGATCGATCCCGCCGATTCTCGTCAGCCCCTGGACTTCGAGACCTTCAAGAAGCAGTTCGCCGGCTTCAGCGGGGTCGTCCCGGTCTTCCACTGGCAGCTGGTGCTGGCCCCTCTCAATCTCGCTCATCCCTTCTGGAGCTGGCGCGAGGAGCTGGACCTCGACTACCACATCCGGCGGGCTGCCGTGCTTTCGCCCGGTGGAGAGCGCGAATTCTGCGAGGTGATCTCGGAGATCGCGAGCACGGGTCTCGAGCGGGATCGACCGCTCTTCCAGACCTGGTGGGTGGAAGGGCTGGCCGGCGGCAGGCTGGCCTACGTCGTCAAGCTCCACCACGCGCTGGCGGACGGTCTGTCGAGTGCACAGCTCCTGCTCGATGCCACCCAGGAGGGGCCGGACGACGACCTGAGGCCGCCCGCCCTCCGCGTCGAAGGACCGGAGCCCCTGTCGACGCGCGCCCGGCAGCTGGTCGAATCGCTGCGCTTCGACGTCCAGCTGGCGCTGGGGACGCCCCGCTTCGTCGCCCGCCTGTTGCGCTTCGTGGCGATCGGTAGCTGGCGCGCATTGGCCCGCAAGGGCCGACCCGCAAGCCCCTATTCGGCGCCGATCACCCGCTTCAATCAGGTGCTGACCCCCCACCGCTGGTTCGCCAACGTGGATCTCCCGATGGCCGAGCTGAAGCGCGTTCGTCGGGTCTTCGGCTGCACGCTCAACGACGTCTACGTCGCGGTCTGTGCCGGCGCGATCCGCCGCTACCTCGAGCTGCGCGGCGAGCTGCCCGAGCTCTCGCTCACGGCCGCCCTGCCCGTGTCGATCCGCACCCCCGAGCAGCAACGCACCTACGGCAACCGCCTGAGCAGCTGGTTCGTGAGCATCGCCACCGACCTCGCCGACCCCGTGGAGCGTCTCCAGGCGATCCAGCGCAATACCCGCGCCGCCCGTGAGAGCTGGGAGGTGAAGGATCGTCACCTCCAGCACGACGCCATGGAGTACGGCTACCTGTACCGTGGCTGGATGCGCCTCGCGACTGCCCTCGGCCGACGCTTCAGCGGGCGCCCCACCTTCAACGTGGTCATCTCCAACGTGCGCGGGACGCCGGTCCCTCTCTACACCGCGGGTACCCGTATCGAGTCGATGTACCCGATGTCCGGGCTCGTCCCGGGGCAGGGCCTGAACCTGACCGTCATCTCCTACATGGGCAGGATGGACTTCGGCTTCGCGGTGGATCCGGACCTGGTGCCCGATGCCTGGGAGCTGGCCGAGGGGATCCCCCGGGCCTTCGCCGACCTCCAGGCGGCCGCTCAGGTGGAGCGGGGGACCGCGGGGGAGTGAGAGCCGCTCCAGGCGGCGTCCCTCCGGTAGGACCATCCGGTGCGCAGGCCGAGCACGAACCAGGCCAGGCTTCCCACCCCGGCCAGGAAGACCGTGTCACCCACCAGCCGCAGCCAGCGCAGGTCCTGGATGTGGGCCTGCTGCAGGAACTCGGCGCTGCGCGCGAACCAGAGGCCGGTCTCGATGGAGGCCAGGGTCTGCAGCAGGCCGATGGGCAAGAGGCTCAACCCCACCATCAGGACGAGCCCGCCGTTCATGCTCCAGAAGGCGAAGGCCAGGGGCCCCTCGCGCCACTCGCCGGCGGGTGCCAGGCGGCGCAGCACCACCAGGACCAGGCCCAGCGCGAGCAGGCCGTAGACGCCGAAGAGCGCGGTGTGCGCGTGCACGGGCGTCGTGTTGAGCCCCTGCATGTAGTACAGCGCGATGGGGGGATTGATGAGGAACCCGAACACTCCGGCACCCACGAGGTTCCAGAAGCTGACGCCCACGAAGAAGCGGATGGGCCAGCGGTAGCGCTCCATCCAGCTGGCGCGATCCTGCATGCGCAGGGTCGCCAGGGCCTCGAAGCCCACCATCACCAGGGGGACCACCTCGAGGGCGCTGAAGCAGGCGCCGATGGCCATGATCGAGATCGGGGTGCCGCTGAAGTAGAGGTGGTGGAAGGTGCCGGGGATGCCGCCGACGAGGAAGATGCTCGTGGAGAGCAGCACGGCCCGCGAGGCGCTGCGCGGCTTGACGAGCCCGAGCTTGGAGAAGAGGAAGGCGATCGCGGCGGTCGCAAAGACCTCCATGAAGCCCTCGACCCAGAGGTGCACCACCCACCAGCGCCAGTACTCCATCACCGTGAGGTGCGTGCGCGCTCCGTAGAAGAAGCCCGCGCCGTAGAAGAGGCCGATGGCCGCCGCCGAGCCCGCGAAGAGCAGGGTGATCTGTCGGTGCTCCGTCTTGCGCGTGAGGGCGGGCCACAGCCCGCGCAGCATCAGGACCAGCCACAAGAGGAGCCCCGCGAAGAGACCGATCTGCCAGATGCGGCCCAGCTCGACGTACTCGTAGCCCTGGTGTCCGAGCCAGAAGCTCAGGTCGAGGTCGATCCACTGCTGGATGGCGAGCCACTCGCCCGCCAGCGATCCCGCCACCACCAGGAGCAGCGCACCGAAGAGCAGGTTCACGCCCAGGCGCTGGAAGCGGGGCTCGCGACCGCCGATGGCCGGGGCGAGGAAGAGGCCCGCGGCCAGGAAGGCGGTCGCAATCCAGAAGAGCGCCGTCTGCAGGTGCCAGGTGCGGGTCAGCGAGTAGGGGAGGATCTCTCCCAGCGGGAGGCCGAAGAAGTGCTGACCCTCGACCGTGTAGTGCGCCGTCAGGGCGCCCAGCAGCACCTGGACGACGAAGAGCAGGATCACCACAGCGCAGTACTTGGCCGTGGCGCGCATCGAGGGCGTGATCTCGATGCCATCCAACGGGTCCTGCCTGGGAGTGGCGGCTTCGTCGGCGTCCTTCTCGGCCCGGGCCGCGTGGAAGGCGACCAGCCCGCCGATGCCCGCGAGCAGGACGGCGATGCTCAGCAGCGACCACAACAGATTGGCGCTCGAAGGGCGATTGCCCACCAGCGGCTCGTGGGGCCAGTTGTTGGTGTAGGTGGTGTCGCTCCCCGGTCGCTCCGTCGTGCAGGCCCAGGAGGTCCAGAAGAAGAAGGCCGCTAGCTGACGGAGCTTCTCCGCCCCCTCGACGCTGGTTTCGCGCATGGCGTAGTCGTCGCGCAGGGCATGCAGGGCCGGGTCGCCGCCGAAGAGCGCTCTGTAGTGACGGGCCGTCTCGGCCATGGCGCTCGCCCTGTCTTCGCTGACCACGAGGGTCCCGGAGCCGGCGTCGTAGGTATTGCCGCGCATCTCCTCCCGCAGGCGCCCCTCGAGGGCGGCGCGATCGGGTGCCGCGAGGTCCGCGACGGCGACGGCGTGCTCGCGCGCGCTCCACAGCGCCAGCAGCGACGTGGCCTCGCGGTGGAGCCAGTCGGCCGACCAGTCGGGTGCCTGGTAGGCGCCGTGACCCCAGATCGAGCCGACCTGCTGCCCGCCGATGCTCTGCCACACCTGTTGCCCGGTCAGGATGTCGTCGCGGGTCAGGAGCACGCGTCCCGACCCGGTCACGATCCGCTCGGGGATGGGGGGTGCCTGGCGATAGACCTCGCGGCCGAAGAAGCCCAGGATCGAGAAGGTGGTGATCAGTACCAGGGCCAGGGCCGTCCAGAGTCGTCGATCCGTCTTCACGATGCTCAAGGCTCCATGTTCGCTGTACTGCCTGTGCAGCGGTGAGGTCCTGCTCTAGAGCAAGGAGCGGGCCAAGAGGAAACATTTGTTAAATCAAATGGTTACAGGGTCGGTTGTGAATTGGATAACTCTCCAGGGGTTGTTAGTCTCACAACTAGTTATGAAATCCTCAACGACTCCCCTGGACCTCCTCCTCTCCATCGCCCTCGATCTGACCGCGTCGCTCACGGCGGAGGATCGCTACCGGCGGCTGGTGGCCTCCGTTCGCCGCGTGCTGCCCTGCGACGCGGCCGTGCTGCTGCGCCTGGAGGGAGACGACCTCGTACCGTTGGAGGCGCACGGGCTCACACCCGACGCCATGGGCCGGCGATTCCGGCGTCGCGATCACCCGCGCCTGGACATCATCTGCAACCAACAGGCGCCGATGCTCTTTGCGCCCGACAGTCCCCTGCCCGATCCCTTCGATGGGTTGCTCGAGAGCGACCCCCATGCGCTCAACGAGATCCACGCCTGTCTCGGCTGTCCCCTCCGGGCCGAGGGCGAGCTCATGGGCGTCCTGAGCGTCGACGCCCTGGAGGCGAACGCCTTCGACGGTTTCGACCCCAGCTTCCTGGCGGCGCTGGGTGCCCTGGCCGGTGCGGCCATGCGCACCAGCAACCTCATCGAGACCCTGGAGCACACGGCGGCCCGACACGGTCTCGTCGCCCAGGAGCTGATGCGCGAGGAGCGGCAGCGCCGCGGCGGCCTGCTCATCGGGAGCAGCCCGGTCATGGAGCACCTGCGCGAGGAGATCGCCCTGGTGGCGCGCTCGGACTTCACGGTCCTGGTCACCGGCGAGACGGGCGTTGGCAAGGAACTGGTGGCGCGTGCGCTGCACGCCAGCTCGACGCGTGCCGAAGAGCCGCTCATCTACGTGAACTGCGCGGCCCTTCCGGAGTCGGTGGCCGAGAGCGAGCTCTTCGGGCACCTGCGCGGGGCCTTCACGGGTGCCGAAGGAGCCCGCGCGGGGAAGTTCGAGGTGGCCGACGGCGGCACCCTCTTCCTGGACGAGATCGGCGAGCTACCGCTCGGCTTGCAGCCCAAGCTGCTCCGCGCGCTGCAGGAGGGGGAGATCCAACGGGTCGGAAGCGATCGTTCGCTGCACGTGGACGTGCGCATCGTCGCCGCCACGAACCGCGACCTGGCCCTCGAAGTCGAGGCCGGCCAGTTTCGCCCTGACCTCTATCATCGCCTGAACGTGGTTCGCATCGAGGTGCCTCCCCTGCGACAGCACCGGGAGGACATCCCCGCCCTGGCCGGCGCCTTCTGCGACGAGGACCGGCGAAGGCTGGGGCTCGGGCCCGTTCGCCTGAGCCCCGACGCACTGGACCAGCTGGCCTCCCACACCTGGCCGGGCAACGTCCGGGAGCTCGAGAACTCCATCGCGCGGGCGGTGCTCCACGCCTCCGCGCGGGTCCCGCGAGGCGACGCCGTGATCGTCCGCGCGGCGGACGTCGAGCCCGGAATCCTCCAACCGCCGGTGACCGGCGAGGCGAGGGCGGCCGATCGCGGAGGCGTAGCGCCGGCGCCCACGGCGCGGGCCTCCGACTTCCCCCTCCGGGAGGGGAAGTCACTTCGCGAGGCTGTGGAGGACTACCAGCGCGCGACGATCCGGGCGGCCGTGGTCGAGAGCGATGGCAACTGGGCAGCCGCGGCGCGCGCGCTGGGGATGCAGCGGAGCAATCTCCATCACCTGGCCAAGCGCCTCGGCCTGCGGGAGTCGAAGGGGGCGAACCCCAGGACGGGCGCCTGATCGCGCGGATGGGCCATCTCCCAGGGCCGATGCTCTCGAAGCGGCATCCAGTCGCCTGTCGGTGCCCGGCAGCCTCGATACAATCGGGCGGAGCTGGATTCGACGGAGCTGCGGTGTCCGCGCCGTGGCCCTTGCCGGGGCGAGCTGCGAGAGGAGCGACAGCAACGGATGGGGCCGAGCTCAGCATCCACCGGTCCGCCGGCCCTGCCGAACCGGATCCCAGCAAGGGTCTCTCTTGGCTGAAGAGAGGACCGCGACGCCCATCGCCTGGGCGCGAGCCAAGCTGCAGGGCCACGCCCTCCCGGCGGATCCCATCGATCTGCGCCGGGGCTGGTCGAACGAGGTCTTCCTCGCTCCGGCTCACGTCCTACGGCGATCGTCCGGGCGCTTTCGCCACTCGATCCGCCACGAGGTCGAGGTGATCCGGCTGGTCGACGGCGCCGTGCCCGTGCCCGAGGTCGTGGCCTACGGTCAGGAAGAGGGGCGCGAGTGGGTGATCTCCCTCCGGAAACCGGGCCAGAGCCTCCTGCAGCGGTGGAAGGCCATGCCCGCAGCGGAGAGGCGCGAGGCCGTGCGCCAGCTCGCCGTGTGTCTGGAGGCGCTGCATCGGGTCCCGCTCCCTCCGGGCTTCGCGAACCCCTGGCAAGCCGATGCCATCACCGATCCCGGCAAGGGCGCCGACGCCTACCACGTCGCCCCGAGGCATTACCCGGTCATCCTGAACAGCCTCAGGAAGCGCGGCTCGCAGGATGAGGCCCTGCTTCGTTCGGCCGAGACCTACCTGGCCGAGCGCCTGCCCCTCTTCGAGGACGACGAGGAGGTGCTCATCCACGGGGACGCGCACTTCGACAACCTCCTCTGGGACGGAGCCTCCCTCACGCTTCTCGATCTCGAGGTCGCCACTCGCGCCGCACCCGACCTGGAGCTCGACGGCATCCTGTCCTTCCTGGCGGATCCCGTGCGCTTCCTGGGCCCAGGCACCGGGGAGGGCGTGGCAGCCTGCGACTTCCGGGAGGTGGAGGACTGGCTGCGCCAGGACTACCCCGTGCTCTTCGAGCGGCCGCACCTGGGCGAACGTCTCGAGGTCTACGCGACGATGGGGCGGCTCCTGCAGATGCACTACACCCCGGAAGGTCACGCCTCAGACCCGCGCCCCCGTCTTCGGCAGAGCTTCAGGGGCTGAGGCCGGCACCCCGCCGCGGGCACGCCTGTCCGGTCTGCCGGGTGGCGCGCCGTCTCTAGCTCAAGCTCGCCTGGCCCGGGATGGCGAAGTCCTTCCCCTGGGCTTCGAACTCCTTCCGGATGCGCTGCGCGTCGGGATGTCGGGTGTGGAGGTTCTCCACGGACCTTTCCTCCCGGTCGACACGCCAGCCCTGGGCGAGGTAACCGTCGACCAGACGTTCGGGTACGAGACCGACCCGTAGCAGGTTGGGCAGGACGGTGTCGCTGATGGGATCGGCGAGCCCCTCGAGGTCGAGGTGGTTCTGGTCGGCGACCTCGGCAAAGAGCCTGGGGAGCAGGGTCCCGAGGTCGATGTCCGTCGTCGCGAGCGCCTGGAACATCGACACGAAGCCCGGCTTCCCTGCCCGTCCGGCGATGCGAACGATGGCGTCGTAGGCCCAGTCCTCGAGGCGTCTTCGTATCTGCGGGTCCAGATTCGGAATCCGCTCTCCGAGTGTCAGGACGCCGTAGGCGACGTGCCGCGCCTCATCGGTCTGGACCCTGGGGATGAAGCTCTTGAAGGTCGGCTCGACGCCGATCCTCTCGCCCTGCTTGAAGAAGGAGAGGGCGACGCTCTCGAGAATGACCTGCATGCCGACGCACTTCGCTTCCCAGTCGGGCTCGCTGAGGAGCTGCTCCACGATGATCTTCAGATCGGGATCGATCGGGAAGTGGCCGCCCTGGCGTTCGAGATAGCGCGCAAAGACCTCGACGTGACGGGCCTCGTCGATCACCTGAACCGAGGCAGCGAGCTTGCCCTCCACCTCGGGAACCAGGTTGACGAGCTGGCCACAGGTCATCAGCGCCGCCTGCTCACCGTGAAGGACCTGCGAGACGAGGAACTTCTGGTTGACGCTGAAGAGCTGGTCCTGCTGCTCCTCGGGTAGCTCTCGAATGCAATCGAGTCGCGACAGGAAGTCGGCGTTGCGATCGAGCACATCGACGCCGGGCTCGAAGCAGCCCCAATCGACGTCGACCTCCGCGTCCCACTGGTGGCGCTTCGCCTTGGAGTAGAGGTCCCGGAGGCTCTCGTCTCCGAGATCGTAGTCGTCCCGGAAGTTGCTCTGAATCAGCGCCTCGGCGGTGAATTGGGAAAGGTCCATCGTGCTACTCCTCCGGGGCGCGCCCACTCCATCCAGCTCGTTCACGAGTGGAGAAGGTGGCGCTCCCGCCGGTCCGATGCTCTCGAAGGTGTGTGATTTCCCTGTGAAGAGTGGGCGCTGCAGGTCGGCTGCTGCACTGGAATCCGCCGGCGCCTCGCGCGAGCCCCACCTCGGCCTAGATACCGAAGTCCCAGGACTCCCCGTTCCGGTAGACGTTCAGGACGTTCTTGGCGATCAGGATCCTGTGGACCTCGTCGGGGCCGTCGGCCAGGCGCAGGGTGCGCGCTCCCCGGTACATCCCTTCCAGCGGAATCTCACTCGACACGCCGAGGGCGCCGTGTACCTGGATCGCGCGATCCACGACCCGGTGCATGGCGGCGGGCACCGCGATCTTGATGGCCGAGATGTCCGTCCTGGCGTCGAGCCCTTCTTCCATGACCTCCGCGCAGCGGATCGTCATCAGGCGTGCGGACTGGATGTCGATGTAGGAGTCCGCAATGAAGCCCTGGATGAACTGCTTGGTCTCGAGGGCCCCGCCGTGAACCTCGCGCTCCATGGAGCGCTTGACCATCATGTCGAAGGCCCTCCACATCTGCCCGACGCAGTTCATGCAATGGTAGACGCGTCCGGCGCCCAGCCGGTCCTGGGCCGCCTGATGCCCCGATCCCTGCTCGCCCAGAGCGTTCTCCAGGGGCACGCGGACCTGGTCGAAGATCAGCTCGCCATGATGTCCGTTGGCGTGGCCCCAGATCGGTACGCTCCTCACGTATTCGAAGCCGGGGCTGTCGGTGGGAACGATGATCTGCGTCATGCGGCCATTGACGTCGACGTCGTCCGCATCTTCCGTGCGACACATCACGATCGCGAAGTCGGCTCTCTCGGCATTCGAGGCCATCCACTTGTGGCCGCTGATGACCCACTCGTCGCCCTCGCGAACGGCCTTGGTCTTGATCGATCGCGGGTCCGAGCCAGGTTGATCCGGCTCCGTCATCGCGAAGCAGGATTGCATCTTCCCCTCGATCAGGGGCTCGAGCCAGCGCTTCTTCTGCTCCGGGGTCCCGTACTTGACCAGGATCTTCTGGTTGCCCGAATTCGGGGCCATGATCCCGAAGATCGGATTGGAGTAGGGGCTCCAGGCGAGGATCTCGTTCATGTAGGCGAGCTTGAGGAAGCCGATCCCCATCCCGCCGTACTCCTCGGGCAGGTGCGGTGCCCAGAGACCGGATTCCTTGACGCGATGGAACATCTCGGCCCAGAGCTTGCCGGTCGCGGGCTCGCCAAAGCGCGAGAGCTGGTGCTCGTTGGGGATGATGTGCTTGGCGACGATGTCCGCGGTCATGGACCGGATCTGGTTGGTCTCGTCATCCAGTGTGGGGATGGGGGCAATCTGCATCGTGCTCTCCTTGCGCCACTGGCGCTCGGTCAGGGCTCTTCGCCGCTACACCCTGACGACCCGCGGCGATAGACTCACGGACCTGCGACCGGCATTCAAGGAGCGGGTTCGCCGACGCACACCCTCCTCGATCTTTCGCAGGTCCTACCCGGGCGGATTCCCAGGGGAATCTGCGCTCTTGCCTATTCGACTCGTTCAGCCGGCGCCGAGGCCGCTTCGCTTCTTTCTTTGACGCGCGGCGGGGCGGGGTTCATTCCTCAGAATGGCTCGGCCGGGGCAGGGTGGCCCGCGCAGCGGCGTGGACAGCGTGTCG
>NYZB01000072.1 GCA_002687015.1 Deltaproteobacteria bacterium
AGCCGCGTAGGCGACACGCTGTCCACGCCGCTGCGCGGGCCACCCTGTCCCGGCCGAGCCATTCTGAGGAATGAACCCCGCCCCGCCGCGCGTCAATGAAAGGAGCGAAGCGGCCCCCAACAGGAGGCCGGCCGTGGTTCAGGTGAGCCAGCTGAGGTCGTTGAAGCCGGCCTGGGAGTGGGCGACGCGATCGGGGCCGAGGACGGCGCGGAAGCGGTCCAGGGATCGCTCGGCGAGGTCGGGCTCGGCCCAGGCCTCGTAGCCGAGGGCGCGCAGGCGCTCGAGGGCCGGGCCGCTTCGGCGTCCCCCCGCTCCATCGCCGGCGAAGAGATCGTCGACCACGACGCGATCGACATGCGGTGCGAGAGCCACGGCCAGGCGCTCCGGATCGCAGGGAAGTAGCGGAGAGATCGCCGCCTGCACGCGTAGCCCCTTGGCACGGAGGGCGGCCAACACCTGGATCCGACGCGCAAAGCGCGGGGAGTCCGGCTCGAAAGCGCGCCGCACGGCTTCGTCGTCGGTGGTGACCGTGAAGCTGACGGCGGCCCGGGGGAGACGCGCGATGAGCTCGGCGTCGCGCTCGATCAGGGGGCTTCGCGTCTGGAGGACGAGCGCCTCGGGTGGGTGCTCCACCATCACCTCCAGACAGCCCCGGGTCAGGCGCTCGGTCCGTTCCAGGGGTGTGTAGGGGTCGGTGGACGAGGAGCAGAAGATCCGGGTGTGAGCGAACGAGGGGCGCTTGGCGGCGCGAGCCAGGAGCTCGACCGCATTCCGCTTGGGCGAGATCCACGCCGAAAAGGGCAGGCCGTAGGGGTTCGTCTTCTGGACCGCCATCTCGCGGACGTAGCAGTAGACGCAGGAGAACTGACAGCCGACGTAGGGCTGCAGGGTGTGGGTGAAGCGGGTCAGATAGCCGCCGGTGCGCGTCAGGATCTGGCGCGCCTCTCGCGGGACGACACGGGCGCCGGCCATGCCTTGAGGGTAGCTTGGCCGGGATGCCGGCCCTCCAGCTCGATGCGGTGACGAAGCGCTACGGAGGGCGTACGGCGCTCTCGGAGGTGAGCTTCGAGGTCGAGGAGGGGCACACCGTCGGCCTGCTCGGCCCGAACGGCGCCGGCAAGACCACGGCCCTGCGCCTGCTTCTCGGCATGGCGCGGCCCAGCGGCGGGGGTGTGCACCTGCGCGGCCTGGCGCCGCAGCGTGCCGAGGCCCGCGAGGGCCTGGGGTACCTGCCCGAGCGACTCGCCGTGCCGGGGCGAGCGACGGTTCGCCGCTTCCTCGGTCTCCACGCGGCACTCGCCGGGTTGGACGGCGCCGATCGAGACCGCGAGGTCGATGAGATGATGGAGCGGGTCGGGGTCGCGGACCGCGCCGGCGATCGGCTGGCCGCGCTCTCCAAGGGCTTGCGCCAACGGGTCGGCTTCGCCCAGGCCTTCCTCGCCAGGCCCAGCCTGCTTCTCCTCGACGAGCCCACCTCCGGGCTCGATCCCCTCGGCATCCGCGACGCCCGCGCGTGGCTCGCGGCCGAGAAGGCGCGCGGCTGCACGGTGCTCGTCAGCTCCCACGTGCTCTCGGAGGTCGAGCGCGTCTGCGACCGGGTAATCATCCTCCACGAGGGCAAGGTCGTGGCGAGCGGCGCCACCGCGCAGATCGTCGGCAGCGAGGAGAGCCTCGAGGACGCCTTCGTGCGCCTGGTGCGCGGAGGCGCGGCGTGAACGCCTTGCGTGGTTTCGGCACCCTGACCTGGGAGGCGATCCAGGACGCCGTGCGTCGGCGCATCGTGTTCGCCATCGCGGCCATGGGCATCCTCTCCATGATGGTCGTGGACAGCTGCTCGAGCTGCTCCACCGGGTCGCTCACCGTCAACGAGGAAGCGCAGGACCTGATCGAGGTGGCGGGCTACACGGCGAGCATCACCTTCACCACCCTCGGCCTGTGGATCGTCACCCTGGCGGGTGTGCTCGGCGCCGACCACCTGACCCAGACCCTCGAAGACGGCACCGCGCCGCTCTGCCTCGCGAGGCCGGTGAGCCGCGAGGTCTTCGCGCTCTCGCGGCTGTGTGGAACCCTGGGAATCGTCGCGATCACGGGCCTCGTCCTGCTCGGCGGCACGGCCTTCCTCTTCGCGACCCGCAACGGCCTGCCTCTGGGACCCGCGGTCGAGGCCACGGCCGCGTGCGGCCTCGGCGCGCTCGCGGTCGGCGCACTGGCGATGACGGCCTCCTTGTTCCTGCCGCGCCTCGCGACCTGGCTGCTGGTCGTGAGCCTGGTCGGCGTCATCGCCCTGGCCGGCGGCTTCAGCGCGGCGCCTCTCGAGCAGGAGGGGTGGCTCTCCTGGGTGGGGCGCTTCGGCCCGCCCCTCGCGAGCTCCATGGCCGCCGCGCTCGGTCCCTGGATGGATGAGATCACCCTGCCGTGGGGGCCTTTCGAGCTCTGGCCGCGCCTCCTGGCCTGGGACGTCGTGGCGCTGGCCGGGCTGACGTGGGCCTTCCGGCGGCGTGAGATCGCGACCTGAGCCCACTCGAGGCGATGAGGAGCGACACCTCCGTGCGCGCACTGCTCGGTGAGCGTCTGGTCCACTTCCTGTTGTTGGGCGCACTCCTCTTCGTCGCCCACGACCTGGTCTCCGGACGAAGGGACGACGGCGAATCGCGGGTCGTCGTGGTCGACCGGAACGCGCTTCTCGACTTCGTGCAATACCGAAGCAAGGCCTTCGATCCGGACATGGCGGAGAAGAGACTCTCTGCCATGTCCGCGGAAGAGCGCGAGAGGCTGGTCGACGATCTGCTGCGCGAGGAGATCCTCTACCGGGAAGCCCTGGCGCTCGGTCTCGGCGAGGAGGACCCCGTCGTCAAGCGCCGGCTGATCCAGAAGCTCGAGTTCATCACGCGCGGCTTCGCGACGACGGACGCGGACCCGACCGAGAGCGACGTGGCTTCCTACTTCGCCGAGCACCGCGAGGAGTACGCCATCGAAGGGTGGGTGACCTTCACCCACGTCTTCTTCGATTCCGCGAAGAGGACTCCGGCCGAAGCCCGGGCCCGGGCGGAGGCCGAGCTCCGCGAGCTCCACGCGGGCCGGGTCTCCTTCAGCGCGGCGATCGGGCGGGGCGATCGCTTCCTCTACCACCGCAACTACGTCGAGCGCGGGCACGACACGGTGCGGAGCCACTTCGGCCCCGAGGTTGCGAAGAGCGTCTTCGAGGGCAACGCGGAAGACGGCGTCTGGAGGGGTCCCCTGGCATCGCCCTACGGGTTCCATCTGGTCCTCGTCGAGGGACGCGCCGAGGGACGGCTCCCGAGCCTCGACGAGGTACGCAGCCGGGTGGTCCAGGAGGCCCGCGACGCAGCCATCCGCGCGCGCACCGAGGCGGCGCTCCAGGAGATCGTCGACCGCTACGAGGTGCGAATCGACCTCTCCGCGGAGCCAACCGGATGAAGGCCGCCTGCCTCGCGTTGCTCGCCGCCCTGGTGGCGCACGCCGCCAACGCCCACGACGCGCGACCCGTCTTCGTGGAGATCCGCGAGGCCCCCTCCGGTCACGTCGACGTGCGGTGGAAGGTCCCGCCGGTCCTGCCACCCGCGGCCGCACCCAGGCCCGTGCTCCCGGCCTCCTGCACACCGCACGGCGAGCCCACGAGGAGGGCGGGCCCCGAGGGCCTGGGCCTTCGCCAGATCTTCTCCTGCCCTCGCGGCCTCGCGGGCGAGAGCCTGGGCCTTCGCTTCCCGGGAGCGAATCCCTCCCTCTCGGCGGTCTTTCGCGTGACCTTGGCCAATGGGGAGCTGCACTCCCGCATCCTCCCGCCGGGCTCGACGAGCTGGCTCCTGGCCCGCGCTCCCGAGCGGCTCGAGATCGCGGCCGAGTTCACCTGGCTGGGCCTTCGCCACATCGCAGCCGGATTCGACCACCTGCTCTTCGTCACCTGCCTGCTCTTCATCGCGGGAACCGGACGCCGGATCCTCGTGACGATCACCGGCTTCACCGTCGCGCACTCGCTGACCCTGGCCCTCTCCACCCTCGGCTGGGTGCGCCTGCCGGTCCCGCCGGTGGAAGCCACGATCGCGCTCAGCATCCTCTTCCTGGCGGTCGAGATCGCGGCGAAGGAGCGCGACTCGCTCACCTGGCGTCACCCCGTGGCCGTTTCGGCCTCCTTCGGTCTGCTCCACGGCTTCGGCTTCGCGGCGGTCCTGGGCGAGATCGGGCTGCCCGCGGGCGAGGTGCCCATCGCCCTGCTCTTCTTCAACCTGGGGGTGGAGCTGGGCCAGCTGGGCTTCCTCGCCGCCCTGGCTCCGCTTCTTTGGTGGGCGGGCCGCGATCACCCGGGCCTTGGGCTCGGCGTCCTCGAGCCCCTTCGGCTTCCGGTCGGCTACGGCGTTGGCGCGGTGGCGGGCTTCTGGCTGATCGAACGCATCAGCCGCTTCGCGGCCTGACGCGTCAGACCGACCTGATGGCAACCCGGTCTCGAGCCGCTGCGATCTGCGCGGCCAACGCAGCCAGCTCCGCTTCCTCTCCCTGGGTGCGACCGTGCAAGGCCAGGGGGTCGCCGTGGTTCCTGGGAATCAGGTGCATGTGGTAGTGGAAGACGGTCTGACCCGCGGCCGAGCCGTTGAGTTGGTGCACGCCGATGCCGTCGGGACCGAGCGCCTCGCGCAGGGCATGGGCGAGGACTCGCGAGTTGCGCGCGACGGCCAGGAGGGTCTCCTCGTCCACCTCGAAGAGACTCGTGGCGTGCTGCTTCGGGATCACCAGCAGGTGGCCCTTCCCGACCGGGAAGAGATCCATGAAGGTGAGGGTCCG
Organism: Deltaproteobacteria bacterium; assembly: GCA_002687015.1. Taxonomy (GTDB): domain Bacteria; phylum Myxococcota_A; class UBA9160; order UBA9160; family UBA6930. Next base: position 4,798 of record NYZB01000072.1, read on the forward strand.
CTCGTCCTCGTGGACCCGGTGACAGGGCGCCCGACCCGCGACGATTGCGCAGAAGATGCAGCCCGGCTCGCTCACCTGCACGTCCCTAGACGTAGGTGAGCCACTGCTCGTACTTGGCGTTGCGCCCGGCGACCACGTCGAAGAAGGCCTCCTGGAGCATCTGGGCCACGGGGCCTCGCCTGCCCGTGCCGATGCTGCGGTGGTCGACCTCGCGAATCGGGGTCACCTCGGCGGCGGTGCCCGTCAGGAAGATCTCGTCCGCCACGTAGAGCTCGTCACGCGTGATCGAGCCTTCGACCACCTCGAGGCCCTTGTCCCTTGCGAGCTGGATGACCGAGTCGCGGGTGATGCCCTCGAGGATGGTCTGTAGCGGCGGCGTGCGCAGCACGCCGCCGCGCACCATGAAGAGGTTCTCGCCGCTCGCTTCCGAGACCAGCCCCTGGGTATCGAGCAGGATCGCCTCGTCGTAGCCGTCCAGCAGTGCTTCGCGCTTGGCGAGGATCGAGTTCACGTAGTCGCCGCAGGTCTTTCCCTTGGTCATCTTGGCGTTCACGTGGTGGCGGCTGAAGGTGGAGACCTTGGCGCGGATTCCGACCTCCATGCCCTCCTCGCCCAGGTACTTGCCCCAGGGCCAGACGACGACGGCCACCCGGATCGGGTTGTCTCCGGGGTTGAGACCCATGGCGCCTTCGCCGATGAAGACGAGAGGCCGGATGTAGCCCTCGGGCAGGTGATTGACGCGAAGGCACTCGAGGATCGCGTCGCTGACCGTCTGCTCGTCGAAGGGCACCTTCATCAGGTTGATGTGCGCGCTCTCGAAGAGCCGTCGCACGTGCTCGGGCAGGCGGAACACGGCCGAGCGCTCGTCGTCCGTTCGGTAGCAGCGGATTCCCTCGAAGACGCCGAGACCGTAGTGGAGGGTATGGGTCAGGATGTGGATCCGGGCGTCGTCCCAGTCCACCATCTGCCCGTCCATCCAGATCTTCTCGCCGGTGATCCCGGTCGCTGCCATCGGCGCTCTCCGCTGCACGGCCGGGAGCGGCCGCGAAGGAGGATCCTAGCCTAGGCCCCTGGTTCAGGCCGAACGGCGCAGGATGCGCTTCAGGAGGCCTCCCTTGCCGCGCTCGCGGCGCAGGGCGATCAGCCGCAGCTCCTGGAGGGCCTCGGAGCAGTCGGGATCGAGCTCGACGGCCCTCGTAAAGAGCTGCTCGGCGAGGGGGATCTTGTCCTGGGCCTTGCACAGGCGGCCGAGGATCAGGAGCGGCGCGCTGCGTTCGGGTGCGAGCTTCTTGCCATAGAGGGCGTGGCGCTTGGCCTCGCGGATGCGGGCCGGATCCTCGGGATTGGCGAGATGCAGCGCCCAGCCATAAGCCGCGTGGTACTCGCCCTCCTCCGGATAGGCCTCGACGGCCTCGGCGAACTTCCGAAGCGCCTCCCCGTAGTGCCGGGCGCGAAGCTCCTTCTGGCCCTGCTGGAAGGCGAGCTCGGCGCGCAGCGCCTGGTGGCCCTGCTCCAGCTCGACGTTCTCGGCACGGCTGGTGGCCGTTCGCTTGCGATCGGCCTCGGTCGCGATCGAGTGATAGGCGTGGCTGACCCGGTCGAAGACCTGTTCGGCGAGTCGGCGCACCGCCTCACCGTCGCGCGCGAAGCGGTCCGGGTGGCTGCGATGGGCTAGCTCGGCGTAGGTCTTCCGGATCTCGGCGTCGCTGCTCTCCGGGCGCAGCTCGAACATCGCGTAGGGGTCGTCGCCCTCGAAGCGCTCGGCCAGGGCCGTGAGCTCGCAGCGCACCCGCTCGGTCCGCTTCCCCTCCGCCCGATCGTCGACGCTGTGCACCTTCTCCTTGATCGCCCTCGCTCGGCGGCGTGGCACCCTCACCGGCTGCGAGACAGGACGCGGCATCAGCTCGACCAGGCCGGTGGCCACGAGTCCGACCAGGATCCGGCGCTCGGTATCGGACCAGCCTCCGAGGGCCGAAATGGGCGTGGCACCGTCGAGCTCGGCGAGCACGCGCTCCGTCGCGTCGTCGATCTCGAGGTCCTGGAACTCGTGGAAGGGCACACCGCTGGGTGCGGGATGGAGGTTCCTGCGATCCTCCAGGTAGGCCTCGAGGAGGGCCATCGGCGCCCGCTGCCGGAGCCCCTCCAGGATCAGTGAGGCCGGCGAGCGCTTCAGGCCCACCGCTTCCCCGCGGATCCGGGCTCCCTGCTGGAAGCGGAAGGTGCCGCCCTCCCAGCTGAACACCTCCAGGAGCTTCTCCTCGGACTGGCTGTGCAGCGCCTGGGCGAGGTCCTGATCGTCCAGCATGTACATCGCCTTCAGGATCTGGCCCTGGAGGCCCTCACCCTCCTTCACGCGCTGCACCGCCTCGTGCAGCACGTCCCAGGTGATCCGGCCACTGGCGACGAGCAGGTGCCCGAGGGTCTCCTTGACCATGTTCGAGCGCACGGTGACGGGCCGGCCGTTGCGGAGCTGGATCAGCTTCTTCTTCGTGTCCTTCTGGACGCGAAGCACACCGCTCGCTCGGAGCCCGTGAAGGTGGTGCAGGAGGAAGGGAAAGGGCAGCTCGTCCAGGGTACCCGTGAGGTCCACGGCCTGGGCGGGGCCGGGGCCAGCGCTGGCTTCGGGCAGCAGGTCGGAGGCCACCTCCAGGAGCCGCTTCAGGGGAACCGGCTTGGTGAGCACGACGCTCGCATCGAGCTCCTTGGCCCGCGCCTCGTACTCGGGCGAGAAGCGACAGCCGGAGAGCAGCACCACCGGCAGCTTGGCGCCCCGCGTGCGCCGGATCTCCTCGAGCACCGAGAAGCCATCCCGGCGCGGCAGCATGACGTCGAGGGTGATCAGCTGGGGCTGGAGGGCCTGCAGCTGATCCAGGGCGTTCTCTCCGTCCTGGGCCGTGACGACCTGATGCCCCTGCTCGCGAAAGGCACGCGCAAGGATCCGGCAGTAGTTCGGATCGTCGTCGACGCACAGGATCGTCGAAGGCAAGGGGGGCCACCTCCCAGGATTCCCTGCCTATCGTCCGTCTCCACGCCCACCCTGAAGGGAACTTGACCCGCCGAGCGGGATCCTGCGGGCTCCCGTCAGCGGCGCGCAACCGACCGGCAGGCCGTGCGCAGCTCAGCTCAGCAAGGCGGCAAGGGACTCGGTGTAGGGGGCCTGCGCAATGCCGCGCTCGGTGACGATGGCCGTGACCAACTCGGCCGGCGTCACGTCGAAGGCCGGATGGCGAACGGGAACCCCTGCGGGCACGACGGGGCGGGCACCGAACTCCGCGATCTCGTCCCGGCCGCGCTCCTCGATCGGGATGTCGGCGCCGCTCTCGGTCCCGAGATCGATGGTCGAGCACGGAGCAGCGACATAGAAGGGGAGACCGTGGGCGCTTGCGTGGAGAGCCAGACCGTAGGTGCCGATCTTGTTGGCGACATCGCCGTTGGCCGCCACCCGATCGGCGCCGACGATCACCAGGTCCACCTCCCCCTGCTGCATCAGGTGGGCCGCCATGTTGTCGGTGATCACGGTGACGGGGATGTCGTCCCTCGCGAGCTCCCATGCGGTGAGCCGCGCACCCTGAAGGAAGGGGCGGGTCTCGTCGGCCAGGACGGTGGGGTTGCGGCCGGCCTCGGCCGCGGCCCGCACCACACCCAGGGCCGTGCCGTAGCCACCGGTCGCAAGGCCGCCGGCGTTGCAGTGGGTGAGGATGCGGCCTCCCTCGGGCACCAGGCCCGCGCCATGGGCGCCCAGTGCGCGGCAGATCTCCACGTCCTGCTCCACGAGCTCGCAGGCCTCCTTGAGCAGGCCAGCACGGACGGCCGCCGCATCGGCGCCGCCCGCGGCGAGCTCGGCGAGGGTGTCGCGCATGCGCGCCAGGGCCCAGAAGAGGTTGACGGCCGTGGGGCGGGTCGCCGCTAGCCGCGCGCAGGCCCGCTCTACCTCGTCGGCGACCGCCTGGGGATCGGGACTGGTGCAGAGCTGGGCCGAGAGAGCCGCGCCCAGTGCGGCGGTGCAGCCGATCGCCGGCGCTCCGCGAACGGCCAGATCCTCGATCGCACGGGCCACGCCCTCGACGTCCACGAGCCGCAGGTAGGCCTCCTGCTCGGGGAGCAGGCGTTGATCGATCATGACCACGGCGCCGTCCTGCCAGCGGACCGTGAACCAATCGTCCGCCACCTTCACGGCGGCCCCTCGCTGTCGGGATCCTCGCTGTCTGGATCCTCGCTGCCGGAAGCGGCCTCGCCGCTCAGGATGGCGTCGAGGATGCCGAGCACGTCCTTGCCCGCGCCCTCGCCCAGGCGTTCGTCGAGCTTGCGCTCCCACTTCTTGCGGCGCTTCTCGGTCGCATACGCGGCCGCGCCCAGACGCAAGGCGGCGTCGGAGGTGACGGTGACCTTCGGCTCGTCGATGGTCCCCCCGACCTCGGCGAGCGGAATCACCCGAGAGCGGGGATCGCGGCGCTCCTCGCCCTCGCTCCCGGGGCGGAGCGCCTCGTCGATCTCCTCGAAGATCGTGAGCTTGCCCGTCAGGTCCAGAGAGCGGTCGACGAGACCGACGCTGCCCCGCAGGTCGACGCGGTAGTGGCGATAGTCGAGGCGCAGGTCGTCGGTCTTCGCCTTCCCTCCGCGCAGGGCCAGGGTGCCACCCAGCCGCTCGAACTCGTCCTCGTAGAAGCGTTGCACCTTCTCGTCCTTGCTGAGCTTCCCGGCCGCCACCGCGGCGTCGCCCCCCTTGCCCATGCCGTCGAAGGTGCTGCGCAGCAGGGACACGCCCTTGAGTCGACCGGGCTTGATGTCGAAGCGCAGCTTCCCCCGCAGCCTCTCGACGAGCGCGCCCTCCCCCGTGAGTGGCCCGCGGAGGTCACTGCGCAAGCGGAGCGGGCCGGAGAGGGTGTCTTCCCTGCCGGCCAGCGCGGCGAGCAGCTTCTGGGAGTCGGCGCCGTCCGCGTCGAGGCGCAGCCGGAGCCTCGGATCCTCGGCCAGGCGGCTGATGCCCAGCGCCAGATCGAAGGGCTGCTCGGCGATCCGAAGGTCGAGACCCTCGCCCTCGAGCGCATCGCCCGTGCCCTGGAGACGGCCCGACAGGGTCGCAGAGGCACCGCTCTCGAGGGGGAGCACCAGCTCCTCGACCACGAGCCCACCGTGGACGGTGACCGGGCCGAGGCCCACCTTCAGCCCGTCCAGAGCCAGCCGACCGGCCGGTGCGGGATCCCCCAGGGCGGGGACGAGGGGTGCCCAGCCTTCCAGCGAGAAGGGCTCGGCGTCCAGCTCGATCGTGGTGGCACTTCCCAGCAGCGCGCGGCCCGTGGCGGCGAGGTTGTGGAGCTGGAGCTCGAGGGCATCGATGCGCCGGCCCTCGGCCCCCTGGACCAGGGTTCCGGCCAGGCGTGCCGGCACGCCGGGCGGCTTGGCGAAGCTCTCCTCGACCAGGATCGTCGCGTCGGCCAGCTCGAGGCGAAAGGGCCCGCCGAGGGCATCGACGGCTCCCGACAGCTCCGCCGTGAGCGGGAGATCGCCTCGCACGACCAGGTCGCCGGCTTCGATCAACGCTTCCTTCAAGACCGCGCGCAGCTCGAGCCGCTCCACCTGCTCGCGGTGGGCCTTCGCCCGGACATCGAGGACCAGGGAACCGGCGAAGTCCTCGTCACCGATCCAGGGCTGGAGCGATTGGAGGGCGAGGCCGTCGATCTCGATGCGAGCGTCGAGGTCTCCGCCCTGGCTCCGTTGGCCCTCGAGCCGTACCGGCGCGTCGGCCACGAAGCCACTCAGCTCCGCCGAGATCGATGCGGGCAGCGCCTCGACGTCGATCGTCGCGTCGACGCGTTCGACGCGGAGCTGACTCGGGGGCTGGGCGGTCCGGTCGTCCAGGGTGATCGCGGCATCGCGGAGCCGCACGCTCTGAACGAGCAGCTCGAAGCCCTGGTCCTCTTCGCCCACGTCCTCGGGTGCGGGATCCCTCGGTGCCTCGTCCCGCTCGGGCTCCTCGGGCGGCGAGAAGGGCAGCGCGATGCCCTCGCTCGTGCGCAGCACCGTCAACCTCGGCGCATCCACCTCGATGCTCCGGATCACCAGCTGGCGGGCGAGCAACGGCAGCCAGGAGATGCGAAGCGCGATGCGATCCGCGCCGACCGGGTCTTCGCCAGGCGCACCGACCAGGGCCGCACCCGTCACCTCGAGCCGGGGCGGGAAGAGGCCGACGCCCAGCTTCTCGTACTGGAGCTCCCGACCGGTCGCCTCGCGGGCCGCCTCGGTCAGGCGCGCTCGCAGCTCCGGTCGCTCGGCGACGCGCGGGAGCACGATGGCGACGGCCGCGAGGCCGAGGGCGAGGACGACCGCGATGGCGAGCAGGAGCCTGCGCATCCTCAGAGTGCCTCCAGCTTGCGAATCAGGATCTCTCGCACGCGGCCCGGATCCGCCTTGCCCTGGGTCTTCCGCATCACCTGGCCCATCAGGAAGTTGACCGATTTCGCGTCCCCTTCCTTGTAGGACGCCACAGCCTTGGGCTGCTCCGCCAGGACCTCGTCGGCCATGGTATCGAGGGCGCCCTCGTCGGAGACGGCCTCGAGTCCGCGCTCGCGCATCCAGGCCTCGGGATCCCCGCCCCTCTCGAGCAGGTCCGGGAGCAGGTCGGCAGCGCTTCGGACGGTGAGCCGGCCCTCTTCGACCAGGCGAAGCAGGGTCGCAGCCTGCTCGGGCGTGCCCGCGACAGCCGCGAGCTCCCGATCGTGCTCGTTCAGCCAGGCCACGACATCCCGGCTGAGCCACCTGGCGGCCCGGCGCGGCGGGGCCTTCGCCGCGACCATCGCCTCGAAGAAGTCGGCGAGGCCCTGGTCGACCAGCAGCTGGCGTGCCTCGGCCTCGGCCAGATCGTGGGTCTCGACGAGACGCGCCAGGCGCGCCTCCGGAAGCTCCGGAAGCGCCGCGCGGATCTCCTCGATGCGCTCTTCCGAGACCTGCAGGGGAATCAGGTCTGGATCGGGGAAGTAGCGGTAGTCGTCCGCGTTCTCCTTGGAGCGCATCAGGAAGATGCGGTCGCGCTCGGCGTCGTAGCCCACGGTCGCCTGGTGGACCTGGCCCCCCTCGCCCAGGAGCTCGGCCTGGAGGCCGATCTCCGCGCGAATGGCGGCTTCGACGAAGCGGAACGAGTTCACGTTCTTGATCTCCCGGCGCGTGCCGAGCTCCGTGCTCCCGTGGCGACGCAGGGAGACGTTGGCATCGCAGCGGAATTGCCCCTTCTCCATGTCGGCGTCGGAGGCCCCGACACTGCGCAAGATCGCGTGGAGCTTGCGCAGGTAGGCGCCGGCCTCCTCGGGCGAGCGCATGTCGGGCTCGGACACGATCTCGATCAGCGGAATCCCGGCGCGGTTGAGGTCGACGTGGGTCTCCACCACCGAGCCGTCGTGCAGGGACTTGCCCGCGTCCTCTTCCATGTGGATGCGGGTGATCCCGATGCGGCAGGTGCGGATTTCGCCTTCGTCGTCGTCCACCTGGATATCCAGCCAGCCTTCGGTCGCCAGCGGCTCCTCGAACTGGGAGATCTGGTAGCCCTTCGGAAGGTCCGGGTAGAAGTAGTTCTTGCGCGCGAAGATGGAGATCGGATGAACGGTGCAGTTCGTCGCCAGAGCCGCCCGCATGGCGAGCTCGACGGCCTCGCCGTTCAGGACGGGCAAGGCGCCCGGCAGGGCCAGGCACACGGGGGTGGTGTGATGGTTGGGCTCGTCGCCGTAGGAGACAGCGGCCGTCGAGAAGAGCTTCGTCCGGGTGCGGAGCTGGACGTGGACCTCCAGTCCGATCACGACCTCGTAGTCGGGATGGGCCGTCACGCGGAGGGCTCGGGGCGCGCCAGGTGGTGGTCCGTCAGGCGCTGGTAGGCATCGGCGACCTTGAGCACGGTGGCATCCTCCGTCGCGCGGCCGAGCACCTGGAGGCCGATGGGGAGCCCTTCGACCTGGCCGCACGGGAGGGAGACGCCAGGCAGCCCCGCCAGGTTCGCGGAGACGGTGGTGACGTCGGAGAGGTACATCCTGAGAGGGTCGGCCGTGCGCTCGCCGAGGCGGAAGGCGGTCTCGGGGGTCGTCGGCGTGACCAGGACGTCACACTGCGCGAATGCCGCCTCGAAGTCGCGGCGCAACAGGGTGCGGATCTTCTGGGCGCGCCGGTAGTAGGCATCGTAGTAGCCGGCCGAGAGCACGTAGGTGCCGAGCAGGATGCGGCGCTTCACCTCGGCGCCGAAGCCCTCGGAGCGGGACCGCTCGTACAGCCCGGTGAGCCCCTCGGCACCGGCGGCGCGGTGGCCGTAGCGGACACCGTCGAAGCGGGCCAGGTTGCTCGACGCCTCGGCCGTCGCGATCAGGTAGTAGGCCGCAACGGCATAGCGGGTATGCGGCAGGCTCACCTCGGTGGTCTTGGCGCCGGCCGCCTCGAGGTCGGCGACGGCGGCGTGGACGCCTTCCAGCACCGCGGGGTCGGCGCCCTCGGTCGCGAAGTACTCCCGGGGCAGGCCAACCACGAGCCCGGAGACGTCGCCGTCCAGGGCATCCGCCGTGGCGAGGGGAGGCGCGGGGAGGGAAGTCGAGTCGAGCGGATCGTGCCCGCTGATCGCGTCGAGCAGCGCCGCGCAATCCGAAGCACTCCCGGCGATCGGGCCGATCTGGTCGAGAGAGGAGGCGAAGGCCACCAGGCCGTAGCGCGAGACCCGGCCATAGGTGGGCTTCATGCCGACCACCCCGCAGAAGGCGGCGGGTTGGCGGACCGAGCCACCCGTATCGCTCCCGAGGGCGAGGGGGACGATGTCCGAGGCCACGGCCGCCGCCGAGCCCCCCGACGAGCCACCGGGCGAGAGCGAAGGCTCCCACGGGTTCCGCGTCGGACCCTGGCACGAGTTCTCGGTCGACGAGCCCATCGCGAACTCGTCCATGTTGGTTCGCCCGATGATCACGGCACCGGCCGCCCGCAAGCGCGCGACCACGGTCGAGTCGAAGGGTGAGACGTAGCCCTCGAGAACGCGAGATGCGCAGCCCGCCGGCTCGCCGGCCTGCGCGATGTTGTCCTTGAGCACGATGGGCAACCCGTCGATGCGGGAGCGGATGCCACCCGCAGCGCGGCGCTGGTCGGCGGCGGCCGCATCCGCAAGGGCGGTATCGCGCTGCAGCTGCACGAAGGCACCGAGCCGTCCACCCACATCCTCTGCCGCCGAGAGCGACTGCTCCGCGAGATCGACGGCCCGGAGCTCGCCTGCGTCGAGCGCGGCACCAAGCTGCGCGACCTTGCCGGAGGGGGCGGGCACGCTCAGCCTTCGGCCTCTTCGTCGAGGACCTTCGGCACCGCGAACGCGGTTCCCTCGAAGGCGGGGGCGTTGGCCACGGCGCTCTCCGGCGAGAGCTCGCCCGAGGGCTCGTCGGCGCGCAGCGGGGTGGTCATGGGCACGACGTGAGCCGTCGCCTCGACCTCCGTGGTATCCACCTCGTCCAGCAGGTCCACGTAGCCGAGGATGCGCTCGAGATCGGCCGTCATGGCCTCGGCCTCCCCTGGCGAGAGCCGCAGCCGAGCCAGCTTGGCCACCCGCTCGACGTCCTCCCTGCAGATCCGCGACATGGAGGGGGATTCTAACGACCCGGCGAACCCCTGTCGGAGCGCCCCGAGAGCGAATCCGGTACCGTGCTGCGATCTTGAGCGAATCCGAACACGACCTCTTCGCCGACCTGCCCGAGGACATCCGCAAGGGCATTGCCGATCTGGGCTGGAGCGAGCCGATGCCCGTCCAGACCCAGGCGATCCCGCCCATGCGAAAGAGCGGTGACCTGATCGTCCAGGCCCGCACGGGCAGCGGGAAGACCGGTGCCTTCGGCATCCCCATCGCGGCCGAGGTGGATCCCGGACTCCGCGCGCCCCAGGCCCTGGTGTTGGCACCCACCCGGGAGCTGGCGAACCAGATCACCCAGGAGCTCGAGGCCCTGGGCAAGCACCGGGGGCTGATCTGCCTGCCCGTCTACGGGGGCACGGCCTACGGGCCCCAGCTCGATGCACTGGAAGCCGGCGTGCACGTCATCGTCGGAACCCCCGGTCGGATCCTCGACCACCTGGGCGCCGGGCGCATGTCCTTCGACGACGTGAAGATCGTCGTCTTCGACGAGGCCGACGAGCTGCTCTCCCTGGGCTTCTGGCCGGACATGAAGGAGATCCGGAGCTACCTGCCGGGCGAGCGCCAGTCCTGCCTGTTCTCGGCGACCATGCCCGAGAAGGTGCTGGCGCTGTCGCGGGCCTTCCTGAACGAGCCGCAGTTCATCTCGCTGATCGAGGGACACAGCTCGCCCCAGGAGATCGACCACTTCTTCTACCTGACCTCCGCCCAGGAGAAGGAGGCCAACCTGCGCCGGATCATCGAGTACGAAGATCCGGAGAGCGCGATCGTCTTCTGCAACACCAAGGACGACGTGCGCTTCGTCACGGCCTTCCTGCAGCGTCACGGCCTCGACGCGGACCAGATCTCGGGCGACCTCTCCCAGGCTGCGCGCGAGAAGGCCATGGCGAGGATCAAGGCGGGGGAGCTGCGCTTCCTGGTGGCGACGGACGTCGCGGCCCGTGGCATCGACATCAGCGATCTCAGCCACGTGATCGCGTACTCCGCACCCGAGTCGCCCGAGGTCTACGTGCACCGGACGGGACGCACCGGCCGAGCGGGCAAGGCGGGCATGGCGATCTCCTTGATCTCGGGCCTCGACGTCGGCAGCTTCCGCAACCTCCAGAAGGTGAACAAGATCGAGATCGAGGAGCGCCCGCTGCCCACCGACGAGCAGCTCCTCGATCGGGTGCGCGAGCGGCTGGCCAACAAGGTCGAGCAGGAAATCCGCCACCTCTCCGAGCGCGAGCGGCAGATCCACGTCGATCGGCTCGTGCCCCTGGTCCGTTCGATGACCGCGGCCGACGACGGCCTGCGCGAGCTGGCCGCGATCTGTGCCTCCTATCTCCAGGAGCACAAGCCGGAGACCACGGTCCGCGACGACGGCGACGAGACGCCGCCCTCGAGCGGTGCCACCGACGAGTCCCCCTGCGAGCGCCGCGACGCCCCGCGAGGCG
>NYZB01000073.1 GCA_002687015.1 Deltaproteobacteria bacterium
AGCGACGGCCGTGAGCGCCGCGAACCCCCCCAGCGAGAGCGCGATGGCGAGGAGCACGGCCCGAACCAGGCCTCCCTCGCCGGTAGCGTGTAGCCGACGAAGCTCGCGGGGAGAGAAGTGGTCGAGGAACCACCCGTCCTCCTCACTGACCGTCGCCTCTTCCTCGGGTCGAAGGGGCGCCCCGGTCAGGGGATCTTCCACGGAGCCACCCGCAGCGCGCGCGCCGATGCCGTCGCGAATCGCCTCGTGGATCGCCTCGCTGATCGGATAACGCGACAGGATCAGCAGCGCCACGACGTAGAAGAAGGCCGGAAAGAGCGAGTACATGAATCGCATCCAGAAGAGCACGCTCTCGTTCTGGACGGCCCCGGCCACGTAGCCCGCGCCCGCCAGGACGGCCAGCGGCACGGTGTAGCTCGGGATCGAAATGAACTTGGGAACCAGGGCCCAGAAGCTGGTGTACTGCGCCTCACGGCGCTTGCCGGTGCGCAGCTCGTCGTAGTCGATCACGTCGGCGGCCATCGCCGGCACCAGGAAGGCTCCGGCCTGGGAGACGGTGCCCGTGAGGAAGTACACGGAGCCCGCAAAGACGAAGTCGCCCGGCCCGGCGAACCAGTAGAGCAGGCTCCCGGCGACCCCGACCGAGCTCGCGGTGATGAAGCTCGCGAGCTTTCCGACCTGTTGCGCGATCTTCATCCACAGCGGGACGAAGAGGAGGCCCGCGCCGAGATAGAGCATCAGGTAGAGGCCGGTCATCGCGAGCGGCTCCTGGGCGCCCAGCACGTATTCGACGAAGTAGGGCATCAGCACGGCCGGGGTCGCGCCGGGAATCGAGCTCATGATGGCGGCGAGCAGCAGGATCCGGAAGGGCCGGTTGCGCAGAGCGCGGCGCACACCGGGGATCAGTGGGTTGGGAGCGCGCTCGGAGAACTCGCGGCGCTCGGGCACCTGCCAGAGCAGGCCCGCGTTCAGCACGACCAGCAGCACCGCGTAGCCGATCGCCATCACCCGAAAGATGGTCCGCTCGCCCGAGAGGCCGGAGGCAGCGAGGATCGTCGGCATGATCGCCGCGATGATCGCGCCGGCGGCCGCGAAGACGGAGCGGATTCCGAAGAGGCGCGAGCGCTCCTGGTAGCCGTCGGCCAGCTCGGCACCGAGCGCGCTGTAGGGGATCTCGACGATCGTTCCGAAGAGGAAGAAGAAGCCGAAGCTCGCCCCGAACCAGAGGGCGGCGCGCTGCGAGTCGAGGTGCTCGGGCGGCGCGAACAAGGCCACGAAGCAAAGGGCCATGGGAATCACCGCGCCCGCGATGTAGGGCTTGCGACGCCCCCAGCGGCTGCGCGTGCGGTCCGAGAGCCAGCCCATCAGGGGGTCGGTCAGCGCGTCGAAGGAACGCGCGAGCGCAGCGGCGACAGCGATCGCACCGAGGGGGACGAGCACGACGTCGCTGTAGAAGCGGGGCATCAGCACGCCGATCGGAATCGCGAGCGACGCGCCGGCGAAGGCCGGGGCCCCGAAGAAGAGGCGGCGTCGGAGACTCAGAGGCAGTGCGGCGCGAGGCTTCGCCGAGATCGGTTCGGTCTCCATGTCGTCCCTGGACTCGCCGCGGCCCATTCTAGCGCCTCGCGAGCGGCCTGCCGGCGCAGCCGGGCCGCCCCCGGTATCGCGTCGGAACGCGGTCACTCACTCTCAGCTCGCCTCGGCGTCGGCCCCGTTCGGCTCCGATCCCTCACCGAAGGGTCGCCATGCCAAGATCAGCCTGGGCAGCAGGGTCAGGGCCGCCACGAAGGCGATCCCCATTGCGAGGCCGGTCAGGACCCCGAAGTAGATCGTGGGCAGGAAGTTCGAGAGCATCAGGATCGAGAAGCCGAAGATCACCGTCGTCGAGGTGTAGAAGACCGCCATCCCGATGTTGGCGTGGCAGGTGTGCAGGGTCTCCAGGTAGTCGCCGCTCGAGGAGAACTCCTCCCGGAAGCGGTAGATGTAGTGGATGCCGTTGTCGACGGAGATGCCGATCGTGATGGCAGCGATCGTCACCGTCATCACGTCCAGTGGAACACCCGCCAACCCCATCAGACCCAGCACGATCCCCGCCGCGAGGAGGTTGGGAACGAGCCCGATGACGGCGAGGGACACCGAGCGGAAGAGGATGAGGAACATCAAGCCGATCCCGAGCATGGCCGCGCCGAGGCTCCAGATCTGGGAAGAGACGAGGCTCTGGAGCATGTTGTTGTACAGGAGCAGGGTTCCGGTGACGGTGACCTCGCTGTCGCTGAACTCGAGCTGCTCGCGGAGGTCGGTCCGAATCCGTTCCAGGAACTCCCGACGGCGCAGGCCCTCCTTCGAATCCCGGATGCGCAGCTCGATACGGGCCTCCTCGTGGGGGATCGAAACGTAGGGATCGATCAAGGGGCCCTTGATCTCGTCGGGCATCTTCCGGAAGAGCAGCGCCAGCTCGAAACCCTCGAGAGGCTTGCCCTCGTTGAGTCCCTCTGCGACCCGCACTCCGGAGGCGAGGGAGAGCACCTTGCCCACGGCCGGCAGGCCGTCGAGGTAGTCGTGGACCTGCTTGATCCGCTCGACCTTGTACTCGGTGAACCAGTACATGGGGTCGTCGGGCTCATCGAGGTCCCAGTCCTCGAAGTCGTCCTCCTCCAGGGCCTCCTCCGCCTCGTCGACGGCGCTGCCATTCGTGTCGAAGTGCAGCAGGACCTCGAGAGGGGTGGTGCCTCCGAGCTTGTCGTCGATGAGCTTCATGCCGCGGTAGATCTCGGTCTGCTCGCGGAAGTAGTCGATGAAGCTGTTCTCGACGGTGAGCCGGGAGATGCCGACGGAACTGACCACGGCCATGAGCGCGGCGCTCACCAGGATCGCGGTGCCGTGGCGCTCGGTCAGGTTCGCCAGACCTTCGGTCAGCCGGACCTCCTGTCGAGCCACCCGCGCGCCATCGCTCTTCTTCAACATCACCAGGATCGCAGGGAAGAGCGAGAACGAGGTGAGGAAGGCCACCGCCAGGCCGATGCTCATCATCCAGCCGAAGTCCTGGACGGGCTTGATCCCGCTGAAGACGAGGGAGCTGAAGCCGATGATCGTCGTCAAGGCCGTGTAGAGGCAGGGCCGGGCCATCCTCCGAATCGTTCTCGACACCAGCTCGCGCTGGGTCTTGCCGGGCCGGGCCTTCGAGAGCTGGATGTAGCGGACGGCCAGGTGGATGTTCATCGAGATGGTGATGATCAACATCAGCGCGAGGAAGTTCGCCGAGATGACGGTGACCCCCCAGCCGACCCAGCCGAGCATGCCGATCATGACGACGCTGGCGTAGAAGCAGCTCCCCAGCGGCAGGACCACCCAGCGGGCCCGTCGGAAGATCAGGGTCAGCACCAGGACGAGGAAGACCAGCACGCTGGATCCGAAGACCACCAGATCGCCCTTGACGAAGGTCACCATGTCGTCGGAGATCATGGGGACGCCGCCCAGGTGGATCGCGCCGTGTTGCCGGGATGCCTCGATGACCGCGCGAACCGATTCGATGGTCGCGTGGTGGCTCTCGTCGAGCACCCCCCTCGCCGCGGTGTAGGCGGCCGAGATCTCGGCGAGGCGCTCCACTTCTCCAGCATCCAGCTCCCGCGACTGCTTCTGGATCAGCAGCTCGTTGCGGGCGCCCTGCAGGGCTGCGAACTCCTCGTCGCGCTCGAGATAGACCAGGATGGCCGTCGTGCGGTGATCCGGACTGAGGATCAGGTCCCGGTAGATCGGGCTCGTACCCAGCTCCTCGCGCGCCCGCTCACGATCGATGTTCGGGCTCTCGAGAGTCTGGACGTTGCCCTTCATCTCCAGCAGCGGAACGTCGGAGCTGTTCACGAGGGGCGCGTCGAGGATGCTCACCACCGAATGCACGCTGGGCAGCGCCCGAAGCTCGTCCCGCAGCTCCGTCAGGTGCCCGAGGGCCTGGTCCGAGAACACGTCCCCCCGCGCCGAGAAGGTCACGATCAACAGGTCCCGGGTCTGGTAACGGGCGCCGACCTGGCGGAAGAGCTGGAGATCCGCGTCGTCTTCGAGGAGCAGGGAGTCGGCCGAGGCATCGAAACGGAAGTCCTTGGCGTGATACGCGAAGAAGGCGAGGAGAACGAGGAGCAGGGCCAGCACGCTGCGCGGATGGTCCAGGACGATGCGGTCGTAGGCATCGGCCGCTCGGGCGGGTCTCAGCATGGGCGCATGGTACAGGCTTCCCGGTCCGGCGCGGCTCGTCCCTCGCCGAGCGGGCAATCCCTCTCCTGGGGGGCGCTAGGCTTGCGGCTGCGCGGCGCATGTCGTGCTCGAGGACACGAGGGGAAGAGCAGTGCTTCAGAAGTTCGTCTACGTCACGGGTGCCCTGGACTACCTGATCGGCATCGGCCTGTGGGCCAAGGCGCTGTCGGAGATGCAGCCTGGCACCTTCGTTGGCGACATCACCATGGGGACCTTCCTGATGATGGCGGCCGCATGCCTGATCTGGGCCTCGAAGGACATGGCAACCCGGGCCCCGGTGATCTTCTGGCAGGGCCTGGTACGCCTGAGCGCCAGCTGCGCGGTGCTCTACGCGGTGCCCGCGGGGCTCTCGCAGCCGTGGGAGTACGCCCTGGTGGCCTTCGATGGGACAATCGGTCTCACCTACGTGATCGGAATGGCGCGCGTCACCGGCTGCTCGCCCCTCGAGCTCCTGCAGTGCAAGACTGCCCCGGGAACCCAAGCGGGGTAGGGCCCCACCGAAAGCGGGTCCACAGCGCCGGCAGCGACGGGCGGCATAGGAGCGGTACCCTGGATGTTCCCCCGTCACGGCCCGCACCCATGGCACACCCCCGACCCCCCGCTTTCGGGACCGGCCCCGCCGCGATCGTCGCGATCTCGGCAATACTCCTCCTCATGGCCGCGAGTGGATCCGAGCCCGATTTCAACGCACTTCGCGAGCGCATGGTCGAGCGGCAGATCGAGGCGAGGGGCGTCGAGGATCCGAGGGTCCTGGCGGCCATGCGCAAGGTGCCCCGCCATCGCTTCGTGCCCGAGGACTTGCAGGCGAGCGCCTATCACGACGGGCCGCTGCCGATCGGCAAGGGCCAGACGATCTCCCAACCCTACATCGTCGCCTCGATGACCGAGCTACTCGACCCCCGCCCCGGGGACCGGATCCTCGAGGTGGGCACGGGCTCGGGCTACCAGGCGGCGGTGCTCTCGGAGCTGGTGCGGCAGGTGCACAGCATCGAGATCGTTCCGGAGCTGGCCGAGAGGTCGCGGGCCCTCCTCCAGAAGCTCGGCTACGACAACGTGGAGGTGATCACCGGCGACGGGTGGAAGGGGCTCCCCGAGCACGCTCCCTTCGACGGCATCGTGGTGACGGCCGCGCCGGTGGAGATCCCGGCTCCCCTTCTCGAGCAGCTCGCCGTCGGGGCCAGGCTCGTGATCCCGGTGGGAAATGCCGACCAGATCATGCGCGTCGTCGAGCGCAACGAAGACGGCCTCTCCGAGCGCGACCTCTATCCCGTCCGCTTCGTGCCCCTCGTCCGCGAGCCGGGCAAGTAGTCCCGGAGATCGGCCCGGCGAACGGTGCCTCAGGGCACCAACTCGGCGCCCACCCGACGCAGGTGGCGGCAGCCCTCCGCCAGCTCGCGCAAGAAGAGCTCCCGCTCGCGGGGCGAGACCAGCACGGCGCCGAAGGCCATCGGATACCCCACCCACAGGAACTTCGTGTCGAGGGCAAAGCTCATCCCCAGGCTCTTGCGCCGCTCCGACACCTCCTGGATGCGGATCAGGTCGAGCTCGACGTGGAAGGGCCCGCTGTTCACGTGCAAGGCCTGGTCGGTGATCCGGTAGCGGGTCGTGAGCCAGAACCACGGCCCGATCCAGCCCGCGAAGAGGGCGGCCAGGCTGATCCCGGCGGCCCAGGCGGGATCCTGCGGCTCGACGACGAGGAAGAGCGGGAGGGACCAGACCAGCGCCGCGCTGCTCCAGACGACGAGGCTCGCCCACCAGGCCCGCGAGGAGAGGTAGACGCGACCGCGAATCCCGTCCTCGAACTCCTGTCGGCGCTCGGCCTCGGTCTTCTTCCGCTTCCGCTGCCAGGTCGCCTTCTGGCAGGTCTCGCAGCGCGCCAGGGTCCGCTCCTCGGTCCCTGCGGCCTTCATGCCGCCCGCTTCCCAGAGGTCTCGCTTGTTCCCGCAGGAGCACTCGAGCATGAAGGTGCGAGTGCCGGCCTCGATGGACTCGAAGAGTCCTGCCGGGAGGATCCTCTCGAGGAAGCGTTGGCCGGCGGCCTCGGCGGGCATCCCTCGAAGCTAGCCGAGAGCCTCCTGCTCGCTGCGCCCCCCGGATCGCCTGCCCGGCGCACGACCGGCGAGGGACAGAGCGGCGACGAGCAGCGCGCCGAGCGCAGGCTCAGGGACGACGAAGCTGCGGAACGCCACGTTGCGGGCGCCCACACCGGGCTCGGTCACCGCGAAGAGCGGTGTGAAGGGAGGCGTGAAGCCGGCGGGGTTCAGGGGATCGATGCAGCCGATGGGCGCACACTGGAACCAGGCGTCGCCGCCCGTGTAGCCGGAGGCGCCCGCCAGCGAGAGCACGTCGTCGTGCTCGGCGAAGAAAACCAGCTGGTCGCCCACGGACACCGAGATGGCCAGTGCGGACACATCGACCAGCAGCAGACCGGTCGAGGTGGCCGCGCCAAAGAAGAGGCTGGCCAGGCTCGTGCCGGCGGGGTCCGGGTGCGTGACCGGATCGAAGGCGGGATCGAGACGCGCGAGCTCGAACTGGAAGCCCGTGTCGGGGACGACGCGCAGGTCGACCTCGATGGAATGGAGGGTCCCCGCCCGGCCGACCGTGAAGGTCTGGAAGAGGGTCGAGTCGTTGTCGTCCCAGAGATCCGACCCGGCGGGCGTACGGGCGTCCTGATCCACCATGGGCAGAGCGCCAGCGGGCCCGGCGAAGCTCAGGCACGCGGCCAGGCCGATCAGCGCCCCCCAGACCCCGAATCCAGCTCCGCCGATCCCTGTGCCACGCATCGCCAGCCGCACCCCCACGTCTCCTGGTAGTGGCCCCAGAGAGGGTTTTGTGGCAGCGGGGTGGAGAGAAAGCTGCGAAAAAGCCCCGTCAGTCGGCCTCGCGCGCCGCCAGCCCGAGCTGGGCTCGCACTGCCTCCACGGTGGCCAGGTGGTGGGCTTCCTTCAAGACCAGCCCGTCGAGCACCAGGATCGTGGCCTTCCCCTCCTCGTCCGGGAGGTTGGCCGTGGCCGTGCCATCGCGGTCGAGCAGGACCGGGTAGGCCCGCTTGCGCATCGCCGGGATGGCAAAGAGCCGCGCCACGAGGCCGGGCATCTCGTGGATGTCGGCCACGTAGACGGCACCGAGCGCTCCCAGGCTCTCGCCGGTCTGATCCGCCACGGCCTCCTTGAGCACGTCGCCACCGTCCATGTCCCGGCTGAACAGGAGCCGCTTCACCGCCGTATCGATGGTGTGCGACTCGCCGTGCTGATCCTCGAGTCCGACCGGCTCGAGCCGGTCCCCGATCGCGAGGGGCTCCCCCCCGGCAGCCAGCGCGACCAGCAGGGCGGGTCCCGCGGCCAGCAGAATCCATCGCAAGGCTCTTGCCGACATGCCCCAGAGGGTAGAGCATCGGGGCCGTGAGTGATGCACCGGAAGCCGTCGTGGTCCCCATGGACGAGCTCGCGCCGGAGACCCTGCGCGGGATCGTCGAGGCCTTCGTGGGCCGCGAGGGGACGGACTACGGTGACCGCGAGGCCAGCTTCGGAGAGAAGATCGAGGACGTGTTCCGCCAGCTCCGGAGCGGCGAGGCGGTGATCGTCTTCGACCCCGAGAGCGAGTCGGTCAACGTCGTGCTGGCCCGCGAATCGCCGGACGGCGGGTAGCGCTCAGCCCGCCGTGCGGGGCTCGGCCTCCTGCTCGGGCGAGAGCCCGGTCGCGTCGTCGCTGCCCTCCGCCGGCGGCGCGTCGTCGGCCGGCTCCTCCGCGAGCTGCGGCGCGTCGTAGGCCGGCTCCGGCTCCTCCGCGAGCTGCGGCGCGAGGGTGGCCTCGTCGGTCTCGAGCTCCTGGGCGCCCCCGTCGTAGCCGGAGGTCTCCTCCGGCAGGGCGTCGAGACCCAGGCCACCGTCGAGCTTCTCCAGGCTCTCGGGGCAGAGATCACTGGCTCCAACCGCGAGGTGGTCGTAGACGGCCCGGTACTGGAGCGTCAGGTCGTGCAGCTTCTGGGAGGTCTCGGCGAAGTGATCGGCGACCCGACCCTTGTAGGTGCCCAGCTCTCCCTCGACGCGCTCGCGCTCGGCGCGGGCATCCTCGAGCGCACCCTCCAGCTCGCGCACCTGGGCGCGGCCCTCACTCGTGCGACGCCCCAGCCAGAAGGTGAGCAGCATGCCGGCGAGGAGCACCAGCAGCGCCACCTCGGGCTGGAGGAGAGTCTGGAGAATCGTCTCGAGATTGGGCATCGCGCGCTCCCGGCAGTTCAGCGACTCAGCAGAATGGAAGAGAACGGAAGAAGACCAGGGTAGCACGAAGGACTGCCACCGACGGTGAACGCGAGCCTATCGAATGGCCTCGAACCAGGCTTCGAGAGAAGCGAGATCACGCGCGACCACCAGGCCCGGCTCAGCATCGACGTCCGCGAGTGGGATCGGCACGTAGAGCAACCCTCCGCCGGACGTCGGCCAACCGGACGGGGGAGCCTCGGCGGCGAAGAACCAGGCGCGCAGATCGCCGGGTGAAAGGCCGAGGGTTTCGCGAACCCTGGGCAGGTTCCGGCGCACCTGGCCCATCGCGACGAGACCCGCGGTGAAACGCGCATTGAGCTCGACGATCGGCCGAAGCGTCGGCTCCCGCTGCGCGGGTGGTCCGAAGCTGAAGGCGTCGACACCGCAGGGGCCGCGGTAGCCCTCGGCCGCGGCCGCCAGCGCGACGGACAGCGCCGCCTCCCGGAGTGCCTCGTCGTAGCTCGACCCCGAGCTCACGCGCCCCCGGGAATCCACGAGCCCCCGGTGGCCGCGTACGAGCCCCGCCGGCGTGGAGATCTGCTCCAGGGTCGCCAGCAGGAGCACGCTGCCGTCGGGTTGGATGCAGAGCTGGGTCGAGAAGTCGGCCTCGCGCTCCACCCAGGGCTCGAGGATCGCTCCGCCCCGCTTCGCCAGTCGAGCCAGGGCGCCGCGCAGCGAGGGATCCTCCAGCCCGTCGCGGCGCAGCGACACGCGCCCACGCCCCGAGCACCCCAGCCGCGGCTTCAGGGTGAAGGCATCGAGCTCCGGCGGTGCCGCCGACAGGACGTCTGCGATGGCCGCCAGAGCGGCGTCCCCGTCGGCCAGCTCTGCCGGCTCCAGCACCAGGGTCGATCCGAAGGGCGCGGGAAGGGCGCGCTCCTGCCGGGCGATGGCCAGCGCAAAGGCCTTGTCGTGCACCCGCGCCACGATCTCCGGGTCGGCTCCGAACAGGGGGCGTCCCTCCCCTCGGGCCCAGCCTGCGGCCTCCTCATCGTTCCACCAGGCGGCGGCCTCGCCCTCCTCGAGCCACGCCAGGGCCGGCGGCACAGCGAACAGGTCACGCCAGAGGGCTGCCATGGCCGCCACCCTCGGCTCCCCCAGCAGGCCCCGCCAATCCCCGCCCTCCTCGGCCCCGAGGTTCGAGAGCAGGACCGGAGTGCTGCTCACGTCGGCTCCCTCGGGTCCGACGCGCGCTCCTGGGAGGACCGCGCCACGCGCACGTGCTCGATGAAGGCAGAGCCGAGACCGGCGCGCTCCCGGGCGCGCCGGTCGAAGCGCCGCGCCTTGGCGCGCGCGGCGCCCAGCGGAAAGGGCACGGCCTGCTCGTAGCGATCGATCTCACACCCACCGGGCTGCAGGGCGCGCAGGCTCTCGGCCGCGAAGCTCACGTGACCGATCTCGTCTTCGTGCACCTCCTCGCAGACGCGAGCGCTCTCTTCGTCTCCGGCGGCACGGAACGCGTCGCGGTAGATCAGGGAGAAGTCGAGGTTTGCCTGCTCCAGGGTCAGCCCGACGGCGGCCAGGAAGGCCTCCGGGCGGTCGATCCCGGGGACGTGCTTCCAGAAGTAGTCCGAGTGGGGTGCGAAGTCGGCGAACTGGAAGCCCAGGGCCGCCAGGCGGGACAGATAGCCCCGGGCGTGGCGCTGCTCTTCGCCCAGGATCCGGGCGAAACCCCTCAGCACGGGGTCTGGGAGCCCGGGCCAGCGCAGCAGCGCCCAGGCGAAGAGCTCCACGGCCTGGATCTCGTGGTGGGCGAAGCGGGCCAGGCACAGGGCCCGCGCCTCCGCGTCCCCGAGCGATGCCGGACGCGGGAGAGGGGCCTGGCCGCCACTCATCTCCAGGCCGGCGCCGCGGCGGGGCGCGTCGAGCGACCGGCCCGGCGGGGGCGCATCGAAGCCCCGGTCTCCGATCGGCGCGAGCTTGGCCGCGAGATCCCCCGACTCGAGGATTCGCAGGCATCCGATCCAGAGATCCTCGGCGCTCATTCCAGAAAGCTAGCGATCCATGCCCCGGGTTCTGGTAACCAAGAGCTGGGAACCCGGAGCTGGCGCCCGGCAGGGCGCCAGGGGAGGCGCGGCATGGAGTGGGAGCGGGCACTCGTGGTGGTG
>NYZB01000074.1 GCA_002687015.1 Deltaproteobacteria bacterium
CCCGGGGGCGACGGCACCCTGCGCGGTGTCGTGCTCGAGGCCGTGAAGGGGACGCCGCTTCCGGACGTCGAGATCGCCCTCTACGCCCTCTCCGCCGAGGGTGTCCCGGGCCTGCGGCGCGGGCGATCCGACGAGCAGGGCCGCTTCGCGTTCGAGGGGATCGCGCGCAGCGCGAACCTCGCCTACCTGGTTGGCGCGCGCTATCGGGATGTGCCCTTTCCCGGTGCGCGCGTCGTGTTCGCGCCAGACGAGACGGTGCGCGAGGTCGAGGTGCGCATCTCCCCGCTCTCGAGCGAACGCGCGGCCCTTGCCATGGGCGCCGCCGAGCTTCGCCTGCAGCGAACGCCGACGGGGATACGCCTGGTGCAGACCCTGCGTGTGGAGAACCCGGGACCGGCCACCTTCCACGTCTCCCCAGCACAGCGCGCTGCGCACGAGCCGGCCCTCCGGGCGCGGCTGCCCGCAGGTGCCGAGAACTTCCAGATGCCCCTCGGCGTGATTCCCGAAGGCGTCGAACGGCGCGGCCGCGAGCTGCTCTGGTGGGGGCCGGTGCACCCGGGCTCGCAGGAGCTCGTCTTCTCGGTTGACCTCCCGGCTGGCGACCCCGAACGGGTGGCTCTCGACTGGGAGCTGCCGGACGGCGCCGAATCCCTTCGCCTCTGGATCCCGAGCGGGGCCCGCCTCGAGACCCGGGGCCTGACACCGGCGGCGCTCCCCCCCGAAGCCAACCCCGGGTATGCGGCCTTCGACGCACCGCGGGCCGCGCCGGGCCACTCGCTGGCGGTCGCCGTGCAGCTCCCGGCGGCACGCCTCGTCCCGGATGCCGCGAAGGCCGTCGAAGTGCGCGCAGTGCTCACGGTCGACGATGCGGCCATCGAGGTCACCGAGACGCACGTCCTCCAGGTCGAGGGTGAGGACCGCGTGCTCGGCACCCACGAGATGCCCCTCTACCGGCTGGCCCTCCCGCCCAATCTGGCCCGCTTGCGGTTCGGCACGAGCGGGACGGGGGTCACCTCGCTGCCGGATGATCGCGGGGGCCTGATCCTCATGGGCGAAGCCGAGCCGGGCGAGCTCCGGGTCGAGGTCGCCTATCGGCTGCCGAGCGCGGGCTTCCCCGCACGCTTCGAGCGCACGCTGGATCGGGCGACGCCCCTGCTCTCGGTCTACATCGCGGACACGGGCAATCTCCTCACCCGATCGGACCGGCTCCATGGGCGCCGGCCCGCACGAACCTCGGACCTGACCTACCTGCACCTCGAGGCCTTCCAGATCGACGCGGGCGAGACCGTCGGCGTGGAGATCGCTCGGCAGCCGCCGCGCATGCGCCTCTCGGATTCGGCGCACCGCGGCGCCGTCGCGCTGGGAGGCGTGCTGGTCCTGGTGCTGCTGGTCGGCCCGCTCTGGAGCGGCCGCGCGGAGGGCCGGGTCGAGGAGGAGCCGGAGAGCCCCGCCCGGCGCGAGCGCGAGGCCGTCATCGCCGCATTGCGGGACCTGGAGCACGACTTCGAGACGGGCAAGGTCGAGGCCGACGAGTACCCGAAGCTCCGCCAGGCCCTGCGCAGCCAGGCCATCGCGCTGCTGCGCCAGGAGCGGGAGGGCCCGGCTCCGGCAGGAGACGGCGAGGCGGAGCCCGCTGCGGCGGCCGAAGCCAGGCATTGCATGGAGTGCGGCACGCCGGCGCTTGCGGCGCAGCGCTTCTGCGGGCACTGCGGCTCCCGGCTTGGCGAGCCACCGGACGAAGGCGCCGACGCGTGAACGCGGCCGCGGAGCCGGGAGCCACGCCGGCCATCGAGGCCCGCGGTCTCACGAGGCGCTTCGGACCCGTGGTCGCGCTCCGCCCCCTGGATCTCGCCGTGGCGAGTGGCACGACGCTGGCCGTGCTCGGACCGAACGGCGCGGGCAAGTCGACGCTGCTCCGTCTGCTCTCCGGCCTGGCCCGCCCCTCCGGCGGCACCCTCCACTTCGACGGGGTGGGCGCCGATCGGGTCGGTCGCCGGCAACGCATCGGCCTGATCGGTCACGCCACCTTCCTCTACCCCGCCCTGACCGCGCGCGAGAACCTGGCGTTGGCGGCCCGGCTCTGGAAGGTGGCCGACCCGGAGGAGCGCGCCTCCCAGCTGCTCGACGAGCAGGATCTCCAGGCCGCTGCGGATCGCCCGGTCGGCGGCTTCTCGCGGGGCATGGCGCAGCGGGTGGCCATCGCTCGGGCGCTGGTCCACGACCCGGAGATCCTGCTGCTCGACGAGCCTTTCACCGGCCTCGACCCGACGGCCGCCGATCGCCTCGCCGGCCGCCTCGCCGCGGCGCGTGGCCGGCGCACCAGCCTGCTCGTCAGCCATGACCTGGCCCGGGCGGCCTCCCTGGCCGACGCCGCCCTGGTGCTGGTCCGTGGCGAGGCCCGGGCCTTGCCCACAGGGGCGCTGGGCTCGGCCGAGCTCCTGGGCGAGGCCTACCGGGAGGCGGTCTCGGCGCTCGGAAGCGAGGGACGGGCATGAACGTCCTGCTCGCCGTCCTGCGGAAGGACCTGCTGATCGAATGGCGAAGCCGGGATCGCCTGGTCGCGATGTTGGTGTTCGCCGTGCTCGTGGTCGTGGTCCTCTACTTCGCCGCACCACCGGGCCAGGAGGAGACCGCCCGCGCCCACGTGCCCGGTCTGCTCTGGGTCGCGTGGGTCTTTGCCACGGTCCTGGGGCTGGGCCGTTCCTTCGCCCTCGAGCTCGAGAACGACGCGCTCTCCGCCCTGGCCCTGGCCCCCGCCGACCGCGGCTGGATCTTCCTGGGCAAGGCCCTGGCCAACGTGATCCTGGTGACGACCGTGCAGGCCCTCTCGGCGGTCGCCTTCGCCCTGGCCTTCGGTCTGGACCTCTGGCCGGTGGCAGGGCGGCTGGCCTGCCTGGCGGTTCTGGGTGCCATCGGCCTGTGTTCTCTCGGCACGCTCTTCTCCGCGATGGCGATCCGCACCAGCAACCGCGAGGTCATGCTGCCCCTGCTGATGCTCCCGCTGATGGTCCCCGTTCTGCTCGGCGCCGTGCGCTGCACCCAGCAACTGGTCGCGACGGGCGAGCTGCCCTGGTCGCCGCTCCAGCTGCTGCTCGTGACCGACGGGGTGTTTCTGATAATTTCGTTCCTCGGCTTCGAGTACGTCCTGGACGAATGAGCATGGCCCCTCCGCCCCAGTCCCGCTGGCACACAGCCACCGCCGTCGTCCTGGCGGTGAGCGCCGTCGCCTGGATCTGGCTCGTCTGGAATGCGCCGGTCGACAGCCGGCAGGGGGAGATCGGCAAGATCCTCTTCGTGCATCCACCCGCCGCCCTGGGCGCCTACCTGGGCTTCATCCTCACCGGCGTCGGCGGCGCCCTCTACCTCTGGCGCGACGACGAGCGTTTCGACCACCTGGCCGCAGCCGCGGCCGAGGTCGGCGTGCTGTTCGCCGTCGTCATGCTGCTCTCGGGCCCGATCTGGGCCAAGGGCACATGGGGGAAATGGTGGAGCTGGGATCTTCGCCTCACCCTGACCCTGCTGCTCTTCTTCGTCTACGTGGCCTACCTGCTGCTGCGCTCGTTCACGGAGGGGAGCGACCGGGTGGCGCGTTTCGCCGCAATCTACGGGATCGCTGGCGTCGCCGTGATCCCACTCAACTACTTCGCCATCGACCTGGCGGCCGGGCGATCGATCCATCCCGAGAACCTGGGGGGGGATAGCCTCGGAGCCGGGATGGGCTGGCCCTTCGCCATGGGGCTGGTCACGGCCACGGCCGCCTTCGCCTTCTTGCTGGTCCGGAGGATCGAGCTCGGCTGGCTCCGCTCGGAGCGGGCCCGGCGCGAGGCCCTGGCCGGAGCCCGGGGAGCCTCGTGAGCTACGTCATTGCCGCCTACGCGGTCACCGTGATCATCCTCGGGGGCTACGGGCTCCACTTGTCTCGCGAGCGCGCTGCGTTGCGCAGGGAGCTCTCCGGTGGCGACGAATCAAATGCCGGTTGACAACCAGCCGGTCGGCAACGTATAAGCATGATCACCTGCAAGTCTACGAAGCCGCTTGTTTTTTCGACCGACTCCGGCTCACGCCCCTGCCCCTCGGCACGCCCCCAGCGCGCCCTTCGAACGAGGGAAACGGGTGTAGCCCGGTGCGCGGAGGATTGCGGGGCTGAGAGGGCCCAGGAGGGTGATGGGGAGTTTGCTTCCCCGTTTGGGTGCCTTCGGGGTTGATGGCGGGAATCTTCGGGATTCCATCAACCGGAAGGACAAAGGCAGCTAGGATTCCAGGAGCGGAGGAAACGCTCGACAAACGCGCCGCGGTGCTCCCCCCAGAGCCGCATGGCACGGGGCTTGCCAAGTATGGCCGGTGAAGCGCGGCTTCACGCGGTCAGCCAGATGGCCTCAGGGAGCTCGCGTCAGCCCAGTCCAAGAGACGGGTGAGACCCGGAGGCGAACAGTCATGGCAAGCATGAAGCGTGGAGTCGGTTACTGCGAGAACACCGACTGCGAGGACTACGCGAAGGGCGTGTTCCTCCTGAACCACGGCGACACCTTCTACTGTCCGCGCTGCCGCCAGCTCGGCAAGGTCGAGAAGGAACGCGGCTTCTACACCGGCAACTCGGACATCTTCAAAGAGGTCCGTGTCGAGTACAACTTCGATCCGATCAACAGCGTCTACCGCGAGATCGCGATCGTGCGCGACGAGAGCCTCTGGGGCCGCAACAACGTCTACACCCTGCAGTCGCCGCTGATCAAGACCGAGAAGCGCGCGCTCAAGGTGGCCGAAGCGATCCTCGCCAACCTGAACCGCTACCGCGGTCTACTCAACGGCGACGAGATCCCGCGCACCACCGAGATCATCCTCTCCTTCGACGACCCCTACGACGAGTTCAAGCGCAAGGTCCAACAGCTCGGCAAGGAGCTCGAGCAGAGCGGCCTCCGAGAGACCAGCGCGTAGGCGGAGCATGCGCGTTGGGGTGAGGCCCGACGCACGTTTTTCGCACAGCGCCATGCACTGAGAAGCACCGCCCTTCCGGAAGGCGTTCCTGGGAGGGCGGTTTTCTTTTCGGGGCACCTGCGCCGTCTCAAGCTCCTCACTCGTTCGGGCGAAGCGGAAACATGGCCTTCCGACCCGCCCTTCTCGCGCTCTGCCTCGCCACTGCCTGGCTTGGCGGCTGCGGCGACGAGGTCGAGATCTCACCGGTCGCCTCCACCGATGGGGTCGCGGTCTCGGAGGCGCAGCCCAGGGCCGAGGTCCGGGTAGGTGCTTCACGCGAGGTGCAGGACCTCGTCGCTGACATCGACGAGATGCTGGTCGTCCCCCAGGACGAATATCCCGACGGCAACGCGTACAGCTACGCGTTCGAGCAACTCTTCGATGCCGTCGTGAAGCAGCGGCGCACGCTTCGCACCAATCAGGTCAGCCAGAACATGGGCTACTTCATCGCGACGGGTCACGGCATCGGATGGGATCCCCAGGAAGAGGACGTCGAGAGCCTCGCGCGCGACTGGCGCGAGTTCCGTCCGGACGTCCTGGCGGGCCCCTGAGGCCGGCACCATGCCCGACCTGCTCCTCGTCGCCGGTCTCGCCTGGTGGTTCGGTGGAACCTACTTCGGGGCCCGGCATCGGTTCCGCGAGAGCGGCCCCGGCGCGCTCTTCGGCTCGGCCTCGACGGCTCTGCTCCACATCGTCGGGATCGTCGCATCGGTCTCGATGGTCGCGCTCGCGCTCACGGCGAGCGCGCGCATCGCGAACACCGAAGGGGACTTCGGCCTCTTCGTGTTCGGCGCGATCCTGTCGGCCATTCTGGCCGGCTCCACGCTGGGCGCGGCGCAGGCCTGACCCGGCAACGCCGTCTCCCATGTCACGGGAGCGGGCTCCGCGCTACCTCGCCTCGTCGTCCGAGAGCCGCATGCGCAGGTCGATGCCCATGCCGGCCGCAATGGCCGCCACACCCTGGTGCTCCTCGCGTTCGACGGGCGGGCCGGTCTCGGGCAGTGCGTCCTTCAGGGGTCCGCGGTACCAGGGGAACAGCGTGCCGGGGATGTCGTCGAGTGCGAACCACTGAACACGCGGCGTCTCAGGGCTGGTCGCCAGACGGCCACCTACGGGGCGGCAGCGATACACCCAGGCCATGTGAGGCAGGAAGCCCAGGCGCCGGTAGCGGCCGGCCAGCCGTTCCACCGCGACCTCGAGGCCGGTCTCCTCCTGGACCTCGCGGATCACGGCCTCCTCGGGCGTCTCTCCCGGGTCGATTCGCCCGCCCGGTAGCTCCCAGCCGCGCAGCTCCGGACGCAGGGTGAGCACCACACGATCCCCTTCGAGGATGGCGGCCTGGGCGACCTGGCGCTCGCCCTGCCCCGGCAAGCGATGGCCGAAGAAGCCCTTGAACGCGGTCTCGGCGTAGTGGGGCAGGAGCGTGGCGAAGCGAAGGAGGCGGCTCACCCGACGATCTTGGCGAGCGGATACTCGACGATCCCCCGAGCGCCCATCTCGACGAGTTCGGGAAGGAGCTCCCGAACGACGGCCTCCTCGATCACCGTATTGATCGCGACCCAACGGTCGTCGGCAAGCGCCGAGATCGTGGGCGTGCCCAGCGCGGGCAGCACGCCGAGGACCTCGTCGAGGCGCGCGCGCGGCACGTTCATCATCAGTCCTACACGCCCCGCGGCGGCGATCGCGCCCATCAGCATCAGGAGCATCCGATCGAGCTTGCGCTTCTTCCAGGCCTCGCCGTAGGCCTCCTTGTTGGCGATGAAACGAGGCGTGCTCTCGAGCACCGTGTCGAGCACGCGCAGGTTGTTCGCGCGAATGCTCGAGCCGGTCTCGGAGACGTCCACGATGGCGTCCGCCAGCACGGGCGGTTTGACCTCGGTGGCCCCGTAGGAGAACTCGACATCCGCCTTCACGCCGTGGCTGCGGAGGTAGCGCTTCGTCAGCCCGACGGCCTCGGTGGCGACTCGCTTGCCCTGGAGGTCGCCCGGCTTCTTGATCTTCGAGCCTTCCTTGACCGCCAGGAGCCACCGCACGGTACGGTAGTTCGGCCAGGGCGCCTTCAAGTCGGCCAGCTCCTTGACCTTGGCGCCGTTCTCCTTGACCCAGTCGATGCCCGTGATCCCAGCGTCGATCACGCCCTGCTCGACGTACCGGGCCATCTCCTGCGCCCGGATCAGGATGCACTCGATCTCGGGGTCGTCGATCTCCGGGTAGTAGGAGCGCGAGGGAAAGCGGATGTTGTAGCCGGCCAGCGCGAAGAGCCGGGCCGTCGTGTCCTGGAGACTGCCCTTCGGAAGCCCGAGGCGCAGGATCCGCTTGCGGGCCGCGCTCACCGCGCGCCCCGAGCCTTCGAATCACCGGCCCTCACGACCCGTAGACCTCCTTCGGGTCGAAGACCTGCTCGCCATCGTCCGTCCAGCCCTCGCCGTCGCGCTTGCGGAAGAAGCAGCTGCGCTTGCCGGTGTGGCATGCCGCGTCCCCCTTCTGATCCACCTTCAGCAGCACGGCGTCTCCGTCACAGTCGACGCGCAGCTCCTTCAGGATCTGCACGTTCCCGCTGCTCTCGCCCTTGTGCCAGAGCTCGTTCCGCGACGTGCTCCAGTAGACCACCTCGCCCCTCGCGAGAGTCTCCAGGAAGGACTCCTCGTTCATGTAGGCGACCATCAGGATCTCACCTGTGGAGTGATCCTGGGCAATCGCGGTCACGAGGCCTCCGCGCTTCGCGAAGTCCGGGGGGTTCTCGCAGATCATGGGGCGCGGAGACTACCGAGCGCCCAATGCCCCCGCCAGCCGCGCCAACAGGCTGGAGAGGTCTTCGAAGGCCTCCCCGCGTGCATAGCGGGCTTCTCCGCGGCCTTCGGGTGCCTGCTTCTCCACGATGCCGCGCCGGGCCAGGAGCTCCAGCGCATTGCGGAAGGTCACGGGGTTCCAACCCTCGGTGCGTTGCACCTCCCCGATCAGGTGCGCCCGCCGGAAGTGCTGCTCGGCGTCCTTCTCGAGCTGCTTGACCGTCTGGGGCTCCTCGCTCGCGGCGATCACCGAGAAGGCGGCGTGGTAGGCCTCGAGCAGGCTGCGCGTCTGCTGCGCCAGGAAGGCGAAGTAGGGGCGGCCCTTCTCGGTCGCGACCAGGCGTTCTTCGCTGCGTTCCAGCACGCCAGCGCGCTCGAAGTAGTCCAGGAAGGCGTCTTGCTGCGCGGCCTTGACGAGCGCCTTGGGCGCAAAGAACTCGCGATAGAGGAGATCGAGCCAGAAGTCGAGGTCCCGAGCCAGCTCCTCCTTCGTCGTCCCGCGCAACACCTGGGCTGCGATCAAGCTCGGCGCCATGAGGAAGTGGAAGAGCACGTTTCGGTAGACATCGAGAGCGCGCCGATGGGAATCCTCGTAGAAGAGGATCTCGCCGCGCGGATCCTCCTCCGACTTGATCAGGCCGCTGCGCAGCAGGAAGGTGATCGAATCGTTGAACTCGGGCTCGTCCGCGAGCAGGGCGGGCGTCAGCTGCACGTCCTGGAGCCGGAGCAGCTCGACGACCTCGGTCATGCGCTGCACCAGCTCGTGACGGAAGACACCGCGCCGCGGCTCGCCGAGCAGGGCACAGGCCGCCACCGAGGTGGCATTGGCAACGATCGACCAGTTGATCCTCTCGACCAGGTCGTTGGCCAGGCTCTCGGTGAAGATGCGCTTCTGGGCAACCTGCTCCGGTGTCTCCGCGCCGAGGAAGAGCTCGCGGTTCTCGCCGAGGGCCTTGGCCAGGGAGACGGCTTCGCCGAAGCGCACGAACACGCTGCCGAAGCGGCGCTGCAGCACCTTCCGGGCGCGCATGAGGCCGAGCACGCTCTCCTGCTGCTTGCTACCCCCCTCCAGCTCGTCGACCATCGCGCCTTCTTCGACCAGGCGCTCGTAGGTGATGCCCACGGGCACGAAGATCAGGTCCTGACGGCCGCTGTCGACGAAGCCCTGGATGTTCCAGGAGAGCATGCCCATGCGGGGGGCCAGGCTCTTGCCCGTCCGCGAGCGTCCCCCCTCGATGAAGAACTCCTGGGTGAAGCCCTCCTTGACCAGGTAGCCGATGTAGCTCCGGAAGACGGCCTTGTAGAGGTCGTCGTCGAAGGACTTGCGCAGGTAGAAGGCGCCCACCCATCGGAAGATCGGGCCGAAGGGCCCGAAGCCCATGTTGTCCCGGGCCGCGATGTGGGGCGGCGTACAGTGGTTGCCGTAGAAGAGCCACGACAGGATCAGGAAATCGAAATAGGAGCGATGGCTCGGCACCAGGACCACCGGGCGTTGCTTCGCCAGCTCCGAGACGCGCTCGAGCCCAGAGATCTCGATCGAATGGAAGAGCTTGCGGAAGATCCAGCCCACCAGCACATAGAGGATCGCCAGCGTGGTGCTGTTCATGTTCGCCGCGATCTCGCGGAACACCTTCTCGGCCTCGGCTCGCGCGGCCTCCGGCGTGGTCTTCGGGTCCTCCGCGCGTGCGGCCACCGCCCGGGTGACCTCCGGGTGGCCGAGCACCATCTCCTGCACGCGGTGACGGGGGCGCAGCGTGGGGCCCTCGACGCCCCGTTCCTCGCGGTAGAGGAAGAGCTGGATGACCCGGCGCAGCTTCTTGATGAGGATGCGGGGCGTGCCCTCCTGGCTCGCGAGGAAGGCGCGCAGGTTGATCTGTTCTCCGAAGCGCATCGAGAGGTCGCGGTAGGTGAGCAGGAAGGACGTGACCTTGGCGATGTCGGTCGGGCGGGTCGGTGCGCCGTAGGTCAGGTTCAGGAAGCGGCGGCTCGAGCGGGGCCCCTTGCGCCAGAAGAGCGCGAGCGGCACGAGGGCGACTTCGTGGCCTTCCTGCCGTGCCGTGTGGACCACCTCGGCGAGCAGGTCCTGCTCGCGGCGGCCGCGTTCGACCGCGGCCTCGCGCCCGTGCAGCACGCTCGAGAGCCGAGCCGTGCGCAGGAAGAGGAACATCGACTCACCGCTGCGCACGACTTCGCGGGCCTTTTCGAGGGCACGCTGGCGGTCGGCCGACCAGCGATCCTTGCGAGGCACCTGAAGGCGCTCCCACCAGCGCTGCAGGGCAGCCCAGACCGGTTGGTAGTAGTAGAAGGAGAGGCCGTTGGCGAAGGCCGAAAGGCGCAGCCCCTTGCGGGCGAGGAGCGTATTGAAGAGGAAGTAGTCGAGGCGGCTCGCGTACCGCATCACGTACACGACGGCGCCTCGCTCCTCGAGGCTGCGCAGGCGTTCGGCGGTCTGATCGTCGATGTCCAGGTGCCGGAAGAAGCGTCGCGCGAACCAGCGGAAGAAGAGGTTGTAGCGGGCGACCATGGCCGAGATGGGATCGGCGACCTGGGGGTCCGGGAGGCGCACCTCCTCGGGTCCGGGCTCCGGGGGTGCGGCCGCCTGCTCCGGATCCGGCACGGAGGACTTGAGCGCGTCGTTCACCTGTGTCCTCTCACCACCTTCACCCCACCCCGGCCGCGTGGCGCCGCGGGTCTGCCCGACCGCCGCGGGGCGCACCGAGAGCGTACCCGTCCCGGCCCGTCTTGAGAAACGCGCTCTCGCCGTGAGGTTCCCACCGACGAGGTCGCGGCCGTCCCCGCGGGTCGCCGCGTGCGTCCCGTGCCTCTACTCGGGCAGCAGGATGTCGCCGATCTGGTCGGAGATCTCCTGAGCAGTCCAGATGCCGTCGTCCGCGGTCTTGGTGACGCCCTCGGCCGTCACCATCTTCATCTCGGCGATACGGCCGCCGCCCACGTAGAAGGTGCGGCCCGTGTGCTCCTTCGAGAGCTCGCTGCCCAGGAAGACGACGAGGGGCGACACCAGCCGGGGATCCAGGCGGGCCTTCATGGAATCGTCCTGCATGCCCGGCAGGTCCTCGGTGAGGCGGGTCAGGGCCACTGGCGCCAGGATGAAGCAGCGAATCCCATAGCGCTGCCCCTCGAGGGCCATGCAGCGGGTGAAGCCGGCGATCCCCGCCTTGGCCGCGCCGTAGTTGGCCTGTCCGAAGTTCCCGTTCAGGCCGGAGGTGGACGAGGTATTGATGATCACCCCGCCCTGGCCGCGCTCCTTCATGTGGTTGAAGGCCGGCCGGGAGACGGCGTAGGTGCCCTTCAGATGAACCGCGATGACCGGATCCCAGAGATCTTCGGTGGTCTTCGAGACGGTCTTGTCGCGTAGGATGCCCGCGTTGTTCACGCAGATGTCGAGCTGGCCGAAGGCCTCGACGGCACTCTGCACGATGCGTTCGCCGCCTTCGACGGTGGCCACGCTGTCGTAGTTGGCCACGGCCTCGCCGCCCAGCTCCTTGATCTCGTCGACGACCACGTCGGCCATCGAGTGGCCGCCGCCGGTTCCGTCACGGCTTCCGCCCAGATCGTTCACGACCAGCTTCGCGCCCTCGCGGGCCATCGCCAGTGCGTGCTCGCGGCCCAGACCGCCGCCGGCGCCGGTCACCAGCGCCACCTTGCCTTCCAGGAGTGCCATCGGATTCTCCTCGTGAGCGGCGCAGGCTACCGGTGCGCGGGAGGAGCTTCAAGCGAGAGCCGGGGGTGTCGTCACGCGAAGAGCAGGGTGCGGAGCCTCGCATAGCGGTCGAAGCCGAGCTTCCCATAGAGGCGCTCGGCGGCCTCGTTCCCATCCACCACCGCCAGCTGCACGTGGTCGGCGCCGGCGCCGAAGGCCTCCGCGCAGAGCTGGCTGACACCCGCCGCCGCCAGGCCCCGGCGCCGGCTCTCGGGCCAGGTGTAGACGCCCTGGAGGAGCCAACCGCGCTGGCACTGGACGTCGCCGTAGGCCACGAACCCGAGGCCCGGAGGTCCCTCGGCTACCGTGGCCCGCGGCAGCCGGCTGTGGACCCAGCGCCGGAACCCGTCGGGATCGCCCTTCGAGGGGTCGGGCCGGTCCTCTTCGAGAAGACTACGGCGGGCCGCCTCCACGAGGCTGTCGAGGTCGGCGGCTCGGGCGCTGCGCACCTCCCAGCCCACGGGAGCCGCGGCGGGCCGCAAGGCCCCGGGCTCGACGGCGTAGCCGATCTCGATCCGATCGAGGATGGACTTGTGCCCCCGCGAGGAGAGCCACTCCCAGAGGGGGCCGACGACGTCCTCGGTGCTCTTGACCAGCCCCGAGCCGACGCCGCCCAGATGCGGGAAGAGAGCTTCGAGGGCCTCGGGCTGGGCGCGGGCATCCAGCATCAGGCTGGGCCGCAGCGCGGCCACGCCCGCCAGCTCGCTTCCCTGCCAGGCCGCCACGAGCTCGGGACGCGGCGCCAGGCGCGAGGCCGGCCGGCCCAGCCGGAGGACCAGATCGATCAGCGCCAGGTTCAGGCGGTGCTCCCGGCCGAGATAGGCGAGGGCAGCGTCCCGGTCCTTCGGGCGAAGCGCCCGCACTTTGAGCCCGGGGGTCATGCGAGCCTCTCAGTCGATCACCGCGAGGACGGCACCCTCCTCGATGTTGTCGCCCTCGGTGACCCGGATTTCCGAGAGCCTGCCGCCGCAGGGCGCCTCGACCGGAATCTCCATCTTCATGGACTCGAGGATCATGATCACGTCCTCCTCCTCGAGTGCGTCTCCCACGGCCCTCTCGATCTTCCACACGTTGCCCGTGATCTGGGCTTCGACGTCGGTGGGCATGGCCCCTCCTCTTCTCCCTCCGGCCGCCAGGGCCCGGACGGATCTGAGATACCACAATGAGACGGCGAGGGCTTCGCCGGGGTTCGCGTTCGCGGCTCCGGGGGTTGTTATTCTCCCGTCCCCTTCCGGAGACCCCATGCTCGAGACCCTGACCGACGGCTTCAAGCGGGCCCGCGAGCGGCTCGCGGGGACCCGCACCCTCGACGAATCCAACGTCAAGGATGCCCTTGCCGAGGGGCGCGCCTCCCTGCTCGAGGCCGACGTCGACTTCGCGGTGGTGAAGGACTTCCTGGCCCGCGTCAAGGAGCGGGCCCTCGGCGACAAGGTCGAGACGCGCGTCAAGGACGCCTCGGGGCAGCTCCACCAGGTCACACCCGGCCAGCATTTCGTGAAGGTCTGCGAGGACGAGCTGGTCGCGCTCATGGGGCCGGTCGATCCCGAGCTCTCGCGCGACGCCGATGGCGTCACCTCGATCATGCTGTTGGGGCTCCAGGGCGTCGGCAAGACCACGATCGCCGCGAAGCTGGCACGCCACCTCGCAAAGGACGGCCGCCGCCCCCTGTTGGTCGCCGCCGACATCGCTCGGCCGGCCGCCGTGCTCCAGCTGCAGCAGCTCGGCGCGAGCATCGAGGTGCCGGTGCATGCGGGAGCCGAGGGGGAGCAGCCCGCCTCGATCTGCGCCGCGGCGCGGGCACGGGCCGCGGCGGAGGGCTTCGACGCGATCGTCTACGACACCGCGGGGCGCCTGGCCATCGACGACGACTTGATGACCGAGCTTGAGGCGATCGGCGGCGCCACGCGGCCCGCGAACTCCCTGCTCGTCTGCGACGCCCTGATGGGGCGAGACGCCGTCAACGTGGCCCAGGCCTTCGCCGAGCGCCTGGACCTGGATGGGCTGGTGCTCACCAAGCTGGACGGCGACTCGCGCGGCGGTGCCGCGTTGGCCGTGAAGTCCGTCACCGGCGTGCCGATCAAGTTCATCGGTACGGGCGAGACCGTCGACCGGCTGGAGGCCTTCCGACCCGAGGGCCTGGCCTCCCGCATCCTCGGGATGGGCGACATCGTCGGCCTGGTGCAGGACTTCGAGGAGGTCGTCGACACCCAGCAGGCCGAGGAAGACGCCGAGCGCATGCTGAAGGGCCAGTTCGGCATGGACGACCTGCTCGCCCAGCTGAAGACCATCCAGAAGATGGGTCCGCTGAAGGACGTGATGGCCAAGATGCCCATGTTCGGTGAGCTCGCCGAACAGGTGGACGAGCGCGAGCTGGTCAAGGTCGAGTCGATGATCCAGTCGATGACGGTGCTGGAACGCAAGAAGCCCGACGTGATCGACAAGAGCCGCGCCCGTCGCATCGCCGGCGGCAGCGGCCGAGCCCCGAAGGACGTGACGGAGCTGGTCGGCCGCTTCTCCCAGATGCGCGAGATGATGGCCTCGCTCGGTGGCGGTGGAGGCCTGCTCTCGAAGATCCCGGGCCTGAACCGGCTCGCGGGCGCCGGGATCCCGGGGGACATGGATCCGGCGGCGCTGATGGGCGGCGTCCCGGGCGGGGGAAACCGGAAGATGCGCCGGCGGCAGGCCGCGGGGGCCAGCAACAAGGCCAAGAAAAAGCGAAAAGCCGCACGGAAATCGCGCCGGAAAGGCCGCAAGAAGTAGTTGGGGCCGGAAGCCGTTCTCCGACCGAATGAACGGTCGCTGAACTCGTCTCACCGGTGGGGTTCCCCCACCCGGGCTAGAGCCCGGGTCAGCTCCTACCCTGGCCGGATCCCGTCAGGTTGGATCCTGCTCTTGCCGATGAACGAAGGGTCGATGCGTCGCTTCCTGCCGCTTCTGATGGTCCTGGGATGGGCCGTGGCCGCGAGCCCGGGCTCGGCCGATCCCGACTTCCCGATGACGCCGGGCCTGGTCCCGCAGGTCGACTTCTGGAAGCGCATCTACAGCGAGGTCGACGGCGATCACGGCCTGCTCCACGACTCGCGGGACCTACGGGTCGTCTACGAGGTGACGAGCGCCCCCCGTGACCTGTCCAGGCGCGGTCGCGAGCGCCGGGTCAAGGCCCGACGCGAGCACTTCAAGGCGATCGTGCGCCGCCTGGCCACCGGCAAGCGGAGCGGCCTCAGCACCGAGGAGAAGCGCGTCCTGGCCCTCTTCCCGAAGGGCGTGACGAACGCCACCCTGCGCGAGGCCAGCCGTCGGATCCGCTTCCAACGCGGGCAGGCCGACAAGTTCCGCGAGGGGCTGATCCGGCAGGGGCGCTGGGAGGGCTACATGCGGCAGGTCTTCCGGGACCGCCGCCTCCCCGAGGCCCTGGTCGCCCTGCCCCACGTCGAATCCTCGTTCAACCCGAAGGCGCGCTCCCACGTCGGCGCGTCGGGCCTGTGGCAGTTCACGCGGAGCACCGGCCGCCTCTACATGCGCGTCGATCACGTGGTCGACGAGCGCAACGATCCCTACCTGGCCACGGTCGCCGCCGCTCGACTCCTGAGCTCGAACCACCAACGGCTGGAGACCTGGCCGCTGGCACTCACGGCCTACAACCATGGCCCGGCGGGCATGGCCCGCGCCGTCCGCAAGCTCGGCACACGCGACATCGAGACGATCATCGACAAGTACAAGAGCCGGACCTTCGGTTTCGCATCCAGGAACTTCTACTGCGAGTTCCTGGCAGCCCTCGAGGTCCAGGAGCAAGCGACGCTCCACTTCGGCGAGCTGCTGCGCGATCCGCCGGCGCGCCCCGAGATCGTCGTGATGAAGCACTTCGTCAGGGCGTCGGACCTGGCGGCCCTCTACGGCGTCGGAACGGATGCCCTGCGCGAGGCAAACCCCGCGCTGGCCAGCCCGGTCTGGACGGGTCAGAAGTACGTGCCGAAGGGCTACCCCCTCCGGGTCCCCCGCGATCCGATGCGCGCCACACCCGAGGCCGTGCTCGCCAGCCTCGATGCGGGCAAGCGCCACGCGAAGCAGCTCCCGGATCGCAACTACCGCGTCCGACGGGGCGACAGCCTGTCCCGCATCGCCAGCCGCTTCGGAGTGCGCGAGTCCGAGCTGGTCGCCCTGAACGGTCTGCGAAGCCGCCACCGCATCCGGGCCGGGCAGGTGCTGAAGCTCCCCGTACGAGGAGGCACCCGCTACGTCGCCGCCCCCCCGAGCACCCCCACCCAGCGACCCGCC
Source organism: Deltaproteobacteria bacterium (assembly GCA_002687015.1). Lineage (GTDB taxonomy): Bacteria > Myxococcota_A > UBA9160 > UBA9160 > UBA6930. Next base: position 15,757 of record NYZB01000074.1, read on the forward strand.
GACGGCCGCTACCGGGTGCGGCGGGGAGACACCCTGAGCGCCATCGGCCGGCGCTTCGGCGTGTCGGAGCGGGCCCTCATGGCCGAGAACGGCCTCGCGAACCGCAACCGCATCCACGTAGGCCAGGTGCTGAAGCTCCCCGGCACCGGAACCGTCACTGCCCGGGCGACCGCCGGCGGCACCTACACCATCCGCGCCGGCGACACCCTCGACGCCGTCGCACGCCGCTTCGGCGTCACCCGCCAGTCCCTGGTCTCCGCCAACGACCTCTCCAACGCCCACCACCTCAAGATCGGCCAACGCCTGGTCATCCCGGGGCGCTGAGAGCGCGGAAGAGGCCTTCCGCTCGGCGAGGTCTCGCGAACGCGGCGAAAGCCCGGGTCCCAGGGATAGGGAATCTCGGGCTGGGCCATGCAATTCGGTGCGATCCAACGCGAGAACGCGGCACGCCGCGAGCACGGTGGTTGCCGGAGGGTTGGTGAGGGAAAGAGGGGCCTTGGGCCGGGGTGCTCCGGCCTGGAGCTGGGCGTCCGCGGGCCCGGCGAGGTCGTCGGGCGCCGCTCCCTGGATCAGCCCGGGCACTCCGCTGGATCCAGCAGCCCCCCACCTTCGCGCCACCCCTCCTGCAACAGCCAGGTATGCGGCCACGCCACGGCATGGACCCTTCCGCCAGGCCGCTCCCGCGCCTGTCTCACGAGGTCTCTCGCCGA